>JBEKSZ010000037.1:0-33938 GCA_049516615.1 Candidatus Acidiferrum sp. | reverse complement strand
ATCGCGGATGATTTCCTGCAAATCCTTGACAGTGAGCGGATCGATCCCGGAAAACGGCTCGTCGAGCAGAATAAAATGGGGTTGCAGGGTCAGGGAGCGGGCAATTTCGAGGCGCCGGCGTTCGCCGCCCGAAAGGGTGTAGGCCTTGCTGGTGCGCACGGTCTCAAGGCCCATCTGCACCAGCAGCTCTTCGAGCCGGTCGCGCTGCTGCTCCGGGGTAAGCGGCAAGGTCTCGAGCACTGCAAGCAGATTTTGTTCGCTGGTTAGCTGACGGAAGACCGAGGGCTCCTGCGGCAGGTAACTGATCCCGCTGCGGGCCCGCAGGTACATAGGCAAATCCGTGATTTCATTGTCGTTAAGCAACACTCTGCCGGAGTCTGGCCGCGCCAGGCCGACGATCATATAAAATGTGGTGGTTTTTCCCGCGCCATTCGGACCGAGCAGGCCTACGACTTCCCCCTGGCCTATCTCTACTTCTACGTCGTCCACAACCTTACGGCCACGATACGACTTGCTTAACTCAATGGCCTGGAGCTTCAGCATACCTCGCCATGATCATGACCGGGATGGGTCGCCTAGTTCTCGACTCGGTGCCTGGTCAAAACTCTTGGACCGTTTTCCGAATCGACGATGATCGTATCATCCGCTAAAAAGAAGGTCAATTGACGGCCGACGGTAGTGCCTTCGGTACTGTCGTACAAGGTGGGGGTTCCCCCGGACATCACGAACTTTCCGTCCGATGCGGTGTACACCCCGCGCTCCGCCACCGCCTTGCGGCCGTTTTCCTCAACGGTGGTCCCCCCGATACCCACGGCCCGGCTGATCTGTTGTGGACCGGAGGCGGTCGGCGAGGTCCGGGCGGCGCCGCCCGGCGCGTTTGCGGGGGCAGCGAGGGACGTTCCGCGCGTGAAATCCAGATCGACCACCGGCGCGCGCATCTTTTGGTCGGCGGACACCGCGATAACGTCGTGTTCAAGGTGCGCATGGCTTTGCAGATCGCTGTACACCAGCGATTGCGCCGTCACGTGCCAGAGCGTGGATTTTTTCGCCGCGAGCGGCCCGGCGGTCTGGCCCGCGCCGGGCCTGGCGAGCGGTGTTGGCGCGGAGCTCCGAACGTTGCTGACCGGGGAGGCGGCGCCCGGGTTTGGCGCCCCCGGGGACATCGCCGCCTCTTGCGGGAACACCGCGCGAATATTTCCCAGGGCATTCATCACCCGCGTTTCGCGCAGCAATTCGATCGAGTCGGCTTCAAGCACTGATTCGCCTTGCCACATGCGCGCGTGGCCGGTGTAGAAAGCGCGGCCCGTCTGCGAATTGCCCTGTAGCGTATCTGCGGTAATGTGCGTTGGTGCGGGGGCTAGCTGCACCGCGCTCGTTTGCGCGGAAAAATCCGTCGAGCGCACCCCGCCTTCCGCGTGAATGTCACCTGTGTTTTGGACGAACTCGATGCGCGGCGCGGAGGTCTCGGTGGTCGCGTCGCGCGCGAACGCATGGCCCGTCAGCGTCGCGGTCTGTTGTTCCCGACGGAACATGGCGTGATCGCCCTGACCGTTGCGGTCGGCTTCGCGCAATTTTACTCCGCCGTTTAAATCCATTTGCGACCATCCACCGGAGGGCAATAATTGCGCGGCGCCGCTTTGTGCCGTGGCCGTCTGGGTGGCTTTGCCGGTCATGGTGCGTTCGGTCTGCACGTGGCCATCGGCGAGTAATTGCTTCGGCTTGCCCAACGCGTCAAATTGCATGCGCAGCTTATCGGCGGCCAGGGTCGTGTGGGCGGGCGTTTGCGGATTGCCGGCACCTCCGCCTGCTGCAGATTTGCTCTTTGCCGCGGCCGCGTTCTTTGCCGGGGCCCCCGCAGAAAGGCTCGTCGCGTTCGTCTCCGACCATTCCACCCGGCCCGCGGAAAGCGTCTCGGCCGCCAGCGGTCGGCTGGCCTCGTCCGGCCCGCCTCCGCTAAATTCCATGCGCAGCGCATTGGTATGCAGGACCCTGGAATCTCCGCTGGCGCTCACGACGGTTTTCAGCACTACATCGCCGCGCAGGTTCAACTCCCTGACCTCGTTGACGCGTGGCCACATTGCGATGGTCGCGCTCTGCGAACTGGCATCGTCTCGTTCAAGGTCCGCAAATCGCGTGCCCGTGACATTGCCTTCCGCGAGGATGGTGGTCACCCAGCCTTCCGGCGCAAACTCGGCGGTTAACCTGTCTCCTTGCACTTCAGTTTGTCCCTCGCGGCCGTGCGAAACCATCTTGGGCTGTTGGCCGCTGCCCCCTGACGCCAACAAGGTCTGCGCGCGGAATTGCGCGTCCATATCCATCGTCAGTTCACTTGCCGTGAGCCGCGTCGTTTTTGTTTCCGCCACGGCCGGAGCTGTGACGTGCATCTTGCGCGAGATGCGATCAAAATCCAGACTCGATCCCGTGACCGTGACCTCGCGATCCGGTGCGGAGGCGGCCGGGCCATTCGGGCTTGGGCCCTCGGGCTTACTTGGCGCACTGCTCGACACGGTTTTGGCGCGCGTTTTCGCTTTTCCATTCCCCGGCGCGGCGTTATTGGCTGGCGGCCGCAGCTTCAAGCGCACATCCTTCAGCAGTTTGACCGCCCCGGCCTCCGATTGGTATTCGAGCCCCACGCCCTCTCCGCTGCCGTTCGGAAAATCGAAACTGACCGGCTCTGCGGTTGCCGCCGTGCCATTCGAGCGGTTAAAGGTGACGGCCTTGGTTTCAACGTGCATTATTTGCGGTGTGACGCCGGGGTTCAAGCCGGCAGACCGCGCAAAGTCCGCCGCGCTTTCCAAATCCATGCTTACGGCTCCGCTGCACACCACATTGCCGTCCGTCTTGCCGTACTGGCAGCTCTGAGTATGGATCACGTCATGGCGGTCGCCATTCTTGCCGAAAATGGTGATCACCACGACTTCGAGTTCGGTCAAATCCCGATCCTTGAAATCCGTGGACTTGGAGGCCTGCACCGTAAAAGTCTTGCGATTCCCTTCCACCTTCGAAAAAGTCAGACCGTTTGACTGCCGCGAGACGTTGGCTGCCGCCGCCGCCGGGGCATTCCTTCTCTCCTTGCGCGCTTTCCAGCCGCGCTCGACGTACACCCCGGCGGTCGTCACGGCAAGCAACGATGCCACCGCCGCGGACCATCGCGCATACCGCGCCGCTTCGCTTCGTTTCATATTTTCAGTTAAGCAAAATTCCCAGCTCGTGTATAGACGAGCAGGGGCTGCAGGTAAAGTCCATTGCAGCAGTTCAGAGCTGGAGAGAGAACCCGCTACGCGCCTTCGCGGCGTCGTTCCAGGCGTTCCGGAGACAATTTGCCCGACCTTTCAGCGTCGTCGGGGATTTCAAGATCCAGGCCATCCTCGAGATCTTCTAAGGGCTCCGCGCCCGCCACCGTGTCCGGCAAAATCCCGATATTCGCGGCCGCCACGCTATCGCGGTTGGTATTTTTCACCAGGTACATGGCCTCATCCGCGAGGTGCAGCAAGCCTTCCTTGGTCCGCGAATCCACCGGGTAGGAGGCCACGCCGAGGCTCGGGGTCACGCGTATCTGCAAGCCTTCGGGCGACAACCACTTGGTGTTGCGGATCAGCTTGTGCAAACGCCGCGCCACATTCAGGGCGTTTTCCTTCGACGTCTGCGGCAGCAAAATCACGAATTCATCGCCGCCATAACGAAACGCAAAATCGATCAGCCGGCAGCGCGTCTTTAAGGCATTGCCGATTTCTGCGAGCAGGCGCGAACCGACCAGGTGCCCGTGCGTATCGTTCACCTGCTTGAAATGGTCCAAATCGATGAACACCAGGGAAAATTCGTAGTTGTAGCGTTGCGAACGGTAAATCTCCGTCTCCAGAATAAAACTCATGTGCCGCGCGTTGTACAGGGACGTGCAGTCATCGGTGATCGTCAATTCATGAATGCGCTTCACGTGCCGGGCATTTTCCAGGGCTATGGCCGCGAAGTCCGAGAGGGCCTCGAGCAATTTCAGATCGCGCGGATCGAATCCGTCCGGCCCGATGCAGTTGATCAGCTCGATCACGCCCAGGCACGTTTCACGAAACTTTACCGGCACGGCTACAATCGACTGCGTGTCGGTCTTGGTCTTTTCGTCAACTTTTGAAAAAAACCGCGTATCCTTCGAAGTGTCCGGCACCACCACGGTCTCGCCGTGCTCCGCCACCCAACCGGCAATCCCCTGCCCCACCTTCACGCGCACGTCTTTCAGAGCTTGAGAGGCCTTCCCTACCGCCAGCTCGAAGTACAACTCCTGCTTTTCCTGATCGAGCAGCAAGAGCGACCAGTTATCGGGCCGCAGAAATTCGTCGATCTTCTCCATAATCGTGCGGAGAACCTGATCCAGTTGCAGCGACGACGTCAGTGCCTTCCCGAGCTCCTGGAAGACCGCAACCTCGCCCGCTTCTCGATCGAAGGGCACCGCCAGATTGCGGCGCCGCTCCACGGCCGGAAATTGCTTTGTGTCCTCCACTCGCGGCTGGCCCTGACCTTTGCTTGATTTTATGCAAACACGCCTTCGCACACCGGTACACGCCACAAGCGCCCGGAAGAGCGATTACCCGCCAGTATAGGCGTCCGCCAAAAAGCCGTGCAACGGAATCGTGGTACAGGCGTGGCCTTCTTGCCATCCTCCGGTACCAGGCAAAGTTCGCTGAAGAAGGCCTCCTGGCCCGGCCTTCCGCGCGCAGCACCTGTAGTACCGGGCCATGCCGCGAAGCCCGCGCTGGTTGCGCCCGGGAGCCCAGAGGGAAGAGCATTTTGTTCCTTGCCTTCGCCACCCGGGGCCGACAGCCGGCCGGCGCGCCTACCTCTTGTAAACCACGCCGCCCTTCATGACGAACGAAACATTCCCCAACACGGCGATATCTTGCAGTGGATCACCCGGCACGGCGATGACGTCGGCAAAATAACCCGGCTCGAGCGCGCCGATCTGCCCGTCCCAGCCGAGCAACTTCGCGCCATGGAGCAAATCCGCTTGCATCACGGCCAGGGGCGCCATGCCATATTTCACCATCAACACAAATTCCCGCGCCTGCGTTCCGTGCGGGAAGGGGCCCACATCAGAACCAACCGCCATAGGCACTCCCGCGGCGAGCTGTTTGTGAAATTCCTGCTCGTGCAGATCGATCGTCTGGCGCATGCGCAGCAGGGCCGGATCGCCGGGGTCCCTCGCGGATTTGGCCTTCTGATCGGTAAAATATTCGAAAATCGTGAATGTGGGTACCGCGAAAATCTGTTTCTCGCGCATCAGCCGCATGGTGTCTTCGCCAAGCTGGTTGGCGTGGTCGATGGACGCCACGCCCGCCTGCGCGGCATACAGCGTCCCCGGCTCCGTCATGGCGTGCACCGCCACGCGGCGACCCGTGCGCGCCGCTTCCT
Organism: Candidatus Acidiferrum sp.; assembly: GCA_049516615.1. Classification (GTDB taxonomy): domain Bacteria; phylum Acidobacteriota; class Terriglobia; order Acidiferrales; family UBA7541; genus Acidiferrum. Next base: position 28,538 of record JBEKSZ010000037.1, on the reverse strand, counting down.
CTACCGCAGCGCTCAGTTCGGCCTCGGTATACTGATAGTTGGTAACCAGCCTGCCATTTCTAACCGTATCCGGGCCGGTCTGGTAAATCTTGATGAAGTCGGCGCCTTCTTTTACCTGCTGGCGGATCACCGCCACCAGCTCGCTGGCATTATTTGCATAAGTGGCGTTCGAGAGGACATGCTGCTCGGGATTAAAATCATTGGCGTCTTCGTGTCCGCCGAGTATATCGACGGCGTTGCCGCTGATGCGCAAGCGCGGCCCGGGAATGCGCCCTTCATTGATGGCGTTCCGCACGGCGGTATCGGCCGAGCCGGCGCCCTCCGTGCCCATGTCTCGTTCCGCGGTAAACCCCGCCATTAAGTCATCGCGAGCCGCCAATGTCGCGCTTATGGTGCGTTCCGGGACGGATTCCTTCACAGTCTGCAAATCTTCCGCGCCCGGATGCAAGAAAAGATGCACGTGCGCGTCGATCAGCCCCGGCAGCAGCGTGCGATCGCCAAGGTCGATCAACTCCGCGCCCGCCGGATGCTTCACCTTCGATCCAACTTCCACAATGCGCTCGCTGAGCACCAGCACTTCACCCGGTTCTACCAGGCGGCCGTTCCTGATGTCCAAAAGTCGAGCCGCGTGCAGCACAATGGCGTGCTGGGATGCCGTCTGTGGCGCGGAGTTGGGCCCACACAACATGGTCAAAAACAGGCACGGCAACCAGCGAGGGATGACCGCATGGCCGGCAAGCAGCGATGACCGCATCTGCGTTGATACCTCCCTGTTAAAGTCCAGATTGTACACCGCTAGGATGGCGTGTGGCGCGGCGAGCCAGGGGCCCCCAAAACCATGCTCCGTTCCGGCAATCTTGCTTTTTTCACGGCAAGGGCATCCAATGGTGTTGCGCAACTGGGGGCGGAGTTGGCCCGCAAGGTTGGCGATTTTACGAGGTCATTTATGCCTGAAGCTGTGATTGTTTCCGCGCTACGTACGGCCGTAGGCCGCGGCTACAAAGGGACGTTGCGCACCACTCGTCCCGACGATCTGGCGGCCCTGGTAATTAAGGAAGCGCTGGCGCGCGTTCCGGGGCTTGACGCCAAAGATGTTGACGACGTGATTTTAGGCTGCGCCATGCCCGAGGGCGAGCAAGGCATGAACGTGGCGCGCATTGCAGCCTTGCGCGCGGGCTTGCCGGTTGAAACCTCGGCGATGACCATTAACCGTTTCTGCTCCTCGGGATTGCAGGCCATCGCCTTGGCTGCCGAGCGTATCCGCTCGGGCGGCGCGGAGATTATTGTCGCGGGGGGCACGGAGTCCATGTCTCTGGTGCCCATGGGCGGCAACAAAATTTCGCCCAATCCCTGGCTTGTCGACCATTATCCGGACTCCTACATCAACATGGGTCTCGGCACGGAGAATATCGCCAAGAAGTTCGGCATCGCGCGCGAACAGGCCGATCAGTTCGCCGCGGAATCGCATCGCAAGGCACTGGCAGCTATCGCCGCGGGAAAGTTCAAGGACGAGATCATTCCCGTCGAGGTAAAAATCACCACGCTGGGCAATGGCGCAGGCGCCGGAAGCAAGAACGGCAGCAAACCCGCCAAGCCCGTGACCCAAACGCTCATCTTTGACACCGACGAATTGCCGCGCGCGGAAACTTCCGTGGAAGTGCTCTCCAAGCTGAAGCCCGCCTTTCATGCGCAAGGCACGGTCACCGCGGGAAACAGCTCGCCGATGAGCGACGGCGCCGCGGCCGTGGTGGTCATGAGCGCCGAGCGTGCCGCCGCCCTGGGGCTGCAACCGCTGGTGCGCTTTGTGGCTTTCGCCACCGCGGGTTGCAGACCTGAGGAGTTCGGCATCGGCCCGGTGTTTGCCATTCCCAAGGCGCTCAAGCAAGCCGGATTGTCGCTGGGCGATATCGCGGTGATCGAGTTGAACGAAGCGTTTGCCGCGCAGTCCCTGGCGGTGATTCAGCAGGCCGGCCTCGATGCCTCGCGCGTAAATCCCAACGGCGGGGCCATCGCCCTCGGTCATCCGCTGGGCTGCACCGGTGCAAAGCTGACGGCCACGATTATCCGCGATTTGCAGCGCAAGAATGCCCGCTACGGCATGGTCACCATGTGTATCGGCGGCGGCATGGGCGCGGCAGGGATTTTTGAGCGAGTGGCCTAAAATGAAGACGCGCTTTTGCTTGCTCCCCTTCTTGCTCGCCGTTCCGCTGCTTGCGCAAGCTCCCGCATCCGTGGACATGGCCGAGGAGCCGCACCATCATCTGCTGATTGACAATTCCTACGTGCGCGCCTTCGGGTTCAGCTTGCCTGCGGGTGAAAGCACGCTCTTGCATCCGCATAACCGCCCTTATCTCGCGGTTACCCTCGGCCCCGCCGACTTTGCCAATGATGTGGTCGGAAAACCGGAAGTGCGCGGCAAACTTTCCGACGGCCAAGTGACCTACTCGCGCGGCGGGTTCGCGCACCTGGTCAAGGCCGACGCCGGCTTGCCATTCAGCAATATCACCGTTGAGCTGCTGCACGCGCAGGGCGAGCCGCGCAACCTCTGCGAAAAAATCGTACCCGGCGATGTCGGCGCCTGCGACTTGACCGGCGAGCAACCTGGCGCCCCCATCGCCACACGTCCCTTGTTTGAGACCGACGAGATCCGCGTCGATTCCGTGGTGGTGCGCCGCAACGGCGATATCGTCGACCAGCCCCATGCGCTTCCCGGGCTCCTGATCGCGGTCTCCGGAGCCCCGATTCAGGTAGCGCGCGTCCCGGCGACCAGAACCCAGATCCTGCATTCAGGTGAAGTGCTGTGGCTGCCGCTTAAGGCGGAGCCAAAGTTCACCGTGGAAGATGGACCGGAGGCGCGCCTGATCCTAATATCCTTCAAGGATACCAAGTAGACCGTCTCCGCCTGTCGCGTTCCTCGCCGTAGGCGACCCCGGCTGTGCTCTTTGAGCTTTTGCCGCGCTGTCGGCGGAAGAATACGCCCGGGCCACAACGTTTTGCCGCGCCCCGTCCTCGCGCCCGAGAAATACTTGAGATATAACTGCAAGCGCCCGGCATCGAAACGTGGCAGGCGGAGGCGAACTCAACCTGCGCAACCCAACCTTTTCGCATGACACTGGCACCGCGCGGCGCCTGCGGAGTGAACTTTGCCGAACCTGACGACCCTTGAATTCACAGCCGTGATAGCCCTTGGCTCGCTGCTGGCGGGCTTTCTCGGCGCGCTCACGGGCCTGGGCGGCGGCGTGGTGATTGTGCCCATGCTCACGCTGCTGTTCGGCGTGGACATCAAGTACGCGATTGGGGCGGCGCTGGTCTCCGTGATCGCCACGTCTTCGGGAGCCGCGGCCGCATACGTGCGCGACGGCTACTCCAACATCCGCGTGGGCATGTTTCTCGAGATCGCTACCACCATCGGAGCGCTCTCCGGCGCCGCCTTGGCTCTGTACCTGCGGGCTTCGGCCATCGCCATCATTTTTGGCGTGGTCTTGCTGTACTCCGCGTACGCCTCCTTGCGGCAGAAGGAGCACGCCATCCGGGACGAAGGACCAGACCGTATCGCCAGCTGGCTGCACATGGACAGCTCCTTCCCGACGGCGAATGGTCTGGCAACCTATCACGTCCGCCGCGTCCCGCTGGGTTTTGCGATTATGTATGTGGCCGGTGTTTTGTCCGGCCTGCTCGGAATCGGGTCGGGTGCGGTAAAGGTTCTGGCCATGGACCGGGCCATGAAACTTCCCTTTAAGGTTTCTACCACCACCAGCAATTTCATGATTGGCGTTACTGCGGCGGCCAGCGCGGGTATCTATCTGGGGCGCGGCTATATCGATCCGGCGCTGGCCATGCCGGTGATGCTCGGCGTGCTCGGGGGATCGCTGTTGGGCGCGCGGGTGCTCGCCGGGGCCAAGGTCAAAACGCTGCGTATGGTCTTCAGCGCCGTGATTGGGGCTCTGGCCATCGAGATGATCTACAACGGGTTTGCGGGGAAATTCTAAGATGCGCGATGAATTCTCACCGCCAGCAGAGGCGCCCGGAGCGGCGCTCACAGGTCTGCAGAACGACAAGCGTATTGACCTGCTCATGGGCATGCTGTTGCGGACCGGGGTGTTGCTGGCGGCCTTGATCGTGCTGATTGGCGGCATCGTGTTTCTGCTGCGCCACCCCGCCCCGGTTACGAATTACCACGTATTTCAAGGCGAACCGGCGGAATTGCGCACGCTGCACGGAATCGTTCAACAGGCTTGGACCGGGCACGGCCGCGGATTGATCCAGTTGGGTTTATTGCTGCTCATTGCCACCCCCGTGGCGCGGGTAGCGTTTTCCGTCGGAGCCTTTTCTTCTGAACGTGACTGGACGTACGTAGCGGTCAGTATCCTGGTTCTGGCGCTTCTCGTTTACAGCCTCTTCAGCGGTCACGGCTAGCTTCCTTGGCAAGCGCGCCTTTCCCCACCCGCCGCCCTTCGCAACCTTCTTAAAGAGAAGCACAAACTGGCTTCAGGTTAGAACCGGAATGTTGGCTACGCCGGCCAGACCAAAGAGCCGCCGGTAGTGCTCGATCTCTTCGGGTTGGCCGAGAGCCTTCTGGAAGTTGTCGGAGAGCTTTACGGCGGGTTGCCCATCGGCATCGGTCAGTTTGCAGACGAGGCTTAGAGGATCGAAGTCGTTGGTGCCCTGCGGGTTGCAATTGCGGAAGTCGTTGGTCAGCAGCGTACCCCAGCCGGCGCTGAAGCGGATGCGGGGTTCGGGGAGCCATTTTTGCGGGTCGAGGAAGTCCCCCGCCTGCTTGAAATCCGCGGGAATAAAACCGTTGCGGATGTGGCCGGAAAAATGGGCATGCAGGCCGAGGATGGTGTCGACGTTGAGGGAGTCGGAGGCGATAAAGAGCTTTTGCCGGGGATCGCGTCGGTGCTGCTCGAGCCAGGAGATGTATTCGTCGCCGGCCTGAAAAGGGTCTTTGCTGTCGGCGCGCTGCCCGGTCCAGTCGGCGACCCAGTCCGGAGCGTTTTCGAGAAACTGCGTGGTGCCAAACGTGTCCGGCAGCAGGATCAGCAGCTCGCCGCCGTAGGTTTGCTGCCAGAGTTCGAGCAGCCGGTATTGCGCTGTCTTGCGGGCTGCAGCACCGTCAGCCATGGCAGCCAGGGCCATGGGCAGCTCGTGCGCGTTGGTACCGATGGCTTCCACGTCGTGGTGGTAGGCCATGTAGGTGTTGGAGGTACCGGTAAAGGTTGGGCCGAGCACGTCGCGCATGGCCTTCACAACGTATTCTTGCCACAGGAAGCTGTGGCGGCGCCGCGTGCCGAAGTCGCTCAATTTCAGTCCCGGGACGCCGCGCAGGCGCTCCATCTTTTGCCACAGATTGGTCTTGGCCCGGGAATAAAGGATGTCCAGCTCGAACTCGCTGAGGCGCTTGAGGTTGGCGCGCGTGCGCAACTCGCTGATGGCCGAGATGGCGTAAATCTCCCACATGGTGGTCTGGCTCCACAGCCCGCGAAACGTGAGGGAGATCTGCCCGTCTTGCTTGGAAAGCTCATAATCGGAGAGCCGGAAGTCGTGTTCGAGCCATTCAAGGAAATCCGGCTCGAAGATGCCCCGGTGTCCGTAAAAGGTATTGCCCGCCAGCCAGATGAGTTCGGATTTATGGAAGCGCAATTTTCTGGTGTGCTCCAGCTGCTCGCGGAGCTCCTCGATGTCGATGAGGTCGGCCAGGCGGACTTCGGAGGTGCGATTGGTGAAGGAGAAAGTAGCGGAAGTCGTGGGGAACTGCTTCCAGATGAACTGCAGCATCAGCAGCTTGTAAAAATCGTTGTCGAGCAAGGACCGCGTGATGGGGTCCAGCTCCCAGTTGTGGTCGTGCGCGCGGCGCGCTAGGTTGATGATCATGGAAGTCGAACCTGGAACGAACCTCAGAAATACGCACCGACGGTTGCGAGACGATCATACAGGGCTTGTTGCTCTTTCCCCAGGGCCAGAATGGATTTTCCGGAGTTCGACCTCTTGGCCCCCGGGGTTTTCACTGTCGCTGAATGCGGTGCCGTCCTCAGCTTCCCGCGCCGGCGAGAACCTGCTCCGCCATACGCCGGATGGCATGACAGCTGCGGTCCACATCCTCGCTCGAGGTAGCCCAGGAGGACACGCTGATCCGCATGGCTCGGCGCCCTTTCCAGATTGTTCCTCCACACCAGCATGTGCCGTCCTCCTGAACAGCCTGAATGACTCGTTCCGTTTCCTCGTCGGTCCCGAATGCGACGAGAACCTGATTCAGTTCGACCTCGTTCAGGACCTCGAAGCCGGCGTTGGACAGGTATTTCGCAAACTTGCTCGCGTGCCGGCATGTCCGTTCCACCAGCTCCGCCACTCCTTGTTTCCCAAGAAAGCGCAAAGCGGCCCAAAGTTCGACAGCACGAGCTCGCCGTGAGGACTCGGGGCACCACTGCATCGGTTCGCGCCTAGAAACTGGACCGTAATACTCCGCAGAAATTGCCATCGCCCGGCGGAGTGCGTCGCGATCTCGCACAATGGCGATGCCGCAGTCATGAGGTATGTTAAGCCACTTGTGGCCGTCCGTCGCCCACGAGTCCGCGGCCGTAAAACCGGCAACAACATGCCGCCGGGCAGGAGCCGTTGCCGCCCAGAGGCCAAAAGCTCCGTCCACGTGAACCCACGCGCCTGAACCTCGCGCGATCTCGCATATATCGTCAATCGGGTCGCAGGCGCCGCTATTTACATTACCCAACTGCGCGCAAATGATTGCAGGGCCGCGAAGCTCAGGGATGCGCGAGGCCAGCATGCGGCCCTCGGAGTCCACCGGTATTCGGATAACACCCTCGCGTCCGAATCCGAGCAGAGCGAGCGCTTTGAACATCGTGGCGTGTACCTCATCGCCTACGAGAATGCTGATGGGCGGCGCTCCAAACAGCCCATGCTGTTCTACATCCCACCCCGCGTCCTTCAAGAGAGAGGTCCTGGCAGCAGCTAATGCCGTGACGTCCGCCATCTGCGTGCCCGTCACCAAGCAACCGCCGGCTGAGCTTGGCAGATTGAAGAGATCGAGCAGCCAGGAGAGAACGAGTTCCTCGAGGTACGCCGCGATCGGGGAAATTTCATAGAGACAGGCATTTTGGTCCCAGGCATCTGCAAGCCAGTGAGCCGCTACAGTGACCGGCAGTGCCCCTCCGATCACGCCGCCGTAGAATCGTCCCCCCATGCTGGCGGTCGTCGCCGGAGAACCAGCCTCGTGCAGACTTCTCAAGACGACGTCGCCGGGTTCGCCGGCGATGGGCATCGCTCCGCCAAGGGCAAGCATTCCATTCCTCGCTTGCGGTGAAACACCTACATGCCGATCGCGCATCGACGCAAGGTATTCCTGGGCGTGGGCGCAGGCCTGGTTTAACAGTTCTTCGTAGGGCGAGGGAAACGAGGGATGATTGTCTGGCAAGAGGGAGAGCCTCCGTCACCATTGTAAATCATATTGCTGGTTACTCTGGCGCAGCCTTGCATTACCATATAGACCGTGCAATCTGGCGCAAAGCGCGATGCGGCACCCTTCCAGCTGGTTGCCGGGCATCCCGCGCTCGACCTGGTGAACACCCTCGACTGGAGATTCCGTCCTTCTGGACGAGAGGAGCTTCTGAAGGACTATGGCGACCTCCTGCGTTTCAGTGAGCAGACCGGCCTCATGACACCTTCGGAGGTTCGGAACTTCGCAACGGGTGATCCCGCGGGAAGGAAGCGGGTTTTGTCCTCCACGAAGAAGCTGCGCGAATGTCTGGCATCGATTCTTTATGCCCTTGCTCGCGGGCAGGCACCTCTGAGCGACAGTGTGAGAACTCTGTCCGCCTTCGCGCGGGCGGTACGGAGATCAGAGGACCTTGCATGGTGCGATTCCCGCCTTCGCTGGAAAGCCGACAGAGATGGGACGAACCGGCCGGACACGCCGTTTCGAAAACTGGCGTCGGCTGCCCTCGAGCTGCTGACCTCCGAGGCGATCAGCAAGCTGAGCGCTTGTTCAAATCCAGAATGTCGCTGGTTGTTCCTGGACGGCAGCAAGAACAAGGGGCGACGGTGGTGTGACATGAAGCTCTGCGGCAACCGAATCAAGGCCAGACGCTATCGGGGTAGGCAGCGTGCTGCTGCCGCGCAGTGATGATTTGACACCATAAGAAACCCCGCGACCTTCCGGGCTGCTGCTGCTGGTCTTCACTGCCAGGCGCAGCCTGCGCTGATGACCACCTGAGCCAGATGATGTGCGCAACCCCGTAACAGAAAATGCCGGGTGGTTTTAAGGATGAGCTTCTCCTGCTCGAGGGCAGGATTGGAGGGGACCACAGCGCGCCTGGCGGGTGCCAACACCGGGGGATGCCGCGTGGCCGCGGACCTACTGGTACCGAGGGTTCATTGCCCTTTCCGCGGCGGCGGGCGTAGAATGACGTTTCGCGCTGCAGACACCCTGACAACACCAACTTACGCTTTGAAGGAGCATTTTCATGGCTACCGCGACTGCAAACAAGGCTGCTGCCAAGGGCGGGAGTTTCCTGCTGGAGTCGCCGCTGCCGCAGGAGGTGTTTACGCCCGCGGATTTGAATGACGACCAGCGGCTGATCGGGCAGACGGCGGAAGAGTTTGTCGTCAAGGAAGTGTTTCCGCACATCAAGGATCTCGAGAACAAGAAGCCGGGGTTGATGGCCGAACTGGTGAGAAAGGCCGGGGAGCTCGGGTTGATGAGCGGCGGCATTCCTGAAGAGTACGGCGGCGCCGGGCTGGACAAACTATCTGGAATGGTGCTCACCGAGAAGCTGTCGCTGTACGGCGGGTTTGCGGTCACGCACGGGGCGCATGCGGGCATCGGAACGTTGCCGATTGTTTATTTTGGGACCGAAGAGCAGAAGAAAAAATATCTGCCAAAACTGGCCACCGGTGAATTCATCGGCGCGTACTGTTTGTCCGAACCGCAAGCCGGATCGGATGCGCAGAATTCGTTGACGCGCGCGGAACTGAACGCCGAAGGCACGCACTACATCTTGAACGGTCAAAAGATGTGGATTACCAACGGCGGGTTCGCGGATCTGTTCATCGTATTTGCCAAGGTGAACGGCGAAAAGTTCACCGCCTTTATCGTGGAGAAGGCTTTCCCGGGATGCAAGCCGGGAAACGAAGAGCACAAAATGGGAATTCACGGCAGCTCCACGACGCCGGTGTTCCTTGAAAATTGCAAAGTGCCCAAGGAAAACGTGCTGCATGAAATCGGGCGCGGGCACATCGTGGCCTTCAACATTCTGAACGCCGGCCGCTTCACGCTGGGCGCTTCGGGCGTGGGCGCATCGAAATATGTTTTGTCGACGGCCTCAAAGTACGCCAAGGAACGCAAGGCGTTCGGGAAACAGATCGGGGAATTCGGGCTGATCCGGGAAAAGCTGGGGGAGATGGCGGTTCAGCTGTACGCCGTGGAGTCCATGGTGTATCGCTCGGCAGGAAACATGGAAACGGCCATGGCCGCAGCGGCCGGTTCAGGCGACAAGGTAAAGAACACCATGGCGGTGCTCGACGAATACGCCATCGAGAGTTCGATCTCCAAGGTGTATGGCAGCGAGATGCTGGATTTTGTGGTTGACGAAGCGGTGCAGATTTTTGGCGGCTACGGCTTCCACGAGGATTATCCGGTGTGCCGGGCGTACCGCGATTCGCGCATCAACCGGATTTTTGAAGGCACCAACGAAATCAACCGCATGCTGATTATCCAGATGCTGATGAAGCGGGCCATGGCCGGGCAGCTGGCGCTCCTGCCGGCGGCGATGAACCTGGCCGACGAAATTCTGGCGGGTCCCTCGTTTGAGGAAACGCCGGAAGGCGTGCTGGCCGACGAAGGGCGCGTCGTGGGCAATGCCAAGAAGATCTTCTTGCAGGCGGCAGGCGGCGCGGTGCAGAAATTCCGCGAAAAGCTGGCCGAAGAGCAGGAGCTGGTTGCGGCGCTGGCGAACGTCGTGATGGAAATTTATGGCATGGAGTCTTGCCTGCTGCGGGCCCAGAAGGCCGCGGCCGGTAAAGGCCAGGCCGCCACACAGGTAATGATCGATGCCGCGCGGGTGTTTATCCACGATGCCATGGAACGCATCGAGCATGACGCCAAGCGCGCGCTCGCCGCGGTATATGAGGGGGATATGTTGACCACCCAGATGGCCGTCTTGAAGCGTTTTGGCAAGCGCGGGGCTGTGGATACGATTGCCCTGCGACGGAACGTGGCGGCCGCGGTGCAGGCCCAGGATAAGTATCCGTTCGAGGGACGATAGAACCAGCTTTGAACCGTTGCCCACAGCCCTCTCGGGCCGGAAAACTGGTCTTGCCGTAGTTGCGCGGGCCGGGTGAAAGCCCTGGCCTCTGGCCTGCTAACGCGGCAGGTCTCGCTTGAAAGAAGAGTCGTTCGCCCGCGCGCCCGGGGCGCAGCATTCCTCGGCAGCTCAGGATAAGGCTGCGCACCCAGCGAGGGTGGCCCCCCAGCGTTTGCGGAATTGATACTTGCCTGTCGAGGCGAGGTCACCACCTCTACACATCACCCGCGCATGGGCGTTCTCGCGACCCGCAAAGTTGCTTACACTCGTCATTCGGAAGAATTTGCGCGCTTTCTCGTGAGGGAATCCGTTGATGCCCCGCCGACTCCTGGTGCTCTCCTGCCTGATTCTAGCCCTGCATATAGGGATGGCCACGATTTTCAAGACCTGGCAGTATACTCCGTTGATCTCCAACGGTTTGCAGATCCTGGCGAGCTTCCTGGCGGCTGCGGCGTGCTTTAGCGCGCAGCGCCGCGGGCGAGGTCTCAGCCGGCCGTTCTGGCTCCTGGCGGGATTGGGTTTTGTGACCTGGGGGGGTTCCAATTTTTTGTGGGCCTACTATGAAGTAGCCCTGCACATGGAACCGCCGACGGGATCTTTCGTGCGCTTCCTGTTCGACCTGCAGGGAGCGTTTTTTGCCATGGCCCTGCTGCAGGAAGAGCACGAAAAATCGACCTATTCGATCCTCGAGTCGATCGCCGATTTTACGCAGTTGATTATCGTCTTTACGCTGATTTATATCGGGCTGTACTACATCCCCTCGCTGCGAATGAGCCCGCAAAATGCGCTGCAGCTGGAACTCCGGATGGAGTTCGGCGAGAACTGCGGACTGGTGGCGCTGGCCCTGTTTCAACTCCTGCGAAGCACCGTGAAACAAACCCGCGTGCTGTTCGGGGGCCTGGCGTTATACCTGGCGGCGTACACCATCGGGGCGGCGGTCGCGGAATTTCATGAAAATATGCAGGAAACGCCGACGGGCAACCTGTATGACTTGTGCTGGACGCTGCCCTTGCTGCTCGGAGCGATCTGGGCGTCAAGCTGGCAAGCGTCGGGGGAGGCCCCGCCCGCGGCGGTGAAATCGCCGAAGTTTTCGCAATTGCTGATGAATAACGCCACCTACGCGCTGGCGCCGCTGATCGTGCTGGTGCAGGTAGCGGAATTGCCGATCGAATGGCGAGTCTTGCGTTACTCGCTGCTCGGCGTGTCCATCGTTTGTTACGCGGTGCGCCTGTGCGTAAGCCAATTGCGCGAATCACGAAGCGGCGAAACCGCCCGCCGGCACGCTCTGGCTATGGATTCGGCCGTCGACGGGATGAGCGTCCTGAACAGCGCCGGTGTCTTCATTTACGCGAATTCCGCGTATGCGCGAATGATGGGACACGCTGGGCCGGAAACGATGATCGGCAAACCCTGGCGAGGCGTGACGGATGCCCGGGACAGCGAACCTGTCGAGAGCGAAATCCGTGAAACGCTGCGGAAGCGGGGGAAATGGTTCGGGCCGGTAACCGTCCACCAAGCGGATGGGTCGGTGTTTCCGCTGGAAATGGCCATAACCCTGCTGCCGGATGGCGGGACGGTGTGCGTTAGCCGGGACATATCGGACCGGCGCAGCGCGGAATTGGCTCGCGTGCAGGCGGAGTTTCGCTACCAGACGCTGGTCGAACAAGTGGCGGCGATCAGTTACATCGCCGAGTTGGGCATGGAAGGCAAGTGGCTGTACGTGAGCCCGCAGGTGGAAAATATTTTTGGCTTCACGGTGGAGGAGTGGTTGGCGGAATCCACCAATTGGATTCGCCATATTCCCGTCGAAGACCATAGCGTGATTTGGGCGGCGGAGGAGGCCAGCAAGCGGGGGGCGCCATTCCATGTGGAGTATCGCGTGGTGCGCAAGGACGGCAAGACGGTGTGGGTGAGCGACACCGCGGTGGTCGTGGGCATCGACCGGCAGCAGCCGATGATGGAAGGGATCATCGTCGACATCACGGAACGGAAGCAGCATGAGAATCAGTCGCAGCAGTCGCGGCGCATGGAAGCGGTGGGACGCCTGGCAGGCGGGATCGCGCACGACTTTAATAATCTGCTGACCATTATCAACGGATACGCGGAGATGGCGCTCAACCGGGCGGGCTTGCCGGCGGGCGCAACGGCAGACGTTCAGCAGATTTCCGGGGCGGCGGACCGTGCGGCGGCGCTGGTACGGCAGTTGCTGGCATTCAGCCGGCGGCAGGTGCTGCAGCCCAAAGCGATCGATGTGAACAGCATCGTAGTGGGGCTGGACAAATTGTTGCGGCGGCTGATGGACGAAAACATCGAGATGCACACGATTTGTGCGGAAAAGCTGGGAACGGTGAAAGCCGATCCCGCGCAAATCGAGCAGGTGGTGATGAATCTGGTGGTGAACGCACGGGACGCCATGCCGCACGGCGGAAGGCTAACGGTGGAAACCTCGAACGTGACGCTGGACGCGGGTTATGCCGTCGATCATGTGTCGGTGAAGCCGGGCAAGTACGTGATGTTGGCGGTTTCCGATACCGGCGTGGGCATGGACGCGGAAGCGCAGACGCATATCTTTGAGCCGTTCTATACCACCAAGGGCGCGGGGCGCGGAACCGGGCTGGGACTCTCGACGGTGTACGGCATTGTGAAACAGAGCGAAGGATATATCTGGGTGTATAGCGAAGTGAACCGCGGAACCACATTCAAGTTGTATTTGCCTTGCGTCGAAGGCGGTGCCGCTCCGGCGATCAGTGGCAGCAAGGAGCGAGCAGCCGCCGACGGCACGGAAACGATTTTGCTGGTGGAAGATGAAGAGGCCGTGCGCGAACTGGCACGAACCGTGCTGACGGCACGCGGGTACACGATTCTGGAGGCCGATAGCGCGGAGCAAGCGGAAAAACTGATGGGGGAGCAAAGCGGGAAAATCGATCTGCTGCTGACGGACGTGGTGATGCCGGGGACCAGCGGGCGAGAACTGGCGCGCAGGATGGCGGGGCGGGTGCCGAAGCTGCGCGTGCTGTTCATGTCCGGCTATACGGATAATGTGATCGCGCAGGGCGGAGTGCTGGAGGCGGGCGTGTCGTTCCTGCAGAAACCGTTCAGTCCCCGCACGCTGGCGGCTAAAGTGCGCGAAGTGCTCGACCAGCCGGTGGCGGCGAAATAAGAGGCGTTTCTGAACTTACCGGAAAGGCCTGTGCGGGGGGGATGCGCCCCGGGGAAGCTCGAGCGCAGCAGGCTGCGCCCTGTAAGGTCTGCGTCTCTCTGGGCGATTTCACTTGTTGCTCGCCGAGAGTTCCTGGCCAAGGCCCTGGCGCGGGGCGTCGTAGGTTCCGAGGCGGCCTGTGGCGGAATCGCGAATGACGAATCGGAGGTGGTCGGTTTTGGGTGGCAGCGGGACGTTTAGCGTAAACAGCAGACGGTGATTCGGGGAGTTCTCGAATTTTTCCTTGGGTACCAGAATTTCCATTTCTTTTACCTTATAACCGAGAACCGCGGATTTGCCGGACACTTCCGCGGTGACGACGGTGATTTCCGTGCGCTGGTCGCCGTTGCCTTGCGCGCTCCAGGAGAGCGTGTCGCGGTCGACGCTGACGGAAAAACGCGCGGTGGGCGGCGGAGCGAGGAGCACTTTGCCCACGGCGTCGAACTGCACGCTGGCAAATGGCAGCGGGCTGGTTACGGCGCGCGATAAGGCAAAATCCAGTTCGCTTTTTGAAGCCCCGAAGCCTTCGTCGATGGCGTAATAGCCCTGCTGCGTGCTGGCGGTGAGTTGCGGTCGATCGAGGATCTGGACCTGAATCTTGCGAAATTTGCCGTCGAAATCAGCATTTTCGGGATAGTAGGCCAAGGTGTAGTAGGTCGCACCATTCTCGGCGGCGTTAGCCAGGACCACGTCAACGTCATTGCGATTGCGATAGATCTGTCCGCCGGTGGCTGGGGCCAAACCCTCAAAAATCAGCTCCCCGGTGGTGGTGCCGAAGTCCTGGCCGACGCCCAGATCAGAAATGTAGTCGGGCTCGACAATCGGCAATCCCCGGGGATCGATCGTGTAAATGCTGGTACGAGTTTCCTGCATCCAGTTCGCGGTGTAACGGATGTAGCTGAGGAAGCGGTCGCGGTCGCCGAGATTGACGTTGTACGCGGAGAGGACGGGAAACCCGGTGCCGATCCAGACTACATTTTTTCGCGTTTGGCGGTCGGAGCTCGAGAGCGCGATTTCATCGAGAGCCAAAAGCGAGGTCAGCATTAAATCAGCGGCACCTTGGACACCGTTGTCGGAGGAATGGGAGGGTAGCTCGAGTTCGATCTTTTTGGCTTTGGCGATCAGCTGAGCGGTGTTTTGCGTGGGGTCGGCGACCTTTATCAGGTGGCGTTTGGTGAGGACCATGATGGCCGTAGGACTCTCAAGGGTCGCAGCCTGCTTGCGCAGGTACTTGAGAAGCATCTGCCAGCCGAAAGATGCGTCGACCGATGAGGTGTTCAGTTCGTCGAGCACGAGGATCGTTTCGGGGCGGCTGGCCGCGGCGAAATCAGCTGGGGCTTTTTTACTTTCAACGGAGCCGGTTTTTGCCGAGGGCGCGGAAGGGGCGGCATGGAGATGAGCCTCGGGGGTCTCAAAATTGGCGATGGCTTGCGGTTCGCCGTCTTCGAGTACCTTGAAATCATCCCGGGTCAGATTGGCAACGGGTTTTCCGGCTTTGTCGGTGACCACGACGTCCAGCATAACCAAGCGGGAATTGCTGCGGATTACGGGTTGCGTCTGGGCCGGTGCCCCTTGCCGGGAGTCCGGCGATTGCGCGCGGGCTGGAGTTGAAAAAAGAAACGCCGCGATGGCAAGAACGCCAAAAGGCCGTGCGATTTTCAGAGGGTGCGGCATGTGAAACGCGTCCCGAGTTTCTAGTGTGACCCCAGCACCTGTGTCGCGCAAGGCATGCCGGCGCGCGCGGGCCCTAGAGATTTTGACGAATTGCGACCTTGCCGCGGGTACGGCGACTTACAGAGGCGCGCCCCTTCGATGCCGCGCTGCGGTTGCGCAGCGCACAACCTTCGCCGGCGCCTGCATTGAGCTAATTTGGCTTGGCTGGAGGCGCGGGCGTGTCCGATTCCTTGGGCTTGCCGATCGTCGCGACGGTCTCCACATTGAATTTTTTGTAATCGGAATAGCGTGTCACTTCGTTCACTTTAATGCCCTTTACGAGCAGGACGCGGACGCCGACGTGGGCTTCTTCGTAGGTTGGCAGCCAGACCTCGTTGTTGACGAATTCCTGTTCGGCGACAAAGCTGGTGCCTTTTTGCAGGTTGGCGAGCAGGCCGCCGGCGAACTTCATGTCGCCCACGAAGCAGGCTTCGATGCGGGCCACGTCGTGGGCTTTTTCGTCAATCCAGACCACGCCGGCAAGTTTCTGCACGACTTTTTCCGCCAGTTTGTGGGCTTTGAATTCGGGATTGGGCTCAAAGTCGAAAACCAGGACATCCTGTCCCCGGAATCTCTCGCGGCGGGGATTTACAAATTGCGATGCGCGTAGAAAGACCTCGATGCCGGGGTCTTCGGAATCGGAATCCTTGCCTTCTTCCTTTTCTTTTCCCTCTTTGGCGTCCTTCTTGGCCTGGCGTTTCTGGACTTCCTCGATTCTCTTTTGGGTTTTCTCGTTTTCTTTTTTCAGCTCGTCGTCGCTGAGGGGCTTGCCGTCTTTTTTGACCAGAGTGGAAATCTCGTCGCCAGCGAAGTAGAAGAAGGTGTATTCGTTCACCTCGTGCTTCTTTACCTGGCCGTCGCTTTCCAGTTCGGTTTGGTCCTCGACGCGCGTGCCCGCGTAGTTTTCCTTGATTTTGTCGATGGCTTTCTGGTTGTCGTCGATTTCCTTAAATAGCGCTTTCAGATCCGGCAGCTGGACCTGAGATTTTTTGGGAAAGTCGAAAACGCGCTCGCCCACAGTACCGTTGATGGAGGCGTGGGTCATGGTGATGCTGTAGACCGCGGCGCCGCGGTGCAGTTCGAGAAGGTGCGGGAGCTGGACGCCGCTCTCCGGGCGAAAGTCGGAATAGATGCGTTCGTCACTCACGCCGTCAATTTGCGCGGATTCTTTGACCAGCAAGTGGGATTGCGGATCGAAAAACAGTTCGCGCTTCAGACCGGCGGGGTTGGTCAGTTCCAGTTGCAACGCGTCTTTGCCGCGCACCTCGGCGTGGCCAATGAAAGCGACGGCGATTTTTGCTTTTTTGGGGTCGAGAAGATGCGAGTTGTAATATTGCGATGCGGCTTCGAGTTCAGCGTTGGCGGCGCCGAGGAGCGTGGCGGGATCGCCGCTGGAGTCCTGGTGCCAGGCGGATTTGCCGTTGTAGGCCGCGATGGCGGGCTGGTTATCGATGAGGAGCTCGGAGTAGTAGCGGTTCGGAGCCTTGACGTACAGCGTGTAGGTCCCCGGATGGCCCTCCGCTGCGGGGAACGTTCCTTCCAGAGTGAGCGTCTGGATTTTGCTCAGGGCTTTGCGGCCGCCTTCGGCTTTCAGGTACTGGTCGATGATTTTGGCGGGTTCCTGCGCCTGGGTGACCGCGCACGCAAACGGGCTCACGGCGAGCAATGAAAAGAAGGCCCGGGCTTGGCCGAGACGGGTGCGCATGGCGTCACTCTAATAACGCGCCAGGGCGCGAAAAGTTTCAATTCCGTATTGTTTGCTGGAGGCCGGTCTCCCACTGGCCCTGCGAGAGCCGGTTCGTTCGCGGCGATCGCGTGTCGAGGAACGCCCCCGTCGCGCCCGCCCCGCTTTGTCGGGCAAGCGGAGGACCGAGCTGGCCGAATGTCTTGATCAGTCCGGGCCGGGTATGCGGAAAGGGCCAGGTGACGAAAGCTAACCCTCCTGGTTAGTTCGCCTTCGGGCGGTCGTTGTATTTCTCATAGAGGCGCAGCTGCTTGTTGTCCGTCGGGGTAAGCTGGCCACGAATGAAGAGATAGCGGACGTCGGTGGTCAGTTCGAGGGGGTCGCCGTTTGTGACGATAAGGTTGGCGGATTTGCCGGTTTCCAGCGTTCCCAGCTGATCGGCGAGGCCGAAGATCTGCGCGGGGTAAAGGGTGACCGCTTTGAGGGCGTCGTCGTAGGAAAGACCATGCGCGACGGCGTTGGCGGCGTTCTGGCCGAGGCGGCGGGCAAAGGAATTATCGAAGCTGGCGAAGGCGAACTTGACGCCCGCGGCGGTGAGTTCGGCAGGCTGCGTGAGCAGGCGATCGTAGGGATCGTCCTCTTCGGTGACCTCGCCGAGCACCGGGCGCAAAATGACCGGGATCTGTTTCGAGCGCAACAGGTCCTTGACCTTGTAGGCCTCCGCTCCGCCGGCGAGGATCATTTTTAGTTTTTGCTTGTCGCAAAATTCGACGGCATTGCGAATATCGCGGGCCTGATCGGCGAAAACAAGCACCGGCAACTGGCCGCGCACGACGGGAGCCAGCGATTCAAGGCGCACGTCGCGATCGTAATCGGCGGGACCGGCGTGGCCCATGGCTTGCACGTAATGACGGGCGCGTTCGAGCCAATCGGCGAGCTCGTCGACTTTCTTCTGATACTCCTGCTTGGCGTCGCTGAAGGGCTTTTCCTTGACGGAGAAGGTGGTGAAATCGAAAGAGCGCGTTTCGATGGTCGGCCAGTTGATGACCATGGCGGCGCTCTTTTTGATGAGCATGTCGTTGATGGTCCAACCCGAGAGATGAATGGCCGAGGCCTGGCCACCGACAACGCCGGCGCCACCGAAGGAATCCATCCCGCCACTGGCGGGCACGGCGAGCACTTCGGTGATGCCCGCGGCGCGCGTGACGGTGATGTGTTCGCTCGAAGGCAGGACCGCGGTGGCCGCGACGACATCGGGATTAAAGTCGCCGGTTTCCGTTTCATCCACAGTGGCGCCGACGGCGCCGATTTCACGGAGCCCCATCTGGGTGACGGAATCGAACAGGCCCGGATAGATTTGCAGTCCTTGGCCATCGATGACTTGCGCGCCTGCGGGAATATCGACTGTCCTTCCGACGGCGGCAATTTTGCCGTTGCTAATGATCACCGTACCGTCTTCGATGGGCGCTCCGGCCAAGGTAAATACTTTGGCGTGGGTGATCGCATAGGACGTGGGCGGCTGCGACGATTGCGCCGCGGCGAACAGCGGCAAACTAAAATACAACCCCAACAACATGGCGGCGCGGCTCACTTCTGTGGTGCGATTCACAGGCCACCTCCCGTAAGGGAGTCGCCTTGCGGCGGTTTAGCCTTGTCGGGCGTGGTCTGCTCCGGCTTCTTGTCCTCAGGCTTGGCCGCATCGGGCTTTGCGGCCTCAGGTTTTGCGGCATCCGCCTTCGCTGCGGGTTTCTTGCCGGCTTCGGCGTCGGGCTTCTTTTCCGCGGCTTTCTTTTCTTTTTCAAGGAGCGCTTTCTTTTCCTTTTCCCGCGCCGGGCGGTCGGCGATATCACGCTGCCGGTCGAAGTAGACGCGGCCATCGATCAGAGTTTTCTCGACCACGGCGTAGGCGCTCATGGGATCGTGGTTGTAAATCACCAGATCCGCGTCTTTGCCGACATCGATGGTGCCGACGCGCTGGTCGATGCCGAGCTGGATGGCAGGGTTCAGGGTAACCATTTTGACGGCTTCGTCGTGGGAGAGTCCGCCGAACTTGATGGACTTGGCGGCTTCCTGATTGAGGTGTGTGGCCTCGGCAGCGTCATCGGAGTTGACGGAGACGAGCACGCCGCGGCGGGTCATCAGCGCGGCGTTGTAGGGGATAGCCTCGTAGGCTTCAACCTTGTAGGACCACCAATCGGAGAACGTGGAGGCCCCCGCGCCAGAAGCCGCGATCTCATCAGCGACCTTGTAGCCTTCAAGGACGTGCTGCAGGGTGCGGATCTTGAAACCGAATTCCTTGGCGACGCGCAGGAGCATCAGGATTTCGTCCTCGCGGTAGCAGTGCGCGTGCACGTAGCGCTTCCCCTCCAGGACTTCGACGAGGGGTTCGAGGCGCAAATCGCGGCGCGGCGGAAGGACATTTTTTTCCCCGCCGGCTACGCGCTTGTTGTACTCGGCCCAGACGCGCTGGTAATCGCGCGCTTCGGTGAAGGCGCCACGAATGGTCTCCTCGACGCCCATACGCGTGGCGGGATAGCGTTTTTCCTGGCCTGGACGGCTGAAATTGGAGCGCTTGGGATTTTCCCCGAGAGCAAATTTGATGCCGGGTAGCGCGCCTTCAAACGCAAGCTTCGCGGCAGGCTGGCCCCAGCGCAGCTTGATCACCTGGGTCTGGCCCCCGATGGAGTTGGCCGAGCCGTGGAGAACATTCGCGGTGGTCACCCCGCCGGCCAGATCGCGGTAAATGCTGATGTCGTCGGGATTCAGAACTTCGGCAATGTTCGCGATGGACGAGACCGAGACGCTCCCTTCGTTGACGCTGCCGTCCACGGCGATGTGGGAATGGCAATCGACGATGCCGGGCATGACGAACTCGCCAGCGCCATCGATCACCAGCGCGTCTTTCGGCGCACGTACGCTCTGCCCGACCTCTGCGATTTTTCCGCTGACGATGAGGATGGCTCCGTGCTCGATGGTGCCGTGCGAAATCGTCAGAATTGTCGCGTTTTGAATGACGATAGCGGCAGGAGCGGGGGGAACATCCGGCGGAGCGCCGGCACGGGCGGAAAGCGAAAATAGCAGCGCCAGGAAAGCTGCGGCGGTAACTGCGCGGAGCGGGTTCATCGCACGTCTCCTTGAACTTCCTCTAGTTCCCGCGCGCTTTGCTGCTTCGTGGCGGCCCCGGCGTCGGGCTTCGTGCCCGTGAAGTCCGTGGAGAAACCGAGGCTGCTGACGCTGAGCAAACCCTTCAGCGCACCATTTTCATAGGTGCCGCTGAAGGTGACGTCGGCCGGGTTTCCTTCGATGGGGATGTTGATCGTAAAACTGAATTTTTCCGCGCTGAGATAGCCGCTGATGACGGTGGCGGTGCCGCGCGGGCTGGTGACGGTGCCGGAAATCGTGCCATCCGCAGACATGCTCAGTTCCGCCGTGGAACCTTCCGAGCCGTTGGGGGTGACGTAAGCCAGCTTCCACTTTCCCGTGATGTCGCCTTTGGGCGCGTCTTTGGGCCGCTCGGGCTCGCGCGGTTCGAATTTACGGCCGTCGACGAAGACGATCTTGATCTTGGTTTTTTCCTCAAAAATGTCGCCGTCGGTGATCACCAGGTTGGCAATCTTGCCTTTTTCGATGGAACCCAGGCGATCGGAAACGCCAAAAATTTCCGCCGGGGAAAGCGTCAAGGCGCGCAGCGCAGCGTCCGGCGCCAAACCGGCGTCAATCGATTTCTTGGCAGCCTTTACGATGTCCTTGGGAGTGGCGATTCCGCCGGAATAGAACGCGAATTTCACACCAGCTTTGGCTAGCACGGCGGGCGAAGAGGGAGCGCGATCGCGAAAACGCAGAGTTTCAAGGGAGGGAGTCTCGTCCGGGTCGGCATCCTTTTCCGCTTCCGGCCACTTGAGATTCACAAGCACGGGAAGTTTCTTCGCGGCGATTTCCGGCGCGACTTCGTAGGACATCTGTCCGCCATAGATGACGGCTGCAGGGGCGTTCCAGCGGTCCACCAGCACCAGAGCGCGGCGCAGTTGCACGGAATTATTCGCGGGAATCAAGACCAAGGCATGGTCCTCAAGCGCGCGAGCGAGAGCCGCGGAGTTGCGGTCGTAACGAGGGCGTTCCGTGGCGCGGGGATTTTTCTCGTAAGTGGCCTCGGCTTTCGCAAGCCAGTCGGTGTCGATCCAGAGCTGGTGCACGTAGCCTAAAACCCCCATCAGCGAATCCGGAAAGCCGCTGCCGAAACCGCCCGTGGGCTGCAGGCTTAGCGGAATGGCTACCGGAGATTTCACCACGAGGTCGCCCGAGCGCTCGCCCGCCAGATCGAGGACTGCGCCCTGTCCCGGGACAAAACCGCCCTTGGGGGCAGAAACCACCGTCGTGAAGCCCGCCCCGCGCCACGACTCGATGCGCTTGTCAGCGAGGCTCACTTCGTCCGCAGCGTTGCGCCAGGCACTTGAACCAGGTCGATCCTCGGGGCCGTTGGCGCGTTCGCTTTGCGGCCTGCGCCCGCCTGAAGACTCACCGCCGCTTGGCGCGGCAGGCGCCGCAATTCCTACATCAGTAAAAGCGTCGAAAAGCCCGGGGTAAACCGTCAAGCCTTTGCCATCGATGATCCACGCTTCGTCGGGAACCGCCAGGTCTTTGCCGATGGCGGAGATCACCCCGCGAGAAACCAGGATCGTCGCGTTTTCGATGGGTGGCCCTGAGACCGGCACAACCTTGGCGCCGCGAATGGCGAAATAACGCGGTTCGCCGCCCTGTGCGCGCGAACTCGGCGGCAGGCCTTGGACGAGTAGCAAGGCGAAGCACACAAGTGCAAAGCTAGCCCAGCGGTTCACGGCGGCACGCATGCGGAACTCCTTCTTGGTTAGGCGGATCTGCGGAGATAAAACCCCCGGGTGTTACGGGTGTAGACGCGCGACACAGACGAGAAGTTTCACCCCCTGTGGGCGCGGCAGACAAAAAACTGGGAGTCCGGAAAACGGGCTCCGGGCCAAGGACGACCTGCATGCTACCAGAAAAAGCGCGTAGCGAATTACGCGCAGACTCAGGGCTTCTTTTTGCCAAAAAGTCCTCCGATGCCGCTGGCCACTTTACCCGGGGCCTGCACCCCTTCTTTGGCAGCTCCGAGAACGAGGCCGCCGGCGCATCCGGCCTGCGATTTGACCATCCCGACTGCGAGGCCGGCAGGATCGGGAATGAATTGGGGATCGGCCGGGGTGCCTTTAATCAGAAACGGAACGGTGGTGCCATTTTTGCAGGCACTGTTTCCACCCTTCCCGACAGCGCCCGTGATGCCATTCGCCGCCCCGGAAACGGGACTAGCGAGCTCGCCGATGCCGCTCCTGAGCGTCGCGGCCATCTTGAAATCGAGATTGTTTTTCGCGTCCATGGAGCCCTTGCCGAAAACAGTCCCGAGCGACGGCAGGACCACGCGCACATCGTCCGCTTCTAATCCGTCGGGCGCCATGCGCAGATTGGCGGTCAGCTTTTCGATTTCCAGGTCCTTGCCACTCGGCAATCCCGCCAGCGAGCCCATCCCAGACATCTTTGAAGCCAAGTCAAAACCGACCAGCTTGGCGCCCAGGAGACCGACGTTACCCGTGGTCACCAGGCGGTTGCTAGGGCCGCTGAGACTGAGCCTGGTATTCAGCGTGCCGCTTTGCAACGACGCGCCGCGCGGCATGCTCATCCCCAGCGCCGGAAGGAACGCCATTAAATCTTTGGCGGGCATGTTCTCGCCGTCAACCTTGATATTCACAACCGTGCTCTCTCCAGAGCTTACATAGGTGCCCGAGAGGCGCGCTGCGGCGCTGCCGATTTTGAGCGTGGAAGGGATCAGAACCCCGGAATGTTTGCGGAGATCATATTTGGTGTCGAAATCCAGGCGTACCGGCTCGCTGGCCGGCGCGCCTCCCGCAATCAGCAAGGCTTTGGACAATGTTGCGGTTCCCGTCGTTTGCGCTTCGCCGCCCTGCGAATTTATGGCAGCCTCCAGATCGAGCTGTCCGCCAAGACCCACGGAGGGATCGAGGACTCCGCTGGCCGCGAGATTCATCGCGGAGACATTGAGCTTGGCGTCGATGGGAGTGAGCGCGGCATCTGTGGCGTCAAGCGGCCCGGCCGTGCCGGCAAGCTTGAAGCTTCCCCCGCCGGGGAGGTCAGCGTTCAGCGCGATGGGGAACTTCGCGGAGGTCGAAACATCCGAGGTGGTTATCTCCACGTGTTCGTAGGTGCTGCGCTTTTCTGAGTTAGTGGTTCCGACGATGATGGTGCCATCTTTGAGATTTAATTTCCTGACGGAAACGCCCGTTGCGGAAGGGGACGCCGGGTTTTTCGCGCTAGACTCGGCAGGCGCGCCGAGCGAGGAATAGTTCCACTGCCCGGCGGGATTACGCAGCAGCAGGACCTGCGGTTCGACGATGGTCACGCCGGTGACGCGCAGAGATTTCAAAAAGACCAGGGGCAGAATTTCGACGCCAACGCTCAGCGATTTGGCAGTCAAGAAGGGCGACGGGCTGAATTTTGTATCGTCTCCGATCGAGAGATTCTCCGCAGAAAGAGAACCGCCGATAAGCGAGAAACTCAGATCCCCGAGCTGCACTCTGCGGCCCAGCGCCGCGGAGACTTTTTCTTCAATGACGGGACGAAACTGATTTACGTGAATCACATGGGGCAGGACAGCGAGCAGCAGCAAAACTACACCGACAACGATAAGAACGATGCGCGTTTTGCCGCTCACAGTGACCTCCTCGGCAGGATCACGGAAGCAATCTCCCCGGTTGAGCGCGCAAATAATACCACATGAAAACCTGGAAACCGGGTTGCCTGGTGAGCCCTCTGCCACGGTGTCGCGAGGATGCCTTTCGATGAAAGGAGGTATAAAATGCAGGGCAAGCGGACCCACGCGTCCGCGCGACAGGAGGCCTCTATGCTTCATCGAGGACGCAGATTTTTATCGCGGATTTCTTTAGCAGCGGCGATAACTGGTCTGCTGGTCGGATTCGCCGTGGCGCCCGCGCTTTTTTCGGCCGCGCAAAAGCCTCCGCAGCCCATACCCTCACCGAACGCCCCGGCTGCAAGTTTCCCCCCCGGCATGAACGGTCCGGGCATCAAGGATCCCGACGCCAAAGTTCTGGATCGCGAGAATCAGGCGCAAGTAAAAGCGGAGATCGAAAAACTTTACGCCCTGGTCTTTGAGCTGCGCGAGACGGTGAAGCAGACCGATGCAAACTCGACGTTGTCCTTAACGGTAGTTAAAAAGGCTCAAGCGATCGAAAAGCTGGCTAAAGACATCAAAGACCGTGCCAAGAATTAACTTGCCGCAGGTACTGGCTTGCATACATCGGCGGTTCGCGTTCAGCGCGCCCTGGCGGGGCGGATACGATTAGGGCTAACGATCCCCTGCCCTTCGAGGACGGCGTAGAACTGGTCCACGGGTAGTCCCGGCAGCGTCTCGCTTTCCCCTGACGGCCAGCGAATTTCCACGCTGTCAATTTTTTGCGCCGCACCCAAACCAAAGTGCACGCGCAGATCATTCTGCGAAAGGTAGCTGCCGCCGCTATGAATCTCTTCGGTCTGCGTCATGCCGCCCGCGACAATCTTGATCCGCGCGTTCAGCGCCAGCCGATTGCTTTTCGTTCCCGCAAGTTCAAAGCTTACCCAGTGATTCCCCGGCACCCCGTGATTGCGCAAAATCATAGGCGCACCGTCGATGTCGCCGATCACCACGTCCACGTTGCCATCGTTGAAAAGATCGCCCACGGCCAATCCTCGCGACACCCGCTTCTCTAGCAAAGCCGGGCCAGCCTCTGCGCTGGCATCGCAAAACGTGCCGTTGCGCTGATTCAGTTGCAGTAATTTCGGTTCGCGATAACCGGCTCCCGAGGGCAGGGTATCCACCTGTGGATAAACGTGTCCGCTCACCGCAATCAGATCGAGCCAGCCGTCGTTGTCCGCGTCAAAGAATGCGGTGCCCCACTTCACCCATGGCAACGAAGGCAAAGCCACCCCCGACGGATAGGAAACATCGCTGAAGTTCCAATTGCCATCATTGCGAAACAGCAAATCATTTTCGTCGGAAAAGTTCGTGACGTAAAGTGAGGGCCGGCCGGTGTGCAGGTAGTCGCCGATGGCAATACCCATCGAAGCCTGTTCCGAACCATCCTCACTGACCGCGGTTCCCGACTCGAGCCCGATTTCCTTGAATTTTCCGTCGCCCAGATTTTTATAAAGAAATTTCGGCGTTGAATCATTGGCTACATAGATATCCGGCCGGCCGGCATTATTAAAATCCGCCCACACCACGCTCATGCCGTAGTAGCCATTCGGATCGTCGACTCCGGCTCTTTTCGAAACATCCGAGAAAGTTCCATCGCCGTTGTTGTGGAACAGCGAATCCCCCGCGCCGCGCAGGCCACGCGGGCCGCACTGCACGTCGATCCCGCGATACTTGCAGTTTGGCGACTTGCCGAATCCCGGCAGATCGTTCAAATGAAAATCCACATAGTTCGTGACCATCAAATCCACGAATCCGTCGCCGTCATAATCGCCAAAGGCCGCTCCGGTCGACCATCGCCCATCCGCTACGCCGGCCTTGGCGGTGACATCGCTGAACGTCCCGTCGCCGTTGTTGTGGTAGAGCACGTTCCCGCCGAGACAGGTCAGAAACAAGTCGGGCCAGCCGTCGTTGTCGTAGTCTCCAACCGCTCCACCCATGGCGAAGCAAGGCGAATCGAGCTTTGCCTTCGCCGTTACATCGGTAAAAGTCCCATCATGATTGTTGTGATATAGCGCGCCCTGGCTCTTCTCGCCCTTGACGGCCATTTCCACCGTGGGCGCATTGGTGAAATAAATATCCGGCCAGCCGTCGCGGTCATAATCGATCAAAATCACGCCGCCGCTCATCGACTCCACAATATATTTTTTCGAAGGGTCCGCCGTGTGCCGGAAGGTAACTCCGCTCTTCGCGGTGATGTCTTCAAGCTGCGGCACAGCCCGCGCAACGCACTTCGTAGCTTTGGCCCCGGGCGGGGGAGGCGTCGGCTCGGGATGCCCGCCCTGGGCAAAGGCCATCGCAGCTTTAAAGGACATCAGCGCTAACACCACGGAAAAACGCGAACAACAAGAGATATTCAATTTTCCCTTTCGAAGCAAGCTTAAGGACTCTGCACTCTGGAGACTGCGTCGCGATCCCGAACTCGTTGCTGGGCTTTCAACTCTTTATAGATGTCGAGTTCTCGATCGGCGTCCGCGATGCGAGACTCCTTGCGGTAGGCGATCTGCAGCTGATAATGCATGTAATCGGTCTGCGGGCTGAGGCGCGCCGCCATCTCCAGATGTTCGATGGCCTCTGGCAACTGCCCGCGATCGAGCAAGATCTTCCCCAGTTGATACTGCGAGTTGGCATGCTGAGGATGGGCTTCTATCACCTCGGCGAAAATCTTCGCAGCCTCGTCGGTCTTCGACTGCTGGAGCAGCACGAAGCCCAATCCATACTTTGCGTTCGGGTCATCCGGAACAACCGCCAGCTCAGCTTGAAATTCGGCGGCGGCCTCGGGCCAATGCTCCCATCGCGTATACGCTTGGCCCGCGAAGTAATGGGCCTTCGGCAGCAACGGTTCCGCTTGCAAAGCGCTGTGCAAGGCGTCCACCGAGCGGGCGTAGTCGCCAATCTCAATCCAGAGTTGTCCAATCAGCAGGAGGATATCGCCGCTGCGATTGGCCTTCTCAAACTCGACGAGTACTTCCCCGGCCTTATTCGGCTCATTTTCGCGCGCCAGCGAACTCGCCCACGCATAGCCGACCGTGGAATCCTGCATTCCGGCGACTCCCAGGGGCGAAAAGGTCTTCACCGCATCGGGGAATTTCTCGGCGCCGAAATAAGCCATGCCCAGCATGGCGCGCACCGGTTTGTCCGTGGGCTTCGCCGCGAGCGCCTGGGCGAGTCCGCGAATGGCCTCAGGGTAGTTCTGCGCGCGGTATGCAGACAGCCCGAGGTTCTTTGCGAGGCCCGTTACGTGAGCGTCCCAGTGCTCCGCCTCCTGGTAGTGACCGAGCGCCGCCAGATATTCGCCGGCAACCGCCTCGGAGGTCGCCAGATCGTTGAAACCGAGGCCCAGCACCAAACGCAGGCGATTCTCTTGGGCATCCGCGATGGCGCGTTGTTCCTTGGTCAGATTCGAGCGGGCCATGACGGAAGCGTCGATGCGCGCGAAGGGGTCGGTATTCCCGGGCAAGAGCACCGCCGCCTCAACTTCCTTCGGCGCTTCCAGCGGAACCATCGCCGCCATCGTGCCATTGGCTTGGCCCATTACCGAGGCTACGTGCTGCTGCGTCAGCTCCATCGTCTTCTTTTGCAAGTCGCGCGCCTTGGCTAGAAACACTTCGCTCTCTTCCGCGCGGCCCGAGTTCACCAGAATGCGCCCTAAGTCCACGTAAGCCCTGCGTATCTGATAGTTCGAACGCGACTCGTCGTCGCCGGTGAGCACCACGGCCTTCCGGAAATACTCCTCCGCGTGTTTCATATCGTTCTGCGCGTAGGCGTTCAACCCGAGGTACAGCCATGGTTCCGGCCCGGCCGGATTCACATCGGCGGCGACCTTCAGGTAGCGGTCGGAAACGGCGTACTCGCGGTCGCCGGAGGAGAGAAAGCCCATCAGATAGTTGGCCAGATAATCTCTTGGGTAGTATTCGAGCTCCTTGGCAAACTCGGCGCGCACCTCGGGAGTGGCCCTCCATTCATTCACCGCGAGGCGCGCCAACCCAAGAAAGTAGTGCGCGTGCGGCGTTCGCGTATCCAGCGCGATGGCGCGCTCGAATTCAGCAATAGCCCCGGGCATGTCCTCGGCGTCCCGGTACGCTCTGCCGAACAACACGTGCAGCGAACCGCTGTCGCCCTTCGCGCGTACCATGCGGTCGAAAACCGCGGCCGCCTTGGCCTTGTCGTTCGGATCTTTCGTTTGGAGCAAACACATACCAAGGGAATATAAGGTCTCCACGTCGGATTCGTAGCCGGGATCGAGTTCGAGCGCACGGGAGAGCGCCTCGGCGCCTTTCGCATACTCCTGCTTTTTGATCCACACCCTGCCGCGTATGGCGTACGCCCGCGCATTGCTCGGATCACCCGAGAGCGCCCTCCCGGCCTCGGTGAGCGCCTCGTCAGCACGACTTGCTTCTAGTTCGGCAATCGCCAGGTCGACATGGGTACCCGGTAGTTCCTCGAAATCGAGCGACCGCTGGTAGAGTTCCATCGCCTGCGGCAGAGCCGTTTCGAGCAATCGCAACTGGCCCATCTCTCGAAGCGCGAGCGCAATCAACCGCTCGTTCGCTTGGGTAGCAGCGAGGCCATCGCCACGGCGTTGTGCCGACTGGGCGGCCTCCAACCGTTTACGGAGTTCGAGTTCCGCCGGGTTGGCCGATTGATCTTTGGGACTTGCTGCCGCTGGGCGGGATGCCGACTGCGCAGCGGCAAAAGGAATGCGCGCGACGCCCGCTCCCAAAAATAAAAAGCTGGCGGCTAAGGCGAAGAAGGGAAGAGCTTTCGAGTTCTGGCGGGAGGATGGCAACTTCCAATGTCTCTTCGTTCGTTCCAGAGCGATTTGTCGCACTCTGTTGGAAAGATAAACGG
>JBEKSZ010000036.1:0-33973 GCA_049516615.1 Candidatus Acidiferrum sp. | reverse complement strand
TGCGTTGCCGGGCGGGCGAGCAAGCATCGTGGGACTCTAGGCACGCCATTCCTCTTTCAAATAGAGCGAAACCTTTGCAAGAATTGCGTCCGAAACGATGAACGGGCCGATGACCAAATCTCTGCGCGCCGACCTGTCGCTGGCGTTCTGCTCCTTGCTTTGGGGAGTGACCTTCGTCGTCGTCAAAAATGCGCTGGACTATTCCTCGGTATTTGTTTTTCTCGCCGTGCGTTTCACGCTGGCGGGACTTTTCATGCTGGCATTTCGTCCGCAGGTTTTGCTGCAATTGGACCGCGAAGAATTATTCGCCGGCATGCGCCTGGGATTTTTCATGTTCGCGGGGTACGCGTTTCAAACGGCAGGATTGCAGTACACCACGGCGGCGAACGCGGGATTTGTCACCGGTTCGAGCGTCGTGCTGGTCCCCATTCTTCTCGCGATTTTCTGGGGACGCGCTCTCACCCGTTGGATTTATTTCGGTTCCGTCGCCGCTGTCGTGGGGTTGTATTTTTTGACTGTACCCGAGGCCGGAGTCGCGCACCTGAATCGCGGCGACGTACTTACGTTCGTCGCGGCGGGATTGTATGGCGTGCACATCATTCTCGTGGGCGAGTACGCCAAGCAGCATTCCGTTTCCGCGCTCAGCGTGATTCAGGTGCTGGCTTGCGCCGCCATGGCCTGGGTCATGACCGGCGCGGCGTCGGCGATCCGCTGGCAGCCGGTGCGCTTCGCGTGGCGTTGGGAATTGCTGCTCGGCATTGTCGTCTGTGCCGTTTTCGCCACCGCTGTGGCGTTCACGCTGCAGATGTGGGCCCAGCAGTATACGACGCCAAGTCACGCTGCAATTTTGTTTACGCTGGAGCCGGTGTTTGCGTTCATCACCTCGTACATTTTGATTCGCGAACGCTTGAGCGCGCGCGGGATTTGCGGCGCGGTGCTGATTTTCGCCGGTATTTTGATCGCCGAACTGTTTGGCCCCGCGGCGCCCGAGTCGCCAGAGCCGGTCTTCGTCGGCCGCATCTACTTCGAGCCCTGGTGGTGGCAGTAAGGTTGGTCCTGTGGCCCCGGGCTGCCGCCTTTCAGCGCGCTGCCGAGTAATTTTTCACGTCGACCTGGTCGAACATTGTGGCGGTGGCGGTGTGTGTTTTCTCGTACGCCGTGATTTCCGGCTCGTGTTTTAGCGTAGTGGCGATGTCGTCGAGGCCTTCGAGCAGAACTTCCTTGCGTGACGGCAGAATTTCAAATTTGTAGGTCAGGCCTTCGTTGTCGCTGACGGTTTGGTTGGGCAGGTCGATGCGTAGCTGGTATCCCGGATATTTTTCTGCGCGCTCGAACAGTTCTTGGATTTGCGCTTCGCTGAGTTCGGCGGGGAGGATGCCGTTCTTGAAGCAGTTGTTGTAAAAAATGTCGGCGTAGCTGGGCGCCAAGATTACCCGGAAGCCGTAGTCGCCGATGGCCCAGGGCGCATGTTCGCGGCTCGAGCCGCACCCGAAATTCGCGCGCGTCAGCAGTACGGAAGCGCCCTTGTATTGCGGAAAATTCAGAATAAACTCGGGATTAGGTTTTTCCCCCGCAAGATAGCGCCAGTCGTAAAAGAGGATCCGCCCAAATCCCTGCCGCGTCAGCGCCTTCAAGAATTGTTTCGGCACCATCTGGTCGGTGTCAACGTTGACGCGATCCAGCGGCAGCACCAGTCCGGTATGCGTAACAAATGGTTTCATGATTGTGTAATTCTCCTATCCGCTCGAGACAATGTCGTGCGCCAGGTTTACGCGGTTTGTCGATTCTTTTCTTTCGACTGCGGGCGACAAAAGAGCCCAGCCGAAGAAGCATGCCGCGGCAACAAACGAAAGTGGCACGCGGTCAGAATGTCCGTAAGCCAAAGACATAAACACACTGGCCGTGAGGAAGTCAGAGCTCCGGGCGATGGGTTTCCGATCTTTGGTCAGTCGCATGGACATCCCGGTGGCTACTCGACGGGTTCCAGGGCGAAATCGCGGACGTCTACGAAGTGGCCGGCGATGGCAGCTGCGGCGGCCATTACCGGGCTGACCAGATGGGTGCGGCTGTCGCGGCCCTGGCGGCCCTCGAAGTTGCGGTTGCTGGTACTGGCGCTGCGTTCGTTGGGGGGCAGGACGTCGGCGTTCATGCCGATGCACATGCTGCAGCCGGCGTCGCGCCACTCGAAACCGGCGTCGGTGAAAATCTTGTCGAGACCTTCTTTTTCGGCCTGGGCCTTGATACCGCGGGAACCGGGGACGATTAAGGCTTGCTTGATGGTTTTGCTGATGTGCTTGCCTGCGACGAAATGGGCGGCGGCGCGCAGATCGTCGATGCGGGAATTGGTACAGCTGCCGATGAAGACGCGGTCGACATTGATGTCGACAATCGGCGTGCCCGCTTTCAAGCCCATGTAGTGCAGGGCGCGCTCGGTGGCTTTCTGGTCGTTGAGATCCTTGAAGTCGTGCGGGTCCGGGACGCGCGCGGTTACACCGCTGACCATGCCGGGATTGGTGCCCCAGGTTACCTGCGGGGCGATTTGTTCGGCTTCTAATTCCACGGTGACGTCGAATTTTGAGCCCGCGTCGCTGGGAAGCTGCTTCCATCTCGCGACGGCTTCCTGATATTCCCTGCCGCGCGCGACGAACGGGCGGCCTTCGAGATATTGAAATGTGGTTTCGTCGGGAGCCACCATGCCGGCGCGGGCGCCGGCTTCGACGGTCATGTTGCAGACGGTCATGCGGCCCTCCATGGAAAGTTCACGGATGGCCTGCCCGGCGTACTCGACCACGTGCGAAGTGCCGCCGCCGATGCCGATCTTTCCGATGATGGCCAGAATGATGTCCTTGGCGGTGACGCCTTTGGGGCGCTTGCCGTTGACCACAATGTGCATGGTCTTGGATTTGGATTGCACTAGTGTTTGCGTGGCAAGGACGTGTTCGACTTCACTGGTGCCGATGCCGAAGGCCAGCGTGCCAAACGCGCCGTGCGTGCTCGTGTGGCTGTCGCCGCAGACGATGGTTTGCCCGGGTTGGGTGATGCCGAGTTCGGGGCCGATGATGTGCACAATGCCCTGGTTTTTGCTGTTCATGTCGAATAGACGCACGCCGGATTCGAGGCAATTTTTTTCCAGAGCTTCAAACTGCAGCTTGGCGTCCTGGTCAAGGATGGGCAGGGTGCGGTCGGTCGTCGAGACAGAATGGTCCATCACCGCAAAGGTGAGATCGGGGCGGCGAACCTTGCGGCCTTCGGCGCGCAGCCCGGCAAAGGCCTGCGGCGAGGTGCCTTCGTGGACGAGGTGGCGGTCAATGTAGATGATCGAGGGCTGGCCGGCCTCTTCGCGGACGACGTGGCTGTCCCAGATCTTTTGGTAAAGCGTTTTGGGTGAGTTAGTGGTCATAAACGTTCACCCATGAGTCTAGCAAAAATGCAGGCGCGAGTTAAGGAAGTCGGATCGCAGGAGAGCGCAGAATCACAGGAACAGAACTGATGATTGGTGGGATACCGGCCGGTCTTTTGTAGGTGTTCATTTGCGCGGCTTATCATGCGAGCATGTCTATAGTACTGAGTCTAGGCTAGTTACGGGTCTATTGGAATCAATACTTGCGGCCTACCGGTAGGTCTGAAGCTGTTAAAGCGGGGATCGCATTTTTTAAGGCGCTTGGCGAGAATGAAGCCCGAGGCGGTATATAGGTCGACAGTCCTCTTGATCTCGACGCCGCAGAGCGTACGAAAGCGTGAACCACTCGAGGGCGGCGGTTCGCAGCCTCGGGGCGTATGGCTTAACTCGAGCCCCACAGGTTGGCGGCCGCAAGGGCGGTACCGACAGGTCTTTAGTAATATCGGAGGTTTACTTGGACGGGGACGCAGATGCGGATGGGTTGGCCGTCTTTGGTGGCGGGCTGGAACTGCCACTGGCGGAGGGTGGCGATGGCGCCTTCGTCGACACCGTAGGGGGCGCCTGCCAGCGTGATGGCGGAGGTGACTTGACCTTCCTCGTCGATGGCGAGTTTCATGAGGAGATTGCCCTGCCAGTGGGCTTTGCGCGCTGCCTCGGTGAAGCTGGGCGGCTGGCAGCGGGTGCATTTCGGCGGAGTGGAGCCTTTGGTTTCGGCGGCCGAGGGGCAGGACAGAGCTGAATTCGGGTCCGGGGACCACGCGATGGGCTCGCGCGCCAGCTGGGCAATTTCCGGTGGCAAGGTTAGCGTGGTGGTGCTGGTCGAGGCTTGCGTGCCGTCGGGCACGGTGGTAAGCGTGAGGTTCAGGTTGATGGCTTCGTCGTTGCGGGTGAGGCGGCCGGTGACGAGGTGCGTGGCGCCGGACTGGGCGGCTTGCCAGGGCAGGACGCCGGTGGTTTGCAGGTCGCTCGGGGCGATGCCAGCCGATAGCAAGAACTGTTGGAATTGTTTGCGCGGGACGATGGCGCTCGGGTTGAGGCGGGTTTGCAGGGCGTCACTAAGGGCGTCGGCGAGTTGCTGGCCGAGGACGTTTGGCTGACCGCGAAAATTCAGAACGTCGGCTACGAGGATTTTTGGAGGCGGACCGCCTTTGCGGGGCCTCGGCAGGTGCTGAATGTCCTGCGCGAGATGGTCGGCGGCGGAGTTGATTTCGGACTGGTAGGGCGGAGCGGTTTGGGCCCTGCCCGGCGAGGGGAACGCCAGGGCCACGAGCAGCACAGAGGCAAAGTAACGCAAGAGCCACCTCCGGCCAAAGAGAATAGCACGGCGGCCGCATGGGAAGGGACCCCGCGGTATGCGAAACGAGCAGCGTTATCCACAGGCTAAGCAAGATATTTTGGCCGCGGGGTGAAACGGACTGCATTCAGGAAACACAACCTTGTATCGCGATCGTCACCGGCGGACTCGGTTCGGGCCATTGCGTGACCCTGCCTCCAGGGTTCGCCGGTGATGAAAAATTGCGGCCCCTCGGCGGCTGATGAGCCGGGCGCCGTCAAGGCCATCCTGCCGTAGCGAAAAATACCAAAAATTGTGTGTCGCGCGACGCGATTGTGCGGGGTGCCACACGTTTTCGCTTGCCCTTGCTGCGGTGAATTCGGCGATTTGCTTGTGAATTTGCGTTGGTTACACTCCTGCTGGGTTTTGCCTTGCGCGGCAAAAGGGGTATCAGGTCGCCGCGCTCTAATACCTGTATCTTTCGGGCTCCAGGTCGTGAAGAGGCAGGGGATACGCGGATATCGCGTGCGTTTGTGTGCGGCGGACCGCGCCAAACAATTTTACGAGGGTTTGGCGAAGCGCATGGCCACAGCGTTCATGCAGTATCGCAGGCCGGTCGGACGGGGGCCATCGTCGAAAACGTGGCCTAGATGGGCGTCGCACAAGCGGCAGGAGACTGCGGTGCGGACCATACCGAGGCTCATGTCCGTGGTCTCCAGGACATTTTCTTTGGCAATGGGCTCCCAGAAGCTGGGCCAGCCGGTGCCGGACTCAAATTTTGTGGCGGAGTCGAACAGGGCGGTATCGCAACAGATGCAGCGAAAGATGCCTTTGCCGTGATTGTTGGGGTTTTCGTTGGTATAGGGGGGCTCGGTGCCGGCGTGGCGGGTGACCTCGAAGGAAGCGGGCGAGAGTTGCCGTTTCCATTCGTCTTCGGATTTGATGATGCGCGCGACGGACTTTTTTGGCCCGCGCGCGCCGGAATCGGAGAACTCGACAATCGTTACCATCGCAGGGAGGCTGGCGGAGGCGGCCGCGGCGTGCGCAGGTTGGCGCTCGGAAACGCGCCACCAGACGAGGCCGGCTGCTGCGGCTCCGCTGACCATCAAGAATGAACGGCGCGCCATGAGGTTGGGCGACTGCGGATCTTTTTTGTTTTCGTTCGAGAAGTCCATGGCTTCCTTTCGCTCGGTGCTTACTGGCTTAGCCGAAGGTAAAGGCGAAGACCTGCACGCCGGGATCGAGGAACTCGATCTGGAAAGTGCGATCTTCGACTTTTCCTTTTTGGCGGATGAGCTGGTACAGGCGGTAGTCTTTCACCACGCCAGAGCCCTGCGCGTCGACGTCGACGCCGTGATCGTCGCCCGGAGCGGTGCCGTCCAGCAGGACGCGGAAACGCACGGGCTTGCCATTTTTCCCTGGGCCAATAACCAAATGGAGGTCGCGCGCGTGAAAGCGGTAGATAACCTTGCCCGGTGCAAAAACCAGTGAGGCCT
Source organism: Candidatus Acidiferrum sp. (assembly GCA_049516615.1). Lineage (GTDB taxonomy): Bacteria > Acidobacteriota > Terriglobia > Acidiferrales > UBA7541 > Acidiferrum. The sequence goes on along the minus strand of JBEKSZ010000036.1, from coordinate 27,804 downwards.
GTTCGCCGCTGACGCTCCAATTACCGACCAGCCCCCACTGGTTTACGGTCGGGCGCGAGGGCGGAGAATATGTTTGCGGCCCGTCTTCATGGATCTTTTGCGGCGAAGCGTAATTCTGCTGCCGCGTGTAACCGATGTAGGTTTCGGGCGATACGATGTCGTTGAAATCTGCCGCAGCCTGGGCTCCGGAAGCGGTTACCTGTACCGGTCCGCTGGCTTTCAAGTTGGAATTCTTTTCGCGCAACAGTTGCTGAATCACCTGCTCGGATTCCTCGTATTTACCTTCGCCAAAGTGGTGATAGCGGATCGAGCCTTGGGCGTCGATGAAGTAGTGCGCGGGCCAGTACTGATTTTTGAAGGCTTTCCAGATGGCGTAGTTGCTGTCGACGGCCACAGGATAGGTGATTTTCAAGTCGCTGAGGGATTTCGTCACGTTTGCGGGATCCTTCTCAAACGCGAATTCCGGCGTATGCACACCGATCACGACGAGGCCGTCATCCTTATATTTCTCCCACCACGCTTCGGCGTAGGGAATGGAGCGGAGGCAGTTGATGCAGGAGTAGGTCCAAAAATCGACGACTACCACTTTGCCTTTGAGTTGTTCGCGACTGAGGGGCGAGGAGTTCAGCCACTGCACGGCCCCGTCCAGGCTGGGGAAGGCTCCTTCATGTCCGAGGTCCACGCTGGCGGGCTCGGCGGCGGCTGTTTCATTCGCTTTGGCGTAGGCCACGGGGTGGAGACGGTCGATCAGCTTTTGCTCTACGCCCGAGGTGCTACTGAGCGAAAGCTTGGCGAGAATCCCGGTGTCCCAACCAAGGGCAATGGCCACGACGCCAAACAGAACTGCCGCGCCCAGTACGCGCCGAATCCATTCTTCGGCGCCGAGAGACTTCTTCATCATGGTAAACACCTTATTTCCTGTTAATAGCGCTATGGCCAGCGAAGTTGCAGCCCCTGCGGAAAAGGACAGGAGCAGAAACGTGGTGTGCGCAGTCGGGCCCTCAAGGGCAGCGCCGGTCAGAATCAGGCCGAGGATCGGTCCAGCGCAGGGAGCCCAGAGCAGGCCGGTCGAAACGCCGAGAAGCAGCGACCTTCCAACGCTGGGAGCTTCGATGTTGCTGCGGCCCTGGACTCTTCCGCCGAGGCGGACCAAAGGGCGTGCCAGATACTCCGCGAGGCCGGGAAAAAGCAGAGCGAGACCAAACAGCGCGACGACAACGATGGCCAGAATCCTGCCAATCTGATTGGCGCGAACCACCCAGGCACCGGCAAACGTCGCAACCCCGGCTACGGCCGCGAAGGTGGCGGCCATGCCGACGAGCAGGGGCAGGCCACTGCGGCGGAAAGGCTGCTCGGCGCGGGAAAATACAAACGGTAGCACCGGCAAAATACAGGGGCTCACGATGGTGAGTACGCCGCCCGCGAAGGCTAAAAGGTAGAGAATCATGTTTGTCTGCCAACCACTATATTAGACCCGCGTGACGGCGAAGAGTTACAGAAAAGCCCAGATTGCGTTTAGACGTCGCGTCGGCTGAGCATTACTTCAAGGGCTCCTGCGGGCCGGTCCCGTCTCGGGGACAGGGACGACCAACGAAGGCACTACCCGCCGTAGGCCGAGAAGGAGTACGCAGATCTCCTCTAGAGGACCCGCCCGCCTCGGTCACGGCCTTCGAAACCGCGCGCGAACGCAGCGCGTCTCTTAATCAGCCGGCGATATAGATGACGGTCAAGTTACTCGGTCAACTCCATGCGGAGGGCGGAATGTCGAAGACTGCTCGATTCGGAATGCGTGCATTGGCGTGTTTTGTGGCGCTGCGGATGGCCGGCGTAGAAAGCCGCGGAGCTGAGGGCTGGCGCTCCCCTCGACAAAATGGATCGGGGGCGGCGCAGGAAGCTCCTGCACTCGCTCCCGTGCCTCCGACGATTGTTGCGGCCAAGAAGGTGTTCGTTTCGAATGCGGGAGCAGATAGTGGATTGTTCCCACATCCGTTTAGCGGCAGGCCGGACCGGGCGTACAACGAGTTTTACGCCGCAATGCAGGGCTGGGGGCGCTATGAGCTAGTGGGTGATCCTGGGGAGGCAGACTTGGTGCTCGAGCTGCAACTGACGGCTCCGAACGGTCCTGCGAATGCGAACAAGGTAAAGGGCGCGTCGGATCCGCTGCCGATGTTCCGGTTGGTGGTTTTCGACCGGAAGACGCATTACGTGTTGTGGGCGGTGACAGAGTCGATTGACGTGGCGTATGTGCAGAAGACGCACGACCGGAATTTTGACGATGCACTGACATTGCTGGTGACGGATTTGCAGAACCTCGTAAATCGTGCGGGGCTCGCGCGAGGGAATTAGGGCCGGGTGGTCAGGCCAGGATGCCAGGGCGTGGCCCAGCGGGACGTCTTCCGGCGATTGCTGACCTCGCTGCTTATGATAATCCACCCGTTTGGGGTTATAGTTCACGCTGATTTGAGTACCCTGCATTCATTTGCGTAGAGGACGGTGAATTTTGTCCAGCTATATCGGGGCCATTGACCAGGGGACCACGAGCACGCGGTTCATCGTGTTTGACAAGTCCGGACGCACCGTGGCCATGGCGCAGAAGGAGCATGAGCAGATTTACCCGCAGGCTGGGTGGGTCGAGCACGATGCCGAAGAGATCTGGCGGCGGACGCAGGAAGTGATCGGCGAGGCCATGGAGTCGCGCGCCTTGCGGCCGAAGGATCTGGCTGCGATCGGCATCACGAATCAGCGCGAAACTACGGTGGTGTGGAATCGCAAGACGGGCCAGCCGGTGCACAACGCTCTGGTGTGGCAGGACACTCGCGTGGACGATGCGGTACATGAATTTGCCCGCGAGGGAGGGCAGGACCGCTTTCGCGAGAAAACTGGACTGCCACTGGCCACGTACTTCAGCGGACTCAAGATTCGCTGGGTGCTGAACAATGTTCCGGGTGTGCGTGGACTGGCGGAGGCTGGTGACGTACTTTTCGGCAACATAGATTCGTATTTGGTTTGGAAATTGACCGGCGGTACAAGCGGTGGAGTGCACGTTACCGACGTCACGAACGCCAGCCGGACGCAGTTGATGAACTTGCGGAGTCTGCAGTGGGATGCTGAGCTACTCGAGGCGTTCGGAATTCCGGAGAAGATGCTGCCGCGCATTTGCTCGAGCAGCGAGGTTTACGGCTCGGCGCGGCTGGCGGCGATTGAGGGCGTGGCGATCGCTGGAATCCTCGGCGACCAACAAGCGGCGCTGGTGGGGCAGACGTGTTTCGAGCGCGGGGAGGCCAAAAATACGTATGGGACCGGTTGTTTTTTACTGATGAACACCGGAACGGAGTTGGTGCATTCAGAATATGGGTTGCTGTCGACCGTGGCGTTCCGGATGGGAGACAGGCCTGCGCAGTACGCGCTCGAAGGCAGTGTGGCCATTGCTGGGGCACTGGTGCAGTGGCTGCGCGACAACCTTGGACTGATTGCGAGCAGCGGGGAGATAGAGACGCTGGCGCGGACGGTAGATGACAACGGCGGCGTTTATTTTGTGCCGGCGTTTTCGGGGTTGTACGCGCCGTACTGGAAGACTACAGCGCGCGGGGTGATTGCGGGGTTGACGCGTTATGCGAACAAGGGACACATCGCGCGGGCGGCACTGGAATCGACGGCATTTCAGACCCGCGAAGTGGTGGAGGCCATGCAGCAGGACGCCAAAATTCCGCTGGAGGTTCTGCGAGCCGATGGCGGGATGGTGGAGAACGCTTTGCTCATGCAATTTCAAGCGGACATTCTAAATTTACCGGTGGTGCGACCGGTGGCGAAGGCCACAACCACGGCGCTGGGTGCGGCGTACGCAGCGGGGCTGGCGCTGGGGTATTTTGCGGATTTCCGCGATTTGCGGACGAATTGGGCGGTGGATCATACCTGGAAACCCTTGATGGAAGAGAGGAAGAGGGAGGAGATGTATGCCTTGTGGAAGAGGGCGGTGACGAAATCGTTTGATTGGGTGGAGGAGTCGCGCGGTTGAGCGCTGTCGGTGCACACGGAATGACGGGCGATTCCGGCGTTTATCGGTAGGGCAAGCTGGGGCGCGGCATGCCGCGCCCCTACAAAGAAAGATGCGCGTCGGCTAGATTCCTAGGCGGCTTCGGAACAGATTCTAGAACACAACGCTTAACGACATTTGGATCTGGCGGGCGCTTCCGATGGTTTTGTTGACGTTGCCGAGGCCTTGCGGGCAATTGTAGAAGCCCAGGTTGGCGTTGTTGTCTGGACTTGAGTTGCAGGTGATCGTTGGCAGTGGAGTGGTCCCGGCCACCGGGAAGCCATTGTAGTAACGGTTTTGCGTGACGTCATCGATGGGGACGTCGAAGCTGGGAGTGTTGAAGACGTTGAATACGTCGAAGGAGTATTTCAGCTGGAAGCGTTCGTTAAGTTTGGTGAGCTTGACGAAGGAGACATCCATACGCTTTTGCCAGGACTGACGGAAGATGTTGCGCTGGCCCGTCGTGAAACTCGTCTCGTAGGGGTCGTTAGTGGGAATTGCGCCATCGAGCGCCCCCGGGGCGAGGAGCGGGATCGTGAAGCATCCAGGGTTGAGGGCCGGACTTCCCGGGAGAGCACCTGTGTGGCCGGTGACTGCAGTCGCCGGTGTGCACCCGTTGCCTAGCGGAACGATGGGATTGGTGATGCCGTCGGAAACGCCATAGAAGACGCTACCGACGGCGCCGCTGTAATCGATAACGCTGAAAGGCTGGCCGCTCTGGAAGATGGCCAAACCTTCGATACCCCAGCCATTGGTGAGTTTGCCTTCGAGGGATTCATTGGAGGCAAATTTCGGAAGTTGATAGACATAGTTGAAATTGAAGACGTGAGTGCGGTCGAAGTCGGAAGAGCCGTAACCGCTGCGCAGGTTCAGAGGGTTGTTGCCGTTGTAGAAGAGGCCGAGGGCGCTCTGTTCGTCGAGGGCGTGAGAGTAGGTGTAGGAGAAGCCGACGGCGAGCCCGTGACTCATGCGTTTTTCGATGTGGGTCTGCAGCGCGTTGTAGGCGGAAATGCCTGCAGCGCTGTAGCTTTCCGATTCCGCGGAATAGCCGATGTAAGGAACGCGGAGGTCGATGTTGCCGCCTTCGTAGTTATTCAGGTAATTCCCGGCGGGCGCGCCAGTAATGGGGTTATTGGGCAGGGCAATGGGATTGAAGGTGTTGGGGTCGAGAATCTGGTAGCCATAGGTATAGATCTGCTCATAGGGGCAACCGGCGGCGGCGCAGTTGGTGGCGTTGAGGGGATGCGACGGGCTGGCGACTTGGGCCTGGTTGAAGGGCACGGGGATGACCAGGTGGCGGCCAAGATTGCCGACGTACCCCACCTGAATGGAGAGATCGCTACGGGGCTGCCATTGGATGTCGAGGGTGTTGTTGATGGTGTAGGGGAGTTTGTTGGTGCGGTTGTAGACGCCAAAGGAAAAGAGTTGCGCGCCGCTCAAGATGTCGTTGCCGTTGGGAAGGGAATTGACGATGTCCGAGGCTTTGCCGGTTGGCGGCGCTTGCGGACCGCCTCCCCAAGGATTCGAGAGCGATCCACCGAAGGCGTTCCCCGAGGTAGGCAGAACTGTGTCCGAGGCGGTATTGCAAGTGGGAATGTAATCCTGATAGTAGGTGCCGATATCGGTGCAGACCTGAGAATTTACGTAGGGCGGGGTTTGATTGAACCCGAAGGGGCCGCCGGTGATGACGCCGGCAGCAAAGCCTGGTGAGAGATAGGTGAAGAGCTCCCCGCGGTCGTAATAGATGCCCGTACCAGCCCGCACCACGACTTTGTTGTGAAACATTTGCGGGCTCCAGGCCACGCCGATGCGCGGCGCAAAACCCCACTGGCGGCCGGTTAGCGTGGTATCACTGGCGCCGTTCTGGCCCGCGACGACGAATCCGGTCGAGGTGATGTCGCCGGTCGAATCATTAAAGGCGTACTGGGAAGGATCGAAGTTATAGATGCGGTTGTATTTTTCGGTGAAGCCGCCATTCCAGTCATAGCGTACGCCAAGGGTAATGCTGAGGTTCGGGAGCACCTGGTATTTGTCCTGAATATACGCACCGGAAGAACCGGCGCGAAGATAGCGGTTGGCATCGCCCTGCAGATAGGAGGTAGTAACGTAGCCGTCGACGGTGTAGGGAGAGACAAGTCCTTGCAAGAATTGGGAGAAGTCGGCGGTGCCGATGATGCCGGAATTGGTGCGTTCGTCGCGAGTGTTCAGCTGCGTGTAGGCGTAGCTGGCGCCGAACGTGAATGTATGTTTACCCTTGGTCCAGATGGCGTTGGCCGAGGGCATAAAGCGATTCTGGAAGACCCCGGTGAAAGCGCCCTGCGCGGCGCCGCCTTCGCCGATGGTGAGCGCAGCGTTGGAAACGTTATTTACGTCGTTATACGCTCCATCGTTGCCGTAATTATCCACGATGCTGATGCCGGGAAAGATGCCCGAGCCGAAGGTGTTGATACCGAGAGAAGACGGGGAGAAAGGCTGGGAAATAGTGCTGTAGACCTTCTCGCGAATAAAGCCGAAGACCTCGGTGACGCTGAGAGTTGGCGTGAGCGTTTGTGTGTTGGTGATGGAAGCGACCTGGCTGCCAGCGTCGAGGTGCTGCGCGAACCCGGCGACGCTGGAGTACGCGTAGGGCGCGGTGGTGGGATCATGCTGGTAATAGTACTTGAAAGCCACAGTATCCTTCGCGGTGGCGTTCCAGTCGAGGTCGGAGACGACTTGATTGGCGGTAAAAAGCGCTGTGCCGGGAATGATGGCGTTCTCCGGAAAATTCACGGAGGGGGTCTGGCCGTCCGCAGAGGGTATGAGGTATTGGCCGTTGGGAAGTTTATAGTTCAACAGCTGATACGCCACGGGACTGATATCGCCGGGAGCGGCGCCTACGACCGGATTGGTGGGCAAGGCGTCGGGAAAGGGGCTGCTGGAGCAAAGGTCATTGGAATTGCCGCTGCCGTCTCCGTTCGCGACGATAGCCAGCGCCGCGGCGCTGCGGTCGTTGGTAAGGCAGTAAGGCACCGTTGCGCGGGAGGTGCCAATCTCCTGGTCGGCACTGTGGATATGCTGGAAGCTGAGAAAACCGAAGAGTTTGTCCTTGATCAGCGCTCCGCCTACCGCTCCGCCGAGCACGTAACGCTGCAACCCGGGATTTTTTTCCGCGGAAGTGATGTTGGGATCGGCGTTGTAAAAAAAGGGATCGGCATTCAACGAGTTGTTGAAGCCGTGGGCATAGGCGGTGCCGTGGAGACTGTTGGAGCCGGAGGCCGTGCTCATGTCGATGTGTGCGCCGCTGGTCGAACCTTGCTGGGCGTCGTACATGGAGGTGTTGACGCGCAACTCCTGAATGGATTCGGGGGCGGGGGTGGGAAGGGCTTGGCCGATAGCGAGGTAGGGAGAGGCAGTACTTTGAATTTCCGCGGCGCTGGTGCTGGCCGCACCGCTGACGCCGGTGTTGTTCACGACGCGTGCCGAGGCTACGGAGCTGGTGCTTTTGCCGTTGAAGAGATTGCTGGCGTCAACTCCGTTTAACAAGAAAGAGTTGCTGGTGTCGCGCTGGCCGTTGGCCCAAACCGGTTGGTTGCCGAGGCCAGCGTTCGCTCCCGTGCCACTTGGTAGTTCGGCGTTGACGCCGGGCGACAGAATCGCTAGCCCGGTGAAGCTCCCGGTGGGCAGGGGCACGTTGAGAATCTGATCCTTTTCCAAAATGTAGCCGTTCGTGGTGTCCACGGCGTTGAGTAGGGGGTCCGCCTCGACTGTGACCGTGGTTCCAACCTGGCCAACCTTTAGCGTTACGTTCAGCGTCGCGGTGCGATCGGCCTGCACGGTGATGGAGGGAATTTTTTGCGTTTCAAATCCGTCGTGCGTGAAGGTGAGGGTATACGTGCCGATCGGCAAATTCACAAAGTCGTACAGCCCGTTGCCGTTGGCGTTCAGAGTGCGCGTCAATTTCGTTTGATCGTTGACCAGGGTGATAAGCGTATCGGAGACCGACGCGCCGGAGCTATCGGTGACGGATCCGGTGATGCCGCCGAGGGTTTGTTGCGCGTGCGTTGCTGGAATAAGTGCGAAGAAAGTGGCGCAGAGAAGTGTGATGCAGCATAGCAAATACCATTTCGTGCTTTTCGTCATGCGATGCTATCTCCTGGAATGATGGACCTTCACCCGGCTAGGAATGCACGGCCTGAAAAACGAAAAGTGCAAGCTTTATCAATTAGTTGCGGCGCTCGCCCGGCCCCCGACGCCAGGCGCTAAAAAATGGTGGTATGAAACTATTGCAGGTGGCTTGGGAATCGAAGCGAAATCTTTCGCTATAACGGATTGGTTTTTTCTATCTGTGGAATTCTTTTTTCAAACCAAGGCCGAGGTTGGCCAAGGGCGCGGCAGAGGTCTCACAGCTCGCGGGCCGCTGTTTCGTTGCGCGTACTCCAGAAAAACCACGCCAGGCCGGCGGCTAGATACACAAGGTAGATGTATGGCAATTTGCCGTACGGTCCTTCTGGCACGGGATATAAATTGCCAATGAGCGCCAGAACCATGGCGGTGGCCGCCAGCCAGGAAAGAATCTGCGCGCTCGGACGAAATACACCGTGGCCGCGCAAGTATTTTGGCAGCGATAGGCAAACCAAACCGTAAGCGACAATAAACCCGTACGTGGCCAGGGATCCCAGCCAGCCATAAATATCCAGCCCGCCCGCACCGCGCGCAGCGAGCACGGCCACCGGAGCCGCGGAGGCCACACCGGTTACCAGAATCGCGCGTCCCGGGGTTTCGTGGCGGGCGTGGGTGTGGCGGAGACCACCATGCGCGAGGCCGTTGTGAGCCATCAACATCAGTACGCGGGCTGCGGCGGTGATGCAGCCGAGGGTGCAGGCGAACATGCTGACCATCGCGCCGATGTCAATCAGAACTCCGAAAATGTGCACGCCGCCGATGTCTGCCAGAATATGCATCGGAGCGGGACTGGTGCCCAAATCCTGACCTGCAAGGTGAAAAGCAAGCACTTCGGTATAGGCGCAGAGAACGAAGATCGCGCCGCAGAGCAGGGCGCTTTGAATCACCGCTCGGGGAATGGTCTTCAGCGGCTCGCGGGCCTCGGCGCCTAGGGTGGTGGCGCTTTCAAAGCCGACGAAACTGAACAGCGCCAGCACCAGACCGAGGCGCAAGCCGCTCCCGGTCATGGCGTGGAGGTGCAGCTGCTCGGTGTCGATATGGGGCCCGTGTCGGAAGAGCACCAGCACCACGACGAAGAGAATCGTGGTCAAGGACAGGCCCTCGGTCCACAACATGACCCGTGCGGAAACTTTAACGTCATGCCAGGCAACCAGCATGGAGACGGCCGTGACCAGCAGCGAAAGGAACACAGCGGAAGTAAAATGCCCGGTGAGATCCTGAACCAGCAAATTCGCGTAGTGAAAAAAACCGCCGATGACGCTGCTGGCGGTGGCCACGTAGGCTAGCAGGAGACTCCAGGCCGCGGTTGCGCCGAGCCACGGCGGAAGGATTTCACTGGCGTAGGTATACAACGAACCGGGAGACGAAGAATACCGCGCAAATTGCGCAATGCACAGGGCCACGAGGAGCACTGCCACGGTCGCCAGCGTGTAGGCCAGCCATGTGCCGTTTCCAGCCAGGGCGCATACCAGCGGAATGGTGGCTGCGGGTGTGGCCGTGGGCGCGATGGTGGAGACCGATTGCGCCAATGTTTCCAGCGGCGAGAGAATGGCCCGGCGCAGTCCGTATGCTGGCGATGGGGGATATTCGGGTGCGACGGTTTCCATTTACGGACGGTCCTCGTTTCGCCAGCGGTGGCAGATAAAAGTGTTTCACCATACAAGCCAAGCGCGTTTGGCGCAAGGGGTCGTGGGTTTGCCCGAGATCGAATACACAGCAGAGCGGGCACGTTGGGCGGAGAGAGTGCGTTGCAAGCGCTCGAAGTCAGCGAGCAAGAGTATCGAGAACTTTGCGTGCGCGTGCAAAGTCGGTAAAGCGGGTTTCTTCCGCGCGGAATTCCGGCGAATGCGACAGCAACGTGCAGCCCGAGCGGCGGGTCGGATGTTTCACATGCAACATTTCGTGATACAACACGTATTCTACTGCGAATTGCGGAACGTTCGGGCGGTCCATGCGCCGGTTGATCAGGATTTGATTTGGGCCCGGGTCAAAGCATCCGAATTGGCGGCGCCAGCCGCGGATGCTCCAGCCGATGTTGGGGCGCTGCAGCTCGCCGGCGAAATATTTTTCGTTCAACTGGTCAAAGAGCCGGTGCAAATCGAAGTGCTTACCTTGCGGGCCTGCCGAAGCCAGACGCACACGGCCGCGGCGCATGCGCGTGATCCTGTTTCGCGTGCGATCCGAGCGGGCGTATTCCAGATATGCGGCGAACAGCTCCTGGCGTCCGCGGCGGCGATACAGGCGTGACAAAATCAAGGCCGCGCCCGCCTCGAGTACCGCCAGAGGCGCGCGCTGCAAGAGGTCAGAGAGGCGCACGATCACTAAGTCCTCGCGCCGGCGAATGGTCATGGAGAGAGAACTGTAGGGATAAAACTCCACACGGAATCGTGGGGGGCGGCCTTCGCACCCCAGCCGGGTAAATGCGCGTTGAAACAGAGCGCTGCCGCCCGGTACCAGCGAACTGAAACGTCCCGTCATCATCAATGTCGCAGTGCTCCTCGGCTGGGTGCTCTACTTCTGGAAGCCTTGGCTTCAGAAAAGCGCTGGCCGCAACAGACGTCTTTTAATTGCGTCGGCGCACCGGCGGGGGCGCCACTTTTTTCTTGGCGCGCTCAGCTTCGTTCAGAGCGTCCGTTGTGCCTTCGATAGCGTCGTCCAGATTGTCTTTATAAACCTCTACTTCTTTTCCATCGGCTTGAAGTTTATTCAGCTGCTCCAAAAATCCTTTGGCCTTGGAGGCCATCAAATCGACGCCTTCACGGATATTTTCTTGCTTCTGGATACCGAGTTGGATCAAATCAGCGGCATCGTCGACACAACTCTGATAGCCGTTCATTAGCCCGTTCAGAGTCTCGTCGTGACGCGCCAGCGCGGGGTGTTCCAGTTCGTACTGAAATTTTTTGAGGCGGTCCTCCGCATAAGTCAAAAATAATTTCACCTTTTCGTTGGTCGTCTCCGCGTCACGAATTTTGTCGGCCTCGAGCGAGGAAAGATAGTCCTTCTGTGGCAAGGGCCTCGCTGGGACGGCCTGCACCAGCAAAAGCACTGCGCCTAGGGCGCCAAGATAGCGGCCGGCGAGAGGAAAGAGGCGAATGCTCATGGCTGTACATCCTTGTAATCGGGCCTAGAGTGGAGTTTCATATCCGGCTTGGCATCCGGTTTCGCGTCAGTTTTCGGATCGGGCCGCTTCGGAAATAGCAAGCGCAGCATTTCGTCATTCATGGTGATCAAGTCCCGGCGCACCAACTGGAGCGGTGGTTTAAACTCTTCAGGAGAGGCCAGCAGCGCTTCCTCGACTTCGCGAATGCCGCGGTGCACCTCCATCTGCAGCTGGCGGTAGCCATTCGATTTGTGTTCCGCGTCTGGATGCGCTTTCTTCAGCACCGTCAGCGCCGCGCGAATGTTGTCGCGGTATTTCTCCAGTGTCACTCCTACCGTATTATAGTCCTCTGCTTTTTCCGCTGCATGCGACGCGTCGAACTGAGCGTCAGCGAGCTTTTGCATCATTTTGGCCTTGTGGACCGGGTTGTCTTCAGTGTCAAAGTGTCCCTGTAATTCACTTAAGGATTGCGTGGCCGGCGGCGTGGTGACGATATGCGTAATGATCGTGAGCCAGGCCAACAGCATCGAAGACGCGCCAAGCGGTCCCATGGGTTAATTGTGACCCTCGACCATCCGCCGCAAGACCTTGCTGCGTTCCGTCGCCTGCCAAACCTGGTCGCTGTTCTTGTCGGTGGTCATGGCCAAAAAAGTCTGGTATGCCGCCAGCGCGGGCTTCGGCTGATTCAGCTTATCGTAGCAAAGTCCGCGGACAAACCACGTGAAGGCCACGGGTTTTTCTTTTTTGGCGATTTCGTCCATGGCGGCCAGCGCTGAGGTATAATTTCCTCCCAAATAAAAAGTTGAGCTCAAGTCCTTAAGGTAGACCAAATTCGTGCGGTCGAGGGTGAGGGCAATCTTGAGCTCTTTTTCGGCCCCGGCGAAATCACGTTTTTGCATCATCAGCCGCCCCAGTCCGCCGTGCAACGCGGCGTCCTGCGGTGACAGCAGGACCGCCTTGCGAACCGCGACGATGGCATCGTCCCATTTTTTCTGGGCCACCAAAACATCTGCCCGCTCGCGCAGGGACTCGCTTGTCGGGCCCTCGGCTGCATCGACACGATCAATCTCGGCGAGCGCCAGATCGTACTTCTCGGACGCAATCAGCAAAGCAATAAACCTTTGGCGCGCGGTCTTATCTGCGGGTTGCGCCTTGAGATAATCCTGGAAGGCCTCCAGGGCGCCCGGTTTGTTCCCGGCGTCCAGACTCTTGGCCAAGCCGAGCAGCGCCGTGGAATCGCCAGGCTTGCTTTCGAGAACCGCGCGGAATCTGGGCTCGGCATCGGACGGGCGTTTCAGGCCCAGGTACAGGGTACCGAGACGATTGAGCGTGTCCGTGTCGCGCGGGTCGAGGCTGCTGGCACCCTCGAGGCTTTCCGCAGCCCCCGCAAAATCGCCGCTTCGCTCTTGTGCCACGCCCAGCAAGAAGCGCGGCCGGCTTTCTGCCGGGGTCAGCTCCACCGCTTTCTTGAGCGGCGTGACTGCCGCTGCCGGCTCTTTGTCTAACAAGAGAATACCGAGGTTCAGATAGGCAGCCGTCATCTTCGGATCAATGGCGATCGCACGCTCGTATTCGCTTCGCGCTTCCGCAACGCGTTCTAGTGCAGTGAAGACATAAGCCAGCTGGAAATGCGGATAAGCGACATCCGGCTCGGCGGCAATCACTTTTCGCAGCGGGTCAATCGCCGCTGCAAAATCGCTCTTGTCGATGTCCTTTTGCGCTTCATCCAGCAGATCATTCAGAGGATTGGAGACCTTCTGCGTCCGCGAAGAAGTCTGCGAACTGTGCGCCGGGGGAATTTTTAGTGGCTGAGTTGCGGAAGAGGATGCTTGCGGGCAGTCCGCCAAGACCAGGACAAGCCCGAGAATTGCGATGTTACAGCTGCGGATGCGGCGCTCCGAGAGGGTTTCGTCCGTTCGCGATGTCTCGCAATGCCGGCTCGTCACGACGCGCCCCCTAGTGATCACCCGAAAAGGGAACCGGTCCTTTCGCGGCGGACGAGGCATCCACCTTGGATGTTCCGTTGCCGCTCCGTCTTGTCTGACCGTTCCCATTCAATACCCGCGCCAAAAATCTGCCGGTGTGCGACTGCGCATTTCGCGCAATCTGCTCCGGTGTACCCGTGGCAATGATTTTGCCGCCTAGTGCTCCGCCCTCGGGCCCCAAATCGATGACCCAATCAGCGGACTTGACGACATCCAGATTATGCTCAATGACCAACAGGGATGCTCCGCTCTCGAGCAGTTTCCGAAAGGCCGCGAGCAGCTTGGAAATATCATCAAAATGCAGACCTGTAGTGGGTTCGTCCAATATATATAACACGCCGGAATTATTGGTTTGCGTCAGGTGTGATGCCAGTTTCAGGCGCTGCGCTTCACCGCCCGACAGCGTCGTGGCCGATTGCCCCAGGCGCAGGTAACCCAACCCGATCTCATTCAAAATACGCAACTTAGAAACTACTTTGGGTACGTTCAGGAAGAAAGCCAGCGCTTCGCGCACCGTCATTTCTAACACATCATGAATATTCTTGTTGTGAAACTTCACGTCCAAAACCGAGGTCTTGAACCGCGTGCCCCGACACTCTTCGCAAATCAATTCCACATCCGCGAGAAACTGCATTTCCACGGTGACGGTGCCGTCCCCCTGGCAGGTTTCGCAGCGTCCTCCGGGCACGTTGAACGAGAAGTGTCCCGCGGTATAGCCTTTGCGCTTGGCATCCGGTGTATCCGCAAAAACTTCGCGAATGGCATCAAAGGCCTTCAAATAGGTCGCCGGATTTGAGCGCGGGGTGCGCCCAATCGGCGATTGGTCCACGATGATTACCTCGCGAATTGCGGCGTCACCATCGAGCCGTTCGCAAAATTCCTTCACGCTGCCACCCATGCGTTTGGCAAGCAACGCCTTATACAGCACATCGTGAATGAGGGTGGACTTGCCCGAACCGCTGACGCCGGTGACCGCGGTCAGAGTTCCCAGCGGAATCATCAAATCCACATTCTGCAGATTGTGCATGGTCGCGCCGTGTAGCCGTAGGAATTGTCCATTCGGCTTGTGGCGCGTGTTCGGAACCGGGATACGCAACTCGCCGTTCAGATACCGTCCAGTGATCGATTTCGGCTCCGCGAGCATCGCCTCGTAGTCTCCAGCAAACAAAAGTTTGCCGCCAAGCTCTCCGGCGCCCGGTCCCAAGTCCACGATAAAATCTGCCGCGTGAATCGTGTCCGGATCGTGCTCCACCAGCAAAACCGTATTGCCCAGGTCGCGCAGCGATTTCAGAATGTCGATCAAGCGCTGGGTGTCACGCGGGTGCAAACCAATCGAGGGCTCGTCGAGCACATACATCGCTCCAACCAAATGCGAGCCGAGGGAAGTCGCCAGCTGGATGCGCTGTGACTCGCCACCCGACAAAGTGGACGTCAGGCGATCAAGCGTCAGATACTCCAACCCAACCTCGTCGAGGAACTGCAAGCGCGAGCGAATTTCCTCGAGTATTTTGTCGGCAATCGTCCGCTGGGCATCGGTAAGTTGCAGCGCGGCAAAAAACGCGCGTGCCTCTACAACGGTCAATTTGCAAACATCCGTAATGGTCTGGCCTGCGACGCGTACCGCCCGGGCCTCCGCTCTTAGCCGCGTTCCGCCGCACTCCAGGCATCGCGCGTACCCGCGAAACCGGCTCAAGAACACCCGGACGTGCAATTTATATTTTTTGCGCTCCAGATAGCTGAAAAATCCCTTTACGCCCTCAAAACCGTTTTCCTCGTCGCCCTCAAGAACCAGGCGTCGCTGTTCGGCGGTCAGCTGCCGCCACGGAACATCACAAGGGATCCCACGCCCGCGCGCCCACTTTTTCATATCGGCAAGCAGCACGCGGTACCGCGGCTTGGTCCACGGCTCGATCGCACCTTGGTCCAAAGTTTTGCTTTGGTCCGGGACGACCAGATTCAGATCAAAATCTATGGTATTGCCAAATCCCTGGCAGCGCGGGCAAGCGCCGAATGGATTGTTAAATGAAAATAACCGCGGCTCCGGTTCTTGATAGAGCATCCGATCGTTCTTGCACTCGAAACGTTCATTAAAACTCATGTGCTGCGCGGGGCCGGCGGCATCGGCGATAAATTCCAGAATCGCCTCGCCCTGGCCTTCGCGGTAGCAAATCTCAATGGAGTCAACCAGCCGCGCGCGCGAATCCGGGTTCACCGACAAGCGGTCCACCAGTACAAATGCCGGCTTGCTGAAATCCACATCGAGCAGCGATTCGGGCGTGGAGAACTCATGCACCCGCCCGTCTTGATAAATGCGGTTAAATCCGCGCTTCTGCAAATCGATCAGCGTAACCCGCAAAGCGTCGCGTGCTTGAGCTTGCGCCGCTGGCTTTGGCCCGGGCGCTTTTTTCTTTAAAATGCGCCGGACAGCCGCACTGGTGGTTTCCCCAATCTTTGCGGGAACTGCCGAGGCGGTTTGCGCAACTCCCACGCGCAGCTGATACAGCACATAAAATCTGCGGCCCGGCGCCAGTCCCAAGATGCGGGTAGCAATCTCATCGGGACTATCTTTCTTTACCTCGGTGCCACACTTGATGCAAAAGGTCTGACCACAACGTGCAAAGAGCAGCCGCAGATAATCATAGATTTCAGTGGCCGTGCCCACGGTCGATCGCGGGTTCCGCGTGGAATTTTTCTGTCGGATGGCTACGGCCGGGGCAATCCCGCTAATCTCGTCGACATCGGGCTTTTCCATGCGCTCTAAAAACTGTCGTGCATAGGCCGAGAGCGATTCCACATATCGGCGTTGCCCTTCGGCATATATCGTGTCAAACGCCAGCGAGGATTTGCCTGAACCGCTCACGCCCGTCACCACCGTGATGGCATTGTGCGGTATATCCACGCTCACGTTTTTGAGGTTGTGCACGCGCGCCCCGCGCACGCGCAACAAATCCTGGTCGCCGGTCAGAGGGGTTATTTTGTGAGTAGCCAAAAGGGAGTCCAGACAGCGCGCCAAAACGCGCCCTGCCTAAACTTCTGATTATACGGAAGCCCGGAAACGGTAGCAAACTGTCAGCAGCGCACCACAAGTTCAAGGTTATAACGACCAGTCAGCCTTGACGCAAGGAATGACGCGCCTTTGCGCCCAGCGCTATTCCTCGTTCAACTCGATGTGTCCGATCCCACCTTCTACCTTCAAACGAATCGTTGCTCCGCCTTTGCCATAGGTGTCATTCACATACCTGCCACCCTCGTGTTTCAACCCGTGCGTGTCGATGCTCCCAATCCCGCCGGAAGCTTCGACCGTCACCCCGACGTTGCGCGGCAAACGAATCTCCGCCTCCCCCACGCCGCCCTCGATATCCGCGTCCAAGTCCTGTTGGCGATCGCCGGTTAAATCCGCGTTTACTTGCCCTGCGCCAATGTTCAGTTCCAGCTTGGTTACGGGCAGACCGCGCAGATTCAAATTACTCTGCCCTGCGCCCAAATTGATTTTGAGATCTAACGGCGCGCCCGCCCCAAATTGCAAATTCCAGTTGGTGTCGTCATGGCCCGGATACGAAATGTGTGGACCGGACCGGTCCTGCGAAATCTTTAGTTCGCCCACGCCACCCGACTGCGAGTAATCCACCCGTGGTTCGCCCTCGCTGTCGCGCTGATCGAATTTTGCGTCCACCAGATTCATGCTGCCCCCGCCGACGGTCAACTCCCCGGCAGACATTTCAATGTCAGCCCGTACGCTTTTGGCTCCGCCCAGTTCCACAGTCTTCGAGGTGTGCCGCATGGCCGAGGAATAATATCCCGCCGCGCGCGAAAACGACCGGCTGTGCCACAGCAGCGCCGCCATCACCACCACGAACGCCAGCACGGCGATGGAGACCCCGGACGAGTATCTCTGCGAGACGCCGCCCGAACGGGTGTTGTCCCAAATTTTGCCCAAACCCAGGAAGATCAGAATCAGCGGCCAATAGATTCCCAGAACGCGCCAAGCGCTGAATCCCGGCTTCCAGCTCGCATACAAGAACAGCACGCCAAATGCGATCAATAACAGCGGCCCAATGACGGACCGACCACCGCCCGGAGGTGGGTTCGTGTTCAAGCCCGAGTTGCTCGCCATGTCACACCTTCCCACTCTGTACTACGCAGCCGCGCGAAGTAAAGTTCACCTGACGCAAAGAATGTTTTTAGCGACTGGCAGCGTGGTGTTCCCGCGGCGCGGTGTACCCGCGAGGCCCGCGGCTGGCTGGTGTGTGCCAGAGTACGCACGGGGTGAGTGCTCCGCTCCGCGCACGAGTATGTTACAGTCGGCAAACCTGTGGACGCGGCAGGCTTCGGAAGTCCCCGGCAATCCAGGCTTATGGCCCCATTCACACGCATCTTTTGGATCGTACTGGACAGCGTTGGTATCGGCGCCTTGCCCGACGCGGCCGATTATGGTGACCTCGGCCGCAACACGCTGGGCCATGTCGCGGAATTGCGGCCATTGCAAATCCCCACGCTGGTCAGTCTGGGTCTTGCCAATATAGCGCCACTGAGCAATCTCGCGCCCGCGGAAAACCCCAAGGCCGCATTCGGTAAATCCTCCACGCACTCTCCCGGTAAAGACACTACCACGGGCCATTGGGAAATGGCTGGCATTTGGCTGGATCACGCGTTTCCAACCTACCCCCAGGGCTTCCCGCCGGACGTCATCGCAGAATTTGAAAAGCGAATCGGCAGGAAAACACTCGGCAACAAACCCGCTTCCGGCACGGATATTCTCAAAGAACTCGGCGCCGAACATCTGCGAACGGGATTCCCGATCGTCTACACTTCCGGCGACAGCGTCTTCCAGATCGCCACGCATGAAGACGTTGTTCCGCCCGCCGATCTCTATAAAATGTGTGAAATCGCCAGGAAGCTGCTCGAGGGTCCGCACCAGGTCGGGCGGGTAATCGCCCGCCCATTTACTGGCGCTCCGGGAAAGTTCACGCGGACGCCGCGCCGGCACGATTACGCCGTAGAGCCCCCCAGTCCGATGCTGATGGACGTGCTCGCGGAAAAAAAAGTAGCTGTTCACGGTATCGGCAAGATTCACGATATCTACAACGGGCGGGGCCTGGCCGACTATGCCACCACCGTCAACAATGCCGACGGCATGAAAAAACTTACGGAGGCGCTCAGCACACACCGTACCGGCTTGATTTTTGCCAATCTCGTCGATTTCGACATGCTCTACGGCCACCGCAAAGACGTCCAAGGCTTCGCCAAGTCTCTCGAAGAATTCGACGCCGCTCTCGCCCAATTCCTGCCGCGCCTCGCGCCAGGCGACCTGCTCCTGCTCACCGCCGACCATGGCTGCGATCCCGATCCGCGCTGGCCGAGCACCGACCATTCGCGCGAATATGTTCCGGTTTTGGCCTACTCACCGGGAACGGGCCATGTTCCCCAGGCGGCGTCGGCCACAGGCTGCAATGCCGAGCTCGGTGTCCGCGACACGCTGGCCGACCTGGGGCAGACCGTGGCCGAGAACTTCGGAGCGGTGGTTTCCCATGGCCAGAGTTTTCTCCCCCGACTGACCCACGGAGACTCAGGTCCCTGAGACTGGCGATTTAGCTCGCCTGCGCTAACAAACGAAAGGCCGCTCGGTGTACAATCCGCGGCAAGGTGGCTTGTCCCCCACGAGCCCGTGAACCGGATGGCGCTTTCGCAATTCCGAAATTTGTATCCCTTTGTTCGATTTAACCGTCAAACACTGGGCCTGATATTGAGTCCGTGCCTGTAATCCATTTTCGACGCGGAAAGGTGCTTGGCATGAGCAACGAAGCAGAGAAAGACAAATTTACAAGACGAGGATTCTTGGGCGCGAGCTCGGCGGCCATAGCGGCAGCCGGCATGCTCTCCGCGGAAAAACTGGCGGCGCAGAGCGACTCTCAGTACAAAGCGAAAACGGATCGCAGTGCGAGCGATCCAGGTCCCACCAATCCGGCCATCGACGCTGCGAACCCGGACTCCAATAGTCCGGTTCCCACCGATGCCGGCGGGGTGCAGACTTTCAAGTACCCCTTTTCTTTCGCACACAAGCGTCTTCAGGAAGGTGGTTGGTCGCGCGAAGTGACCCGGCGCGAACTGGCGGTCTCGACGACTCTGGCTGGCGTGGACATGCGCCTGACGGCCGGCGGCGTGCGCGAGCTCCATTGGCACACCGCCGCAGAATGGGCGTTCATGCTCTACGGCTCCGCGCGAATCACCTGCATCGACGCCGACGGAAAAAGTTTTGTCACTGACGTTTCCGACAATGACCTGTGGTTTTTCCCGCCGGGCATTCCCCACTCCATCCAGGGACTCGCTCCGGACGGTTGTGAATTCTTGCTGGTCTTTGACGACGGCAATTTCTCCGAATACGAGACCGTGCTGCTTACCGACTGGATGGCCCACACGCCACCGGACGTCGTGGCCAAGAATTTCGGCGTCAGCCAGAAAGCCTTGGCCAACCTGCCCAAGAAAGAAAAGTTCATCTTTCAAACCGCGGTTCCCGGACCGCTTGAAGATGATCGCCGTGTTGCAGCGGGCAGCCTGGGTCTTTCGCCGATTGACTTTGCTTTTCGCACCAATAAGGCTCCCGCCACGCTGAACAACAAGAATGGCGAAGTCCGCATCATTGATGCCAAGAACTTCAAAATTACCACCACGGCGGCCGCGGTTGTGACCGTCAAACCCGGCTGCCTGCGCGAACTGCACTGGCATCCCAATGCCGACGAGTGGCAGTACTTTTATGCCGGCAAAGGTCGTATGACCGTTTTCACCACTGGCGGGCGCGCGCGCACGATGGACTTTGAAACCGGCGACGTGGGCTATATCCAGAAGACCCTGCCACACTACATCGAAAACACTGGCACGACTGACCTGAAGTTCCTTGAGATGTTCAAGAGCAGCATCTATCAGGATCTTGCGCTCTCAGAATGGCTCGCTCACACTCCGCCAGAGCTGGTCGCCGCGCATTTGAATCTCGATAAAGCCACGCTCGACGCCATCCCCAAGGACAAACCGTTGATCATGCCCGGATAGCCGCGGATGACCCACGGATCCCTCGGCTTGCTCGTTTATGGGGTGGTGGGGCAAGGTCCGCGGAGCCGGGTCTAACCTTCCTCAGACCTGGAGACTGCGGAGGAAGGGGACGCTGGCTTTCATGAAGTCGAAGTTCATTTCGACGAAATAATTCCGGATGCCGGCGGTCTTGGCGGCGGAGAAAATGTTCCTCCAGTCGAGGGAATCCTGGCCTAGCGGAGCAATTTTCTTTGTTTCCGCCTTCCAGCCTTGCACATGCATAGAGATGAAGCGGCCAGGGTACCTGGCGAAGTATTCGGCGGCATCATACCCGCGACTGATTGTGGAAACCTGAAACTGAAACTTGACAGCGTTGGGATCGAGCAGACCGAAGAGAAGATCATAGGTGCGCTTGCCGTCGACGCTGGACAGCTCGAAATCCTCATTGTGAAGACCTTGCTGGATGCCGGATTTGGCCGCGAGCAGGCCGATGTGGTTGTACTCATCGGCGGCGCGTCTTACTTCATCGAGTGTCGGATTCTTGGGTCCATCGAGACTGGGCACGAGCATCTGGGTGAGGCCAACATCTTTGGCCCAGGCAATTCGTGCGGGCTGATCTTTTCGGAGCTCTTCGATAGCGAAGTGAGAACTGACGCAGGCAAGCCCGGTGTCAGAAATGATTCTTCGGAGTTCCGCACCGCTGTATTTCGCGAGAGCGCCGAAGCCAAACTCGGAATAGCCAGCCGGAGAACACAGTTCGATGGACTGGAATCCGGCGCTGGCGAGAAGCCTTAGCGTTCCGGGAAAATCCTTGCTGATCAGTTCGCGGACGGGCCAGGTCTGGCAGCCAATGGGGAGGCCCAGGGGATCGGCGAGAGCTCGGAGCGCCAGGGAGGAGAGGAGAGTGGCGCCGGCGGTTTTGGCGGTGGCGCTGATGAATTCGCGCCGGGATGGACGTGACATTGCTCGCTCCTTTCAAACCTTACCGCACTCTGGAGCAAAACCCGCAGGCGCCGGAGACTAAAGCTCCCAGCCGGAACGGCGGTCCGGGCGAACCATCTTCTCCGCGAGAGCGGAATTGGTTACGGCTAGACTTGGGCGATCCCATTTGATTCTTTGCCCGAGGCGAGACGCGACGTTACCGAGGAGCAAAGTTTGGGTGACGAGGCCGGAGAATTCGAAGTTTGCGCCAGGCTTTGTTCCGCCGCCCTTGCAAGCGTCCAGCCATTCTCGTTCGTTGCCCGGCGAGCGCGGGAGGGTCTTCGCTGGAGGCTCGAACGCGGTCATTTTTGCTTGCGGGATGAGCTTGGGATTGGCGCCGTTGAACCCGCAGAGAATTTTGCCGCGGTCGCCGATAAAGAGAAGCCCTTCGTCTTCCTCCTCGCCATCGCCCTTAAAGGGGCTGTCGTCCTCTAGCTCCTCAGGCCGAGTAGGTTTGAGGCCGCCATCGTACCAGGTGAATTTCACTGGCGGCATGTCGCCGCGAGCAGGGAAGTTGTAAGTGACGATGGAAGCCAAGGGGTAGGTTTCCTCGTAACGATCCGAGGAACTGGCTTCAATCGTTGTTGGCGCTTCCAGCTTGAGGACGCGGAACAAGGTATCGAAGCTGTAGGATCCCATGTCGCCGAGAGCGCCGCAGCCAAAGTCGGTCCAGCCTCGCCAGGAGAAGGGAAGATAGACACGATTGAAAGGACGAGTGGGGGCGGGCCCGAGCCAAAGATCCCAGTCCAGACCCTCCGGCACGGACTCCGTTTCCTTGGGACGTTCAAGGCCTTGCGGCCAATAGGGGCGGCTCGACCAGTTGGCGACCTCACGCACGGGGCCGATTGCGCCGGACCAGATCCACTCGCACAGGAGACGGGTGGCTTCCGAAGCTTGATTACCGACAGCGAGTTGGGTAGCCACGCCGGTTTCGCGGGCGATTTCCGCAAGCCGGCGCGCTTCGTAGATAGTGTGCGTTAGCGGCTTCTGGCAGAAGACGTGTTTGCGCTTTTTCATGGCGGCAGCGGAAACGGCCGCGTGCAAATTGTCGGTGGTGCAGACGACGACGGCGTCGAGGTCTTTCTCGGTCTCGAGCAGTTCGCGGAAGTCGCTATGGGCGGTGCAGCCGCGATACTTTCCGGACGGCTGCTGCGCGGCGTAATAGCCTTCGACGATTTTTTGACAAGGTTCGCGGCCGGCGACACCGCCCGTGACGCGGAGAGAGTGGGTCAGTTGAATGGGCTGGTCGGGACTCAGCCAATCCCATCCCGAGTCAATCCCCAGCAATTTGCGGACCGAGTTACAGAATTCGTGGTTGCTCCACTGCGGGTAGTCGGACGCGCTCTTATTGACGTCACAGACAGAGACGGCTTGGACGTCGGGTTGCTGCAGGAAATGGAGCATGACTCTGAGCCCTTGCGCCCCGACGCCAATAAACGCGATGTTCACTTTGTCGCTCGGCGAAACATAGCCGGCGCCGCCGAGCACCCGGCGGGGAACGATGGTGAAGGCCAGGGCCGCAGTTGCTGCCCGCGCAAGAAATTGCCGGCGCGAAACAGAATTCTTTGAGGATTTGGGAGATTTGAAGGATTTTTTCATCCGGGTGTTCCGAGGGACTGACAGCCGGTACTTTACACCGGTTTGAACCGTTTGAATACTAGAAATCTGGCGAGACGTCGGGCATGTCGGAAGGTTCTGCTGGGCAGCCTTGTACGCCAATTCTCAGTGACTCGCTGATAGGCTGCGGGAAGTAGGATCTAGCTGACAGGTACGAGCGGACGATCCGGGTCGACTACGAGCCAGGCTGCGGAACTGAGAAAGGCCAAAGCGGCGGCGACCAGAAAAGAAGCCGTCCAGCCGAAATGGGTGGCGATGAACGGAGTGAGTGACGCGGTGACGGCGCCACCCAGTTGCGCACCCATGTTCATGAATCCAGACACGGATCCCGAAAAAGGTCCACCGATGTCGGCACTGATGGCCCAAAAAGAACTCTGAGAGAGATACAACGCGCCGGCTCCGCCCGAGAGAATGACACTTGCCAATGGTGCGCTATCCACGGTGGATCCGAACGCGAGAAAAATACCAGCAAGGCCGAGTCCGACGACGGCGACGCCGCATCTGCCCGCTCTGCGGCTTGCCCGCTTGGTCAGGAAGTCGGCGAGCAATCCGCCCACCGCGCAGCCGATGGCCATGGCCAGAAAGGGAAGGGTGGCGTAGAAGGCGCTGGACTTCAGATTCATCCCGCGTACGCGCGCGAGATAGATGAAGAACCAAGCAAAGAAGATCCAAGCGACGTAGCCGTAACCGAAATAGCTGACGGTGATTAACCACACCTCGCGGTGTTTTAAAATACTGCTCCACGGCACCGTTCTCGAGGGATGCTTTTGCTCCGAAGCTGGCGTACGGTCGCCCGCTACGTGGTTGTCTAGGAACACGAGACCACTGTGGATCACCGCTAACTCCGACCGAGAAACCAGGGGATGCTCGTCGGGACGGTCACGGGAGGCCAGGAACCAGATCAGTCCGGCGGCCAAACCAAGGAGCGCGCAGATCCAAAAGGAGGAACGCCAACCGTGATGAATCATGATGTAGGTGATTAGCGAGGGCGAAGCCGCGGAGCCCACTCCGACTCCGGCGAAGATCAGCCCGTTGGCGAGACCGCGTTCTTGCGTGGGGATCCAGCGCGCGACGAACTGATTCGAACAGGGGTACATGACCGCTTCGCCGGCTCCGAGAAGAAATCGGGCTAGCAAGAGCAGCAGAAGTGGATCGCGCAGGGTTTTGGGCACGGCGGCGGTGAGCGCGGTGAAAATGCCCCACCAGATCACGCCGCCGGCGAGGACGCGACGCGGACCCCAGCGGTCGGCCAACCAGCCTGCCGGAGTCTGCAGGAGCGCATACCCGAGGAGAAAAACGGTGGAGAGCAAGCCGAACTGCACGTCGCTGAGAAAATAGTCGGCAGCGAGCCGAGTTCCGGCGATGGACAGGTTGACGCGGTCGAGGAAAGCAACGGCGCTTAGGACGAAGAGCCATCCGATGAGCAGCCAGCGGATGCGAGTTGGGGATTGAGGCGATGCCGCGGTCATTTGGATGGCACTGGCGCTATGCCTCCTGCCGGATCGGGCCGAATGCTCGGGCCGAATGCGTGCGCAAGAGCTGCACCAGATGGTCGGCGATGATTTTTTCTTCACCGGGTTGCAGCATGAAGGAATTCATGGCGAGGCCGCTTGGAGTACTTTCCACGACAATCGAAGGCTTGCCGCCGCGGAGTTGCTTTGCCGCGTCTTTAGGATCGAGGGAAATGTGGCTGGGGTCCCATTGAATATCCATGTGTGGGACGTGATTGGCCACGTCGGGAACGGAATAAGTCGTAGTGACGCCCGGGATGCCGGTGATGCGGGCCGATATGGATTCAAGACGCCGCTGCCATTCCTTGTCGAGGGCTTGGTGATCTTCCTTCAAGTACAGCTCAAGCGCCTTGACCATGCCGATGATCTCTTCTTTGCCGACTTTGGCGCAGCGACCCAGCGTGTCCTCGTGGGGGCTGTTGTTGAGCAGCGCGTTGGCCACGAGATCTTTACGGCCGATTAAAAGCCCCGCGCACTGCGGGCCACGGATGGCTTTCCCGCCGCTGAAGGCACAGAGGTCGTAACCCATGTTGGCGTAATCCCAGAGGTGTGAGACCGGAGGCGTATCGGCGGCGGCATCGATGAACGTTGGGATGTTCAATTCCTTGCCGAGCTTGACCCATTCGTCGACTTTGATTTGTCCCGATGCATTGGCGAAGTTCGAGAAATGCATCATCGCGGTTTGCGGATTGACGGCCTTGCGCAGTTCGTCCGTGGTTTCGATTACTATGAGCTTCGCGCCGGTGGCGCGGAGTTGATGATCGAAGGGGTTGCGATGGGATTTCTGGATGATGACTTCGGATTTCATCCCGGTCAGATCGGGAAGCTGCTCGATGAATTTGGGGTTGTTGCCCGTTAGAATGCCAGCCAGGCCGGATTGCATGGCCGCCGCCGCGCCAGAGGTGACCAGCGCCGTATAACCCTCCGGAAGTTTGAGCATTTCGGCAATCCGTTTTCCTGCAGCCACCTCCAGATCGGGAATGCTGCAGAAGTGCTGACCGGCGAGAGCCATGACGGCTTCGACCTCGGGTCGCGCCAGGGAACCGCCGAGAACGGTCATGGTCCCTTGCCCGTTGATCACGGTGGTTACACCGAGTTCCTCATACACGTTGCCGGAAGCGCCGAAACCCGAGATTTGCGCGGTGCCGGCGGCTGGCACGGATGCGTTCGTGAAAAGCCCTGTAGCGCTTGAGATTCTACCGGACAAGGCTGTCGCCATAACGCCCAGACTGCTCATGAAGGTGCGGCGAGTGGACTTCAGGTTAAGTGCCATCGCTTATCTCTCCTCTAAGCCAATCGCCTACTTGCGAACGACCGCGGCGGTGCAGTTGATTTCGACAAGGGAGTCGCCAGGGAGGTTGGCAACCGCGACGGTAGTGCGCGCCGGGCCGCCATTGGGAAAATATGTTTTAAAAACGCTGTTCATGCCGTCGTAGTCGTTGATGCTGGCCAGGTACACCGTGAGCTGGAGAATGGAGTCCATCGTGCCTCCTCCGGTTTCAACGGCGGTCTTAACCCCTTCCATAACGCTTTTGGTGTGATTGGTGATGTCCTTGGGGAACTCGGCTTTGTTATGGGAGTGAGCGCCGATTCCAGCGATGTAGATGACATCGTTGTGGACGATGAGTGGAGTGATGAAACCTGTGCCGGCGGGCTTACCGTCGATCTCGAGCTTCTTGACGCCACCCGCTGCCTGCGCCCGGGCGGGCGAGGGCAGCGCTGCGGCTAGACCGATGCCAGGAAGCAACGCGGCAATGCGACTCGCAAAAGACCTGCGCGTACAAAGACTAGAAAACATTCTGTTTTTCCTCCTCATGGTTTTGTTGCAAAATCTTTTCTTCTACGGCAGCGCAAAACTGAAAATATCGTTGCCCGACGCAATGGCGACATATTGCTTACCGAGGACCGCGTAGCTCATCGGAGAAGCGTGAAATCTCTGGCCGGTTGTGAAGTGCCAGAGCGGCTTTCCGGTTGTTGCTTCCACCGCTTCGAACGATTCCGCGTCGTCACCGAAGAAAACCAGGCCGCCCGCGGTGGTCATGGTTCCTCCCGAAGAACCTCCGTCACCCACTTGCGGATACCGCCATGCCAGAGCATTGCTGTCAATGTCGTAAGCAAGCAGAATTTTTTGACGGGGCCCGCCGGGTGCGCGTTTGACACCCGTCGCATAATACGCGCGGCCTTCGGAGAATTTTTCCGGTTTACGGTGAAAAATGCCGCATTCCTCGAGAGCAAGGAAGTAAAAAAGATGAGTGGAAGGGTTGTAAGAGGGAGAAAACCAGTTGGTCGCGCCGGTCATGCTGGGGCAAATTTCGGTGCCTTGGTCGGTAGGTTCAAGGCCGGTGCGAATGGGACGACCCTGCGCATCGATGCCTTTGGCCCAATTCAAATGGGTAACAAAAGGAAGGGCCGAGAGAAAGTGTCCATTGGTGCGATCGAGTAGGTAAAGATATCCATTGCGATTCGCCTGAATCAACAGTTTTCTCGGTTGTCCATGATAGTCCGCATCGACGAGCACAGGAGTTTCGGTGGCATCGTAGTCGTAGAGATCGTGGGGGGTGAACTGAAAATACCATTTCATCTTGCCGGTGTCGGGGTCGAGCGCGAGAACGCAAGCGGTGTAGAGATCGTCGCCCGGGCGCGGCTCGCCGTCGAAATCGGGAGCGGCGTTGCTCGTCCCCCAATAAATCGTATTTAGACCAGGATCATAGGTGCCGGGCATCCAGGTGGTAGCGCCGCCGCGAAGATACAGGTCGCCCGGCCAACTCTCGGAACCGGGTTCGCCCGGCCCGGGAATGGTCCAGAGGCGCCAGGCCTCCTTGCCGGTTGCGGCGTCGAAGGCCGCGACGAAACCGCGAACGCCGTCGTCTCCGCCAGAGGTGCCGACGATGACTTTGTCTTTGACGACGAGGGGCGCGCTGGTTGCGCCGTAATTTTTGTTGCCTTCAGCATAGGCCACGTCCCAAAGAAGATGACCCGAGCGAGCGTCGAGACACAGGAGGTGCGCGTTGTCGGTTTCTAGAAAAACTTTGGAGCGCCAGATAGCGACGCCGCGATTGTGGTGCTGGGAAGCGTCGTCGATGAGACCTTCGGTGATCGGCCGCGAGTAATGCCAGATCAATCTACCAGTGCGCGCGTCAAGCGCGAAGGCATCGTTGGCCGAGGTGACGAACAGCATGCCGTCTACGGCTACGGGGGTGACCTCGAGACCAGTGGAGTCGCGCAGATGAAAAATCCACTGAGCCCGTAGACTTGCGACATTCGCGGGCGTGATCTCGGCGAGATTGCTAAAGCGGCGGCCGGAGTAGTCGCCATTGTAAGAGACCCAATTTGCGCCGATGGGCTCGGCCAGCAGGTCCTTGGGTTGCACATTGATGGAGGTGGAAATTACGG
>JBEKSZ010000035.1:0-34025 GCA_049516615.1 Candidatus Acidiferrum sp. | reverse complement strand
ATTTCTGGGCAGCTCGGGGCTGTGGGTTGGTCTGGCGCTCACCGCGATCTTTCTGGCTGGCGCGGTGCGTCTGCGGCGTTATCGCGAACCAATCTGATTCGGCCCGGCGCGCGGAAAGCGATTTTTGGACAGGAGGAGCACGGAACATGGGCACTGCGGTCTTGCACAACCGATTGGAGCTGAATTCTGCCGCCAGCAGCGCGCTGCGGACCGCCGCAGGATTCTGGTTTGTGGTGGCGGTCATCGGGCAGTGGGCGTTCTTCTATTACATTGTGGCGTTCTACGGTCCCACCACGTTTTCCGGGAATTTTCAGGCCTGGAGCAAGAATAGCTTTCTCCGTCATGGCTACATTGCCGGCGATACGGCGGGAAATTTGGTTTTCGCCGCGCACGCGCTCCTGGCGGGGATCATCGCATTTGGCGGAGCGCTGCAACTGGTTCCCCAGATCCGGACGCGCGCCATGGCCGTGCACCGCTCGCTCGGGCGGGTGTTCATGGTCACGGCCTGGGGCCTCGGCGTCTCCGGCCTGTATATCACCTGGCTGCATGGCGCCCGGCCAAAGTTTTTTGCGGCGCTGCCCACCGACCTCAACGCCGTGCTGATCATCGCCTTCGTGGGGCTGGCTTGGCGCAGCGCGGCGACGCATCAGATTCCCGCGCATCGCCGCTGGGCGCTGCGGACCTATCTGGTGGCCAACGCGCAGTGGTTCACGCGCGTGGGATTTCTGGCATGGGTGATCGTCAGCCGCAGTCTATTCCGGGCCGGCGATCGCTACGATGATGCGTTCTTCGCGTTTCTGGGTTATGGCTGTTTCCTCGTGCCCCTCGCCATTCTCGAGTTGTATCTGCGCGCCAAGCAAAGCGGCGCTTGGTGGAAACAGTTCACGATGGCGGGGGTCCTCGTCCTGCTCACGCTCCTTATGGGCGCCGGGATATTCGGTGTCGCAAGCTTCATGTGGCTGCCCCTGCTAAAGGCCGTCCGATGACCGGGGGCAGCCCGCCGGCGCGGGGAGGGGAAATCTGATGAAAGCCGCGGTATATGCCGAATACGGACCGCCCGATGTTGTGCGAATTGCGGACATCGAAAAGCCCGTGCCCCGGGGCGATGAAGTGCTGCTAAAAGTTCGCGCCGCTTCCGTAAATCCACTGGACTTTCACTTCCTGAGAGGCACGCCGTACCTTATCCGCATCCTCGGCGGGCTGCGCAAGCCCAAGGAGACGCGCCTGGGGGTTGATATCGCCGGCCGGGTGGAAGCGGTGGGCGAGGGCGTCACGGAGTTCAAACCCGGCGACGAGGTATTCGGCTCCTGCCGGGGAGCTTTTGCCGAATATGCGTGTACCGGCACTCGCGGACTGGTGACGAAGCCGGACAACGTGACATTTGAGCAAGCAGCTGCGGCGCCGGTTGCGGCTTTCACCGCATTGCAGGGATTTCGCACCAGGGGAAGAATCGAGCCGGGACAGAAGATTTTGATTAACGGCGCGGCGGGAGGCGTTGGCACTTTCGCGGTGCAGATCGCCAGATCGTTCGGCGCGGAAGTGACCGGCGTATGCAGCACCCGGAACGTCGAAATGGTCAGCTCCATCGGCGCGCAGCGCGTCGTTGATTACACTCGGGAGAATTTCACGCTGGGCGCGCACCATTACGATCTGATTTTCGATTGCGTTGGGAACCATTCGTTGCTCGCATGCCGCCGGGTTCTCAATCGCAACGGGAGATACATCGCGGTCGGAGGACCGAGCAGCCCATGGATGCTGGGCTTTCTGGCCCGGGCCATCGCCGCGCCCCTGTTGTCGCGGTTGGTGAGCCAGAAGATGACCTTCGTGGGCGCCAAAAGCAGCAAAGAGGATCTGACGATGGCGCGCGAATTGATGGCCAGCGGCCAGCTAACGCCGGTCATCGACCGGCGTTACCCATTGAGCGAAGTCCCGGAGGCTCTGCGATATCTCGAGAGCGGGCACGCGCGGGGAAAAGTCGTCATCACTTTTTAGCGCCAGTTGCCGGGCGCGCCCCGGGAAATGCGGATATTTGCGCTGGCGATGGACAGGAGCTCAAAATGACACCGGTTTTGTTTATTCACATCTGTGGCGCCATCGTCGGATTGCTCGGCGGCTGGTCGGCCTTGGCTTTTCGCAAAGGTTCGCGACTGCATCGCGCGAGCGGAAACGTATTTTCTCTGGGGATGCTGATTATGGGCGGAACTGGCGCGTATATGGGGTTCATGAAAGAGCAAACGAGTAATGTGATCGGGGGCGCGCTGGTTTGCTACCTGGTGGCCACGGCCTGGGCGGCTGTCCAGCGCAAGGAAGGCCGCAGCGCTCTTTTTGAATTTGGCGCCATGCTGGTGGCGTTCGCGGCCGGAGCGGCGACCTTGATCGTGGGATTCCGGGTGGCGAGTGCCGGCCCGCCTTTTAAAGATGCAATTCCGCCTGCGCCCTATTTCATCTTTGCTTCCGTGTTCCTGCTATGTGCCGTCTGGGATGTGCGCATGCTCGTTCGCGGGGGAGTTTCCGGAACGCAACGCATCGGGCGGCATCTTTGGCGCATGGGCCTCGCGCTGTTTATCGGCACGGCTTCTCTGTTCCTCGGAAAGCAGCAGCATTTTCCCGAGGGTCTGGTCAAAACCCATCTTCTGAATGTTCCGGTCGTTGTGGTGGCGGTCGTCATGATTTTCTGGCTGGTTCGCGTGCGTTTCGCCAAAGCCGGCAAACTGGCACAGCCCGGCGTTCAGGCCGGCGTGGCGCGCTAGCCGGCGCGAGCCTTCTTTTCTCGGAAACCCGGTCCCGGGTAGCAAGGCTCCGAGGGCGAATTTTAAGCTGCCCCGGGGCGCAATCGCCTCCTGCTAGAGGGCAGCGCGGCTTGCGCAAGGCCCGCGCGGGCTGCCATTGCTGGCACCGGTTCGTATCTCAAGTGCAGTATCTCAAGAGATTGACTGGCCCGCTCGGAGCATCTAACATGTGCGGCCCATGGCGGACTCGGCAGCTTCTTTGGTCGGACAGACTTTCTCGCATTACCACATTCTCAAACAGGTCGGCTCGGGAGGCATGGGTGTGGTTTACGAAGCCGCGGATTCGCAGCTCGGCCGCCGGGTAGCCCTCAAGTTTCTTCCGCCCGAAACAGCACAGGACAGCCAATCGCTCGAGCGCTTCCAGCGCGAGGCGCGCGCGGCTTCGTCCCTCAACCACCCCAACATCTGTACGATTCACGCCATCGAGTCGCACGAACTCCGCCACTTTATCGTCATGGAGTTGCTGCAAGGGCAGACCCTCGCGCAGACCATGACCAGCAAGCCCCTTGAATTGGACAAGCTGCTCCCGCTTGCCATCCACATGGCCGACGCTCTGGAATCGGCCCACGCCAAGGGCATCGTTCATCGCGACATCAAACCGGCCAATCTTTTCCTTACCGAACGCGGCGAGCTGAAGATTCTGGACTTCGGGCTTGCCAAAATGCGCCAGGGCGAACTGGCGCCGGGGGCTTCGCTTGAACAGGCGGAAACCGCCGCGAACGAACTGACCACCCCGGGCGCCGCCGTGGGCACCATCTCCTACATGTCTCCGGAGCAGGCTCGCGGCCAGCTGGTCGATGCCCGCACCGACATCTTTTCCGCGGGCACCGTTCTCTACCAGATGGCCACCGGCTCGCTGCCCTTTCAAGGAGATACTTCGGCGGTGGTCTTCGATGCCATCCTGAACCGCGAGCCCAGGCCTGCCGCGGAGCTGAATCCTGCTTTGCCGACGGACTTTGTGCGTCTCCTCGATAAAACCCTTGAAAAAGAGCGCAGCCTGCGCTGCCAGACGGCCACCGAACTGAAGACCGACCTCACTCGACTGAAGCGCGATCTGGAGTCGAGCAAACGGCGAACCAAGGAAAAATCCGATTCCGACTCCGGAACGGCGAAGCCCAGCGGGAAGTCCGTGGCCGTTCTGTACTTTGAAAATCTAGGCGGCTCGAAGGAAGACGAATATCTGCGCGACGGCATCACCGAGGACGTCATCACCGAGCTGTCCAAGATTCGCGGGCTGAACACTTTTTCCCGCCCCACCATTCTGGCGTTCCGAGACAAGCCGGTGACCCCGGCGCAGATCGGCCAGCAGCTTGGAGCGGCCTACGTGCTGACGGGAACCCTGCGGCGCTCCGGCGCGCGGCTGCGCATCAACGTGCAACTCGTCGATACCCACACGGATTTTCCCCTGTGGTCGGAGCGCTTCGACCGTGAGATGAAGGACGTTTTCGAAGTGCAAGATGAAATGGCCCGCAAAATCGCGGAAGCCCTGCGCGTTACGCTTTCGCCGCAGGAGCTGGAAGCGCTGGCCATCAAGCCCACGGAAAACCTGCAGGCCTACGACCTGTATCTGCGCGGCAAACGGTATGCGCGGCGGCAGACCCGCCAGGATCTTGAATTCGCCCTGCAAATGTTTGAAAACGCCGTGGCCCTTGATGGCAGCTTCGCGCTGGCCTACGCGGCCTGCGCCAATGCCTGCGCCATGTTTTACTGCAACTACAGCCGCGAACCGGTATGGGTCGAACGAGCCCGCGAGGCTTCCGGCCGGGCCGTGGCGCTGCGCTGGGACTTGGCCGAAGTGCAGGTCAGTCAGGCCTGGGTTCTTTATGCCGCCGAACTCCATGACGAAGCCGTGCGCATGGTGAAGAAAGCCATCGAACGCAAGCGCGACTGCGAGGGGGCCTATTACCTGCTCTGCCGCTCGCTGTTTGCCGCGGGGCGCTATCAGGAAGTTGTGGACGTCGTTGAAGCGGCCATCGAAGCCAGCGGCGAGGATTACAACGTTTACGTGCCCATTCTGAATTCGCTGGGCGCCATGGGCAAAGAAGAAGCCAAGCGCAACATGGCGCAGCGCCGGATGGCGGCTCTGGAAAACCACTTGAAACAAGTTCCGGAAGATGCGCGTGCGCGCATTCTGGTGGCCGGGGACTACGCGGATCTGGGTCGCACGGAAGACGCCCTGCAACAGCTCAACATGGCTCTCACGTTGCGCGCCAACGAACCGTCGATCCTCTACAACGCCGCTTGCACCTACTGTGGCCTGGGCAGAAAGACCGAAGCTCTCGATGCCTTGCGCAAAGCCTGGGAAGCCGGGTTCCGGGATGCTGTATGGGCGCGCCGCGATCCGGACCTTGCGCCCCTGCACGGCGAAGCCGAGTTCGACCGCCTGTACCCGGACCTGCAAGCCTCGCCAACGGCGTCGAGTCCCCGTTAGATCACCTTGCTGTTAGCCGGAGTAGCCTTCTTTTTCCGGGTAGAGGAGTTCGGTAAAGCGCGGGTCCTCCTGGAGAAAGGCGAAATCTTCGTCGTTGCGGGCGTGGAAGCGATTCTCGCCGCGGAGTTCGATGGCAACTTTTAAATTGGCCATGGCGGAATCGGCTTCGCCCGTGAGGCAGTCGAGGGCGGCCATGGCGTAGTGGATGTGGTCGGCTTTGGGGGCCGCTTTGCGGGCCTTGACCAGGCTTTCGCGGGCGTCGTCCCAGCGTCCGATATTCATCATGGCAACACCGCGTTGGTAGTGTTCCTCGGCGGTACGGGGATTTTGTTCCGCCGCGGGCTTCATACGCTGCTCGGCGATTTTAATGTGCATGCGCGCGCGGTCGATGAGCTCCTTGCTCGGACCTTCAAGAACTCTTTCAAGTTCCTGCTTGGCCTTAGAGAATTTTTGCTGGTGGAAGAGCGACAGCGCCTCATCGTAAAGTTTTAATTGCGCCTGCACGCGAGGATCAACCAACTCAACGCCCCCGCGCTGCGCGGGCGGGGCTGGCGGTAACACCCTCTTTTTCATCGGTTTAGCATCGCTGCGAGAGACGCTTTTGGAGCGCTCGGAGGCGCCCGGAGAGGGCTTATGGGCTTTGGCCATGAGCCGGATGCTAGCAGAGCCGATACCGCGCGTCAATTCACGCCAGGCCGCAGTGATTTCCGGCAGGCGGGCGGGCGCGAAACGTTAACCAGTACGGCAGTAACGCGCGGCGGGGGAATTTCAAACCGCGCCCGGGCCGGAAAAGGGCCCACGGAGCACCCGTTACCTACGAGTGCCACGAGGCAAAAATAAGCCGCGCACAATTTGGCATTCTCGCGGAAACTAGAATGCGACGCTGCAGCAGGTGACGTTCGCGCGCAGAGCTCTGGTCTCGGCCGCCCGCCCTGTGCTATAAAATTCAGGCCGAGATCGAGCTGACCCTAAGTGCCTTTCATCAATTTTCCCGCGCGCGAAATCAATTGCAAGCTGGTGTACTACGGTCCAGGTCTGGGCGGAAAGACCGCCAACCTGCAGTGGATCTACGACCATACCGGGCAAAACCAAAAAGGGAAAATGGTTTCACTGGCTACGGAGACGGACCGCACCTTGTTTTTTGATTTTCTGCCTTTGGATTTGGGGACGGTGCGCGGGTTTAAGACGCGCTTTCATTTATATACCGTGCCTGGACAGGTTTTTTATGAGGCCAGCCGCAAATTGATCTTGAAGGGCGCCGATGGCGTGGCGTTCGTGGCCGATTCGCAGGAAGAACGGCTGGACGCGAATTTTGAAACAATGGAAAACCTTCAGGAACACCTCAAGGAACACAAGCTGGATTTCACGACCATTCCTTACGTGCTGCAACTCAACAAGCGCGATTTACCGAATGCCATGCCGGTTGACGAGCTGACCAAACAGTTGCAGAAAAAGGGCGAGCCGGTGATTGAAGGCGTGGCGGTCACGGGACAGGGCGTGTTTGAAACCCTGAAGGAATTGGCAAAGATGGTGTTGTCGGAGTTAAAGAAGGGCGGATAAGCCCCCGCGACGGAGTTCGTCTTCAAACCCTGCCTTCCGATCGCGCTTTGCAAAAAAAATTGAGCAGCAGATGGTGGCGGCGGCCGGATCACGCGGGCCCGGTTGCTTTCTCTCGCCGCGTGGCCGGAACTCGCCAAGCGCCCGGCCAGGATTGTCTCGGCCGCGAAACTCCTAAAACTTGGCCAGAGCCTGGCCTTCGCTCTCAAAGGTCGGAATGGCGTCAACAAGGCGCGTGACGGTTAGGGAGTCGCGGACGCGGCCCGGGCCGCAGACCAGGTGCAGGGAACCCTTTTCGCGGGCCAGGCCGATGGCCACGCGGACCAGGGTGGAGATGCCGGAACTGTCGATCTGCGTGACGTGATTGAGGATGACGACCACCTTGCGGACACCGCGGCGGACGATGGTGTTGAGCGCCTCGTGTAACTGCTCGGCGGATTCGCCGATGGCCAGGCGGCCGCGGACATCGACGATGGAGATGTCGCCCTGATCGCGAACCTCGATTTCCATGGGGTTGTGATCAACCATTGTGTGCGCTGTATCGCGGCCAAGGCGCCGGAGTTTTGGGCCGGAGGCATTATACGCTGCGCGGGGCACGAGACAAGACGGGGATTGGCAAACGGGCAGCGCGGGCGGGCGGGGCCGCAAGATGCCACCTAAAAGCATCGCCCCTAGAAGGGTTTTGACTGCTGGGAGATTTTACGCCAAGTCAGGACGGCGGCCAGGAGACAGCCGAGAGCTACGGGGAAGAGCGGCACGCCGCCAGACACCAGCAAATAGCAAGCCAGGAGAATGGCGGCTGCGAAATAGTGCCAGCGGTAGTTCATCTTGAGAGCAGATACAGGCAGGAGATCGCGGCGAGCAGCGCGGCCAGAGCGGCGGCGGGCAGGGCGAGGGATTTTAGCAAGGGAGGGCGGCTATGGCCGCCGTGAGCCGTTTGCCGGATTTGCGCCAGTTGCTTGCGGGCCAACGACATTTCCTCTGAGGAAACCGCGAGTTCGAGCGCGCGCACGGTTTCCTGTTCGGCGCGCGGGAGCGCGCGGACGCGGTAGAAGAGTTCGCCATATTTCAGCTGCGCGAAGAAATCCTGTGGTGCGATGCGAATCGCGGATTCCAGCGCCGCCATGGAAGGATAAACGTCGAAGTTCATGGCGTGGGCCATGCCGAGGCACGTGCGCAGGGCGGCGCTGCCGGGGTGCTCTGCGCAGGCTTGTTTGAGGGTGGCGATGAGTTCGGCGAGTTTCTCGGGCGGCACAGAGTGCGGGTCGCGCCAGGGCAGCGACGGGAGACGCGCAAGGTCTCCTGGCGCGGCCAAATCCATGAGCCGCGCGGGTTCTGCGCTTTCTAGAGCTTGTTGCATCGCTGGTCTTTCACCCCCTGGTGGTCTCGCGCTAATTTCCCGATTTCAGTTCGAACTCCGGATAGGCCAGGGAGCCCATTTCCGGAAGGTCGAGGCCTTCGAGTTCGGCTTTCGCGGAGGCTCGCTGGCCCATCAAGAGATCCACCAGCGCGCCGAAACAGTAGCTGAGGACAAAGACTACGCCGAGGAGCGTGACCACGCCAAAGAGCTGGGCCAGAAGTTGCGAGGCATCGCCATAAAACAGTCCCGTAACCGCGCCATTCACGCCGTTCCAAGCGCCGGCGTAGTTGCTGGTGCCGTCGGCGAAAAGGCCGACGGAGAGAACGCCCCAGATGCCGCACGCGCCGTGCACGGAGATGGCGCCTACTGGATCGTCCACTTTGAGGTACCGCTCAACGAAAGCCACCGAGAGGCACACGAGCACGCCGGCAATGAGCCCGATGACCACCGCGCCGACGGGATTGACGAAGGCGCACGGCGCGGTAATGGCGACGAGGCCAGCAAGAAAGCCATTGCCGGTCATGGAAACGTCCGGCTTGCCGTACACCATCCACATATAAAGCATGGCCGAGAGCAGGCCTCCGGCGCTGGCGAGCATGGTGTTCACGGCGATGGAGCCGATGCGCAGATTGCCGCTGCCCGAAGCTCCGAGCGTCGAGCCGGGATTGAAGCCGAACCACCCGAAGGCCAGGATAAGGCAGCCGGTGATGACGATGACCATATCGTGCGCCAGGATGGCTTGCGGCCGGCCATCGCGCGTGAATTTACCGATGCGCGGACCGAGAATCATGGCGATGGCGAGGGCGCTGACGCCGCCCACGGCGTGCACGACGCCGGAGCCCGCGAAATCCACGTAGCCTTTACCCAACCCGAAATTGACGCCGAGATTGGCGAGCCAGCCGCCACCCCAGGCCCAATTGGCAAACAAGGGATAGGTGAACGCGGCGAAGAAAAATGAGGTGATCACGAAGGAAGAGAATTTCCAGCGTTCCATGGCCGCGCCGGTCGGGATGGTCGCCCCCGTGTCCATGAAAACCATCTGGAAGAGGAACAGGACCATGACGCCGACGTCGTAGGTGCCTTTGTGCATCAAGAAAAATCCGTGCTGCCCGAAGACGCCGAAGTCTTTGCCGAACAGATGGATGACGTGTTCGGCGTTCAGAGCGGGCGTGCCGCCAAGGTTGGAGACTGCGCCGACTCCGCCCATTTGAATAGCGAAACCGCACAACCAGTAGGCGAACATGCCGACACCGTAAACCACCAGGTTCATCATCATGGTGTGGTTGGCGTTTTTGGCGCGGGCCAGGCCGGTTTCAAGCAGCGCGAAACCGAGCTGCATAAACATGACCAGATAGCCGGTCACGAGCGTCCATACAATATTTAGCGCGATTTTATTCTGCCCGACTTGATTGGCCAGATCGCCGATGGTCAGGCCTTTTTTGGCGTCGGCAACCGTGACATCGCCGGCGTTTCCCGTGAGCGAACCGTCCTTGTCGCCTTTAGCCCGCACATCCGCCGATGGCACGGGCACGTTGGCAAGATCGGCATCGGTGATCGGACGAGAAGCTGCAGGCGCGCTCGCCGCGGGTGGAACAGCCGGACCTTGCGCCAGAGCGCGCGTCGAAAGGCAAAGCAAAGCGGTGAGTAGCAGGAAAGCTCTTCTGGCAGCGAGGTTCTTCATTCTGCGCCGGCCCCGGTCTTCCAGATGGCGTGTTTGAGGTGCGCGGGGTTCAGGATGCCGAGAATCCCAAAAAGACTGAGGATCAAGCCAACGGTGACCAGGGCAAACCTGGCTCCCAGGGAGCCCAGCGCCAGGCTGGCCAAGCTGATCACAAAACCCAGTACGGCAACCAGAATACCCGCGATCTTCATTTCTGACTCCTCAGCCTCGCGCCATTTCAAGATGTTTAGATTTGCGAAAGAGCACCAGGGAACCCGCGAGCAGCACGACGGCCAGCAGATAATAGAGCACCCCGCCCTGCGCGAAACCCGCCGCCAGCGCGGTGAAACCTGCCAGGAACAAAAATATGCCGGCGGCTTCGGTGGGAC
Organism: Candidatus Acidiferrum sp.; assembly: GCA_049516615.1. Taxonomy (GTDB): domain Bacteria; phylum Acidobacteriota; class Terriglobia; order Acidiferrales; family UBA7541; genus Acidiferrum. The sequence continues at coordinate 23,839 of JBEKSZ010000035.1, read as the reverse complement.
TAGATCCCATGCTGTTGAACCCCTTGTTTGGTAAAGGCCTGTCGGGCCAAGCCCGCCACGCAACAGGGCAGCGCAACCACCCCAGGCATTTACCGACAACAAATTTCCTCGGGGATAGGTCCTGCGGTCCGCTGCTTAGCGCACGACTTTACCGGGGCCAGGGGGCGAATACCAATGGATAATTAAGATAGTTAAGATGCAAAATTTTCGATTGGCCTGATCGGAGGAACCGTTCATGATAACGCTCACAAAGAGTCGGCAGCTCCGCCCGTCGGCGGAGCAAAGTTAAACCGCGTGCCGACGGGCAATCTCGAGAGGGGGCGGTCCTTTGAAGGTAAGACGTGATTAAACTCGAAGCCATTATTCAGCCCTCGCGTTTTGAGTCCGTAAAAGATGCGCTGTGCGAGATCGGCATCGAAGGCATGACCGTGACGGAAGTGCGTGGGCACGGCCGCCAGAAAGGCCACACCGAGGTTTATCGCGGACGAGAGTACACCGTCGACCTGCTGCCAAAAATCAAGCTGGAGTTGGTGCTGCCCGACAAGATGGTGGATAAGGCTGTGGACACCATCCTGAAAACCGCCAAGACAGGAAAGATTGGCGACGGTAAAATATTCCTTACGCGGGTGGATGACGCCATCCGCATCCGGAACGAAGAGCGCGGGGAGAATGCGCTCCAGTGACTTCCGCCGCCCGCCCCGGCCTGGCTCCCAGCCGCGATCCGCGGAACGACCCGAGGTACCGCCCCGCCTATAGTATGCAAGGATCCGTGACCCCATTATCGACACTCGGCCCGCTCGCCGCCGCCGACCGGCAACGCATCCGCGAAGAATTTGAAGCGGGCGCCAGCGCGCGCGACACGCTGGGGGCCTTGTGCGCCATGGCCGATGGCAATATTCAGCAGGTATTCACGCAGCTGCACAGCGGCCGGGGCATGGATCCGCAAGGACTTTGCCTGCTGGCCCTCGGCGGCTACGGACGGCAACTGCTGTTTCCCTACTCGGATCTGGACATTTTATTTCTTTTTGGAAGCGATAAAGCGGAGCGGGATTTTCGCCCGCTGATTTCGGAATTTTCCAAGACGCTGTGGGACATGGGATTTCGCGTCAGCTCCGCGGGCCGCACAATCGAGGAGTGTAAACGCATCGAGGAGGATAACGCGGAGTTTCATCTGGCCCTGCTCGACCGCAGGTTTTTAACCGGAGATCGCGAACTGTTCGAGCGGCTGGATACCAAAATACTGCCCGGCCCGGAAAAACAGGCGCGGCCTTTTCTGTCCGCGGAATTGCGCAAGCTCACGCGGGAACGGCTGACGCGCTACGGCAATACGATTTTTCATCTGGAACCCAACGTAAAGGAATCTCCTGGCGGTTTGCGAGACTATCAAGCGGCGGAGTGGTTGCGGCAAATCAGCGGAGAAAAACAGGACTTCTGGAACAGCACGGCAGCCGAAGAAGAGCTGGCCAGCAGCGCGGTGGATTTCCTCGGTGCCATCCGGTGTTTCCTGCACTACAACAACGAACGCAACGACAACACGCTTACCTACGAACTGCAAGCCAAGGCTGCGGAACGCGGTCTGGGCCTGCCTGCGACCGCGGCGCTCGACGCCCAGCGCAGTCCCGCGGAATGGATGCGCGTGTACTTCCGGCAGGCGCGCACCTTGAACCGGCAATTGCTCCGCTACATGGAACAGAAGACGCCCGCGCAGCAATCCTTGCGGCAGCGCATTTTCAGCGCCACGCGCGCGCCGAAAATCGAAGCGGGCAACGGAAAGCCGTTCGCGGTGCGCGACGGGCTGCTCGAGGTGATGGACCAAACCGCCCTGGCGGATCGCTCGCAGCTTTTTTGCTTGTTCGCCACGGCAGCGAGAAGCGGCGTGCCGCTCAGCCGCGAAGCGGAGCGCACGATCGCTTACGTGATGCTGCATCCGGAATTGCCGGTGCGCAACGCGGAAATCAGCTGGCCGGCATTCCAGGAGATTTTGGCTTCGGATTTCCCGGGCGTGGCTCTGCGTCCCATGCAGCGGCTGGGCCTGTTGACCAAAATCCTGCCGGAGTTCGCGGCCATCGATTCGCTGGTGGTGCGGGATTTTTATCACCGCTATACGGTGGACGAACACACCCTGCGCACCATTGAGCACCTGCAAGCGCTGGCCAGCCCGCCCGACGCGCGGGGAGCAAATTTTTCGTCACTTTGGAAAGTCGTGGATCGCCGCGACCTGCTGATCCTGAGCCTGCTCCTGCATGACGTCGGCAAGGGCATGGCGGTTGAGAATCATGTGGCGGGAAGCCTGACGGCCCTTGAAAGCGCCGCGGCACGATTGCAGCTGACCGCGGATGAAAAGGCCGAAGTGCATTTCCTGATCGAACGGCATCTGGATATGTCCGCCACGGTGCAGCGGCGCGACATTTTCGATCCGGCGACGGTTTCCGGATTTGCCGCCATCGTGCAAAGCCCGGAACGATTGCAGCGTCTTTGTCTGCTGACCTATGCGGACATTCATGCCGTAAATCCGGAAGCGCTCACGCCGTGGAAAGCGGAAATGCTGTGGCAACTTTTTGTTTCCACCTCAAATCACTTCAGCCGCACGCTCGATCGCGACCGGTTGCACGCGCTCGACGAGGTGCCGGTGTTGCAGCAGGTCCGAAAGCTTACGGGCTCGGCGGGCACAGAGTCCATTGAACGCTTTCTCGAAGGATTTCCCCGGCGCTATCTGGCGGTGCATTCCGCGCCGGACATCGCCGGGCATTTTTCCTTATATCAGAAGCTCGACGCCGACCCCGTGCAAATTGAACTGGTGGCCAAGCAGCGCGCTTATTCGCTGACCCTGCTCACCGCCGACCGGCCGGCGCTTTTCGCCACCATCGCCGGCGTGCTGGCCGGATGGGGCATGAACATTGTGCAAGCCGACGCCTTCTCCAACGCCGCGGGCGTGGTGCTCGACACCTTCCACTTCACCGACCTGCACCGTACGCTGGAGCTCAATCCAAGCGAAGTCGACCGCTTCTGCAAGAGCCTGGTCGATGTGGTCCGCGGCAAGGCGCCGCTGGAAAGCCTGTTGAAAGGCCGCGACGCGAGCCGCCAGCGCCCGCCCAAAGTGGAAGTGGCGACGCGCATCACCTTCGACGACACCTCTTCCATGCACAGCACGCTGCTCGAAATCGTCACCCAGGATCATCCCGGCCTGCTGCACGAGATCGGATCGGCGTTGGCCCGGCTCGGCTGCAACATCGAAGTGGCGCTGGTGGACACCGAAGGGCAGAAGGCGATTGACGTGTTTTACCTGACTTCGCAGGACAAAAAACTCGGCGCGCAGAAACAGGAAACCTTGCGCGAGCTGCTGCAGGGCACCCTCTCCTAGAACACTCCGGCGGGCAAGGAAATTAAAATTTGGTGGACGTGACAGGGATCGAACCTGCGACCTCATGCTTGCAAAGCACGCGCTCTCCCAGCTGAGCTACACGCCCACGGCGGAACTACTGTTGATTTTAGAGCATTTAGGGTGGTTCGCAAAATCCGCCAGGGTGCCCGTTTCGCAACCTCTTCACTCCCGCAAGGGGCGAGCCCCCGGCGGCGAGCCGAAGAGGGCCACAAAAGGGGAAGACGATAGTCACTTACAGATGAAGGTGACTAATGCGCGCCTGGTTCTATATAATCTCCTCTATCATGCCCACTCAAGAAACGCTGTACGTCGCGGCCGGTCGGGTGGCCACCATCACGCTTCATCGACCCGATAAACTGAACGCCTGGACGGCTGTAATGGAACAGGAAGTGCGCGCCGCGATGAACGAGGCGGAACGCGACGAAAATGTTCGCGTCATCGTTTTGACCGGTGCGGGGCGCGGATTTTGCGCGGGCGCCGACATGTCACTGCTGAGCGCGGTTGCGGAAAAAGGGCTCGACGAGGTACGGCGCGCGCAGGCGGTGCAGTCCGCGGGCCCCGCCGGGGAAAACAGCCGCAGAGATTTTCAGAAGAAATATTCTTATTTCCCGGCGCTTTCCAAGCCAGTCATCGCGGCCATCAACGGCCCGGCGGTCGGCTTGGGACTGCTGATCGCTCTCTATTGCGACATACGGCTGGCCTCGGGGAGCGCTCGGTTTGGCACGGCCTTCGCGCAGCGGGGGCTGATCGCCGAGTACGGCATGGCCTGGATGTTGCCGCGCCTCGTGGGGCATGGCAACGCGCTGGACCTGCTCTTCACTGCCAGAATGATCGATGCCCCCGAAGCTTTGCGGATGGGGCTGGCCAACGAGGTCTACGCCGCAGAATCGTTTGCCCAGAAAGTGCAGGAATATGCGGCGCACCTGGCCTTTAACGTCAGCCCGCGGTCGCTCGGCGTAATCAAGCGGCAAGTGTATGAAGGCATGTTCCAAACTCTGGCCGAAGCCTTTGAGACTTCCGAGCAGGAGATGCTGGCCAGCTTGCGCTCCGACGACTTTAAGGAAGGCGTGGCCCATTTTGTCGAAAAGCGGGCTGCGGCCTTCACCGGAAGATAGAAGAACTCATGGACTTTGAACTGAGCGCAAAGACCAAAGAACTCCAACAGCGCTTGCAAGCCTTCATGGATGCCCACATCTATCCGAGTGAAAGGCGCTTCCACGAGGAAGTGGAGCGCGAGCGCTGGAAGCCCGCGAAAATCGTCGAAGAACTAAAGCTGAAAGCACGCGCCGCGGGACTGTGGAATCTGTTTTTGCCGGAACATGAAAATGGCGCGGGCCTCAGCAACCTGGAGTACGCGCCGCTTTGCGAAATCATGGGCCGGAGCCACATGGCGCCGGAGGTCTTCAACTGTTCGGCGCCGGACACCGGAAATATGGAAGTGCTGGCGCGTTATGGCACCGCGGAGCAGCGGAAACGATGGCTCGAGCCGCTGCTGGCCGGGGAGATGCGCTCGTGCTTTGCCATGACCGAACCGGACGTGGCGTCCTCCGACGCCACCAATATCCGGGCAACCATCGCGCGTGAGGGCGACACCTATCTGGTCAACGGGCGCAAGGTGTGGTCTTCTGGCGCGGGCGATCCGCGCTGCAAGATCGCCATTTTTATGGGCCAGACCGATCCAGGGGCGGCGCCGCACCAGCAGCAGTCAATGATTTTGATTCCCCTCGATACGCCCGGAGTCACAATCAAGCGCATGCTGACGGTGTTTGGATACGACCACGCACCGCACGGTCACGGCGAGATCTATTTTGAAAATGTGCGCGTTCCCGCGGCCAACATTTTGCTCGGCGAAGGGCGCGGATTTGAGATTGCGCAAGGGCGCCTCGGGCCCGGGCGGATTCATCACTGCATGCGCTGCATTGGCGTGGCCGAACGCGCGCTGGAAGCCATGTGCAAACGCACGCAAACGCGGGTGGCTTTCGGCAAGACGCTCGCGGAGCAGGGCACGATTCGCGCGGACATCGCCGCTTCCCGCATGGAGATCGAGCAGGCGCGACTGCTGACGCTGAAGGCCGCGTACATGATGGACACCGTCGGAAACAAAGCGGCGCGTTCTGAGATCGCCATGATCAAGGTGGTGGCGCCGAATATGACCCTGCGCGTGCTCGATCGCGCCATGCAAGCCCACGGCGCCGCCGGACTGTCGCAGGACACCTTTCTTGCCAGCGCCTGGGCGGCGGCGCGGACCTTGCGCCTGGCGGACGGCCCTGACGAAGTGCATGTCGAATCGATCGCCAAGTGGGAGCTGGGTAAGAGCCGCAAGGCGCCCGGCAAGCCGGATTGACGATGCCTCCCATTACCGTAGTTAATCCTCAGGCGCTCAAGGAATTTATCGGGCGCGAGATCGGCGTCTCCGAGTGGCTGACCGTTACCGAGGAGCGCGTTACCCAGTTTGCCGAGGCCACCGAGGACCGGCAGTGGATTCATCTGGATGCTGCGCGCGCGAGCGCGGAATCCCCTTATCGGACAACCATCGCCCATGGTTTCTTGACCCTGGCTTTGCTCAGCCATTTCATTCGAGACGTGATTGCCATGGCTGGCGGCGTGCGCCTGGTCCTGAATTACGGTTTGAATCGCGTGCGGTTCCCCGCCCCGGTCAGGGTGGGAGCGCGGATTCGCGCGCGTGTTTCGTTGGCGATGCTGGCTGAGCCAGGCGATTGGGTGGATGCTACGTTCTCCGTGACGGTAGAGAGTGAAGGGCGGTCAAAACCGAACTGCGTGGCGGAGTGGATCGTGCGCTACTACCCTTGAAGGCCTGCGCCTCGAGGTCTCCGCACACGAACTGGTTTTAAAGGCTCGCCGGGGCTGCGCCATTCAAGCACCTAGATTGCACGGCCTCGGGCGGCGGATAGGGAAGCGCGGAAGAGAGCAGCGATGCGGGCCGGGAGAGCGGCGAAGCGGGGGTCCCGGGTGAGGCCCTGGTGGTAACGATAGAAAATCTGCTGGACGATCACAGCCAGTTTGAAGCGGGCCAGGGCCAGATAGAAGGCCATGTGCGAGATGTCGCAGCCGGTTTTCCGCGCATAATGCTCGGCCATCTGGGATCTCGTAAGGCTGCCCTCGAGGGTGGTGACCTCAGAGAGGTTTTCCCGCAGTTCGTCGGGGTCGCTCGGGTCAGCCCAATAAGCCAGCGTGGTGCCGAGGTCGGCGAGAGGGTCGCCAATGGTGCACATCTCCCAGTCAAGCACGCCCGCTATCTTGGTGATGTCCCCGGCGTCGAGAATCACGTTGTCGAATTTGTAGTCGTTGTGGATCAACGCCGCGGATTGGGTAGCGGGCAGGTTTTGCTTAAGCCACCGAGAAATTTCTTCTACCTCGGGATAATCGTGCGTTTTTGAGCCGTGGTAACGCTCGATCCAGCCGCGGACTTGTCTGGCTAGATAGCCTCCCGGTTTTCCCAATTCAGCCAAGCCTGCCGCGACGTAGTCGACTTGGTGCAAGCAAATCAGCTTGTCGATCAAGGACTCGTCTAGCCGGCGGGCCTTTTCCGGGGATAGTTGCAGCTCGGGCGGGAGATGTTTGCGCAGGATGATGCCGTGGATCGGCTGCATTATGTAAAACGGCGCGCCGAGGATGGAATCGTCATCGCAAAAAATCAGGACCTCCGGAGCTGCCGGGTAAAAGGCGTGAAGTTTTGCGAGGACGCGGAATTCACGGCTCATGTCGTGGGCGGATTTTACTTTGCTGCCGAAAGGCGGGCGACGGAGTACCAACTCCTGGGCGCCCAATTTGAGCGCGTAGGTCAGATTGGAGTGACCGCTCGGAAATTGCCGGACATCGAGAGTGGCGGCTTGGTCTGGAAAGTGGTAACGCAAATAAGCCTTGAGCCTGCCCAGATCGAGCTCTTCGCCGGGACGGACTTTCGTCGGATGGTCGAGCAAGTCACTCATAATAAATTCCCGCTAGCGATGCGTGAGCAGCGCCGGGTCGTCCAGATGCGCGTGCACATTGAAGCTGCTGAGCGTGAAACGGTCCGCGGAGTAGAGAAATTCACTCCAGGAACAGTTTCGCGACATCCAGCTTACTTGCAACGTTTTCTCGGAGGAAAGATCGAGGGCGCGCTGCATGGCTACGGCAATGGGCCCCCCGGAAGAGAAAATCGCGGTGCGTTCGCCGGTCCCGGCGGAGCCGAGAAATTCGGTCAGGCCGGAATTAAGGCGGTGGCAGAAGTCTGTCCACGGCTCGACGCCGGCCGGTGAGATTTCCCCGCGCGCCCACCGGCTGATGACCTCGGCGAACAGCTTCTGAAATGTGGAGCGCTTCGCCGGGCCTTCCGGCGCAGAGCGAAATGCCGCGTCAAGCGCACGAACCTGGGGGTCGCTCTCGAGCAATTCAGGTAGGCTGACGCGGAGCACCTCTTCGCCCTGGTATTCGTCGAATTGGCGAAGGATCTGGGGCTCGGGAAAGTTCAGGCCGGCTCTTGAGTAAGACGCGCGCACCAAATTGGCCGTTTCTCGGTGGCGGAGGCGGGGACCGGCGGCGACGCGATCGAAGGGTAATTTGCGGCTGGACCAGTAGTCGCCGAGGAGGGCGGCTTGGGCTTCGCCACGGGCGGAGAGTTTGTCGTAGTCTTCAGCGAGGAAAGAGGCTTGCGCGTGGCGGATCAGGTAGAGTGTGGACATTTTTGCTTGTGTCTGGTGGCTCGTTCCCGGGGTTTCCATTTTACATGCGAAGGACTGGCAGTCCGGCGCCCCCGCTGGCTCCTGCGGCCCTAAACGCGCCGTCCAGCCGCGGCAAGCCGGATTTATGCGGCGCGCTCGAAAAGCCCGGCCGCTCCCTGGCCGCCGCCTACGCACATGGTGACCACGCCGTAGCGCGACTGGCGACGGGCCATTTCGTTGGCCAGGGTGCCGGCCATGCGGGAACCGGTCATGCCGAAGGGGTGGCCGATGGAGATGGAGCCGCCATTGACATTCAGTTTTTCCGGATCGATGCCCAGGCGCTCGCGGCAGTAGATGACCTGCACGGCGAAGGCTTCGTTGAGTTCCCAGAGATCGATGTCGGAGATTTTCAGGCCCGCGCGCTTCAGGAGCTTGGGCACGGCGAACACCGGGCCGACGCCCATTTCGTCGGGTTCGCAGCCGGCTACCTGGAAGCCCCGGAAGATTAATTTGTAGGGGATGCCGAGCTCGTCGGCGCGCGCGCGAGACATTAATAAGGTGGCCGAAGCACCGTCAGAAAGCTGCGAGGAGTTGCCAGCCGTGACGCTGCCCTGGCCGCTGCTGGGGTCAAAGTGCGGTTTAAGGGCCAGGAGGCCTTGCAGCGTGGTGTCCGGGCGGTTGCATTCGTCTCGCTTCACCGTGGCTTGCTCTTTGCTGACGATTTCGCCCGTTTTCTTGTCGAGCAGACCGCGGGTTACTTCTATGGGCGCGATCTCGGCGTCAAAGAAATTTTCTTGCTGGGCGCGGGCGGTGCGCTGCTGGCTGAGGAGAGAGTATTCGTCCTGGGCTTCGCGGCCTATTTTGTAGCGCCTGGCAACGACTTCCGCGGTATTGCCCATGACCATGTAGACGCCGGGCATTTTTTCAAGGAGCGCGGGATGGGGATTATTGTCGCGCGTCAGCATGGTGATGCTTTCAATGCCGCCACCGATGGCGGCATCGACGCCTTCATTGATGATCTGGTGGGCGGCGACGGTAATGGCTTGCAGTCCGGAAGAGCAGAAGCGATTGATGGTGGTGCCGGCTACGGAAGTTGGCAGGCCGGACAGCATGGCGCTGGTACGGGCGATGTTGTGGCCCTGCGCACCGTTGGGCTGGCCGCAACCGAGGATCACGTCCTCGATTTCGGCGGGATCGAGGCGCGGTGTTTTTTTCAGCACGTCCCTGATGCAATGGGCGGCCAGATCCTCGGGGCGCGTCAGATTGAAGGAGCCGCGGAAGGATTTGGCGAGTGGCGTTCGGGAACTGGCGACGATTACGGCTTCTCTCATTGGGGCTCCGCAGATTGGTGGTCCAAGATCTTAGATGATTCTGGGTTTGTGGCGATTCCTGATGCTGGGCTCGTCGCCTGCGGCGCGATTGGGTTGGCCATGGGAAAGCGGCGTCAAGCCGCCGCCCCCTGGACGCGACGGCGCCCGTCGCGCGAGGCGCTGCAACTCATGATGAATGGGCAGTGGCGGTTTCGCCCTTGCCGAAGTCGGCGAAGGATTTCCCCTGTTCGGCCAGTTGCACTAGGAGCGGGGCGGGCTCCCAGATTTCGCCGTGCTGGCGGTGGAACTCCGCGACGCGCTCATAGACTTTTTTCACTCCCACGGTGTCGGCATACCACATGGGGCCGCCGCGATGGGCGGGAAAGCCATAACCGTTGAGGTAGATGACGTCGATGTCCGAGGCGCGCAGGGCAAAACCCTCCTGCAAGATTTTCGCGCCTTCGTTGACCAGGGCATAGAGGCAGCGGTCGGCTATTTCCTCGGCAGAAATTTGGCGTTGCGGAATGCCGGCTTCGGCGACCCATTTGCTGAGTAGTTCCGCGACGGCCGGATCGCTACTGGCTTTGCGATGCGCATCATACTGGTACCAGCCGGCCCCGGTCTTTTGGCCAAAGCGGCCGAGTTCGCAGAGTTTATCTTCAGCGAAAGGCTGGCGGATGCCGGGCTTTTCAAGATGGCGATATTCCTTGCGGATGCGCCAGCCGACATCGAGTCCGGCGAGATCGCCGGTGGCCAGCGGGCCCATGGCCATGCCGAAATCGGTGAGAGCTTTATCGACGGCCTGGGCGCCTGCGCCTTCTTCGACCAGGAATTGCGCTTCGCGGCGGTAGGGGCCGAACATGCGATTGCCCACAAAACCGCGGCAATTACCCACCAGCACGCCAACCTTGCCGAGTGTCTTTGAAAGAGCCATGCACGTGGCGATGACTTCCTTTGAAGTGGCCTTGCCGCGGACGATTTCGAGCAGGCGCATGACATTGGCGGGACTGAAGAAATGCGTTCCGATGACGGCTTCCGGGCGGGCCGTGGCGCTGGCGATTTCGTCGATGCTGAGCGTGGAGGTGTTGCTCGCAAGGATGGCGCCGGGTTTGCAGATGCCGTCGAGGTCTTTGAAAATCTCCTTCTTGAGAGCCATGCCTTCAAAGACCGCTTCGATTACCAGGTCGACGCTGGCAAACCCGTCGTAAGCCAGGGTGGGCGTAATGCGCGCGAAACGTTCCGCGGCGCTTTCCGCGGCAAAGCGGCCGCGCCTTACGGAATTTTCGTAATTCGATTTGATGGTGGCCAGCCCGCGATCTAGAGCAGCTTGCTCGGTCTCCTTTAGCAGGACGGGGATGCCGGCGTTGGCCAGAACCATGGCGATGCCGCCGCCCATGGTTCCCGCACCGATTACGGCAGCCGATTTGATCGGGATCAGGGAGGTATCCTTGGGGACGTCGGGAATCTTACTGACTTCGCGCTCGCTGAAAAAAACGTGGATGAGGGATTTGGACTGCTCGGAAAATAGACAGGCAATGAAGAGTTTTTGTTCTTCCTGGCAGCCTTCACTAAAGGGGAGTTTGCTGGCGGCCTCGATGGCGTCGATAGCCGCCTGAGGAGCTTTTAGTCCGCGGGCTTTGTGGGCCGCGGTTTCGCGGGCAACAGCAAAGATTGCCGCGTTTTCCGCGGCGTTGCCCAGTTTTTCGCTGCGCTCGCGGGTTTTTGGTGCGGGCTTTGCGGCCACTTCTCGCGCGAAGGCCACTGCGCCGGCCAGAAGATCGCCGTCGATCACCTTATCGATGATGCCAAATTTCAGAGCCTCCGCCGCGTTTATGGGATTTCCCGTAGTGCACATTTCGAGGGCCTTGCCTACGCCCGCGAGCCGTGGAAGGCGCTGCGTGCCGGCGGCGCCGGGAATGAGGCCGAGTTTCACCTCGGGTTGGCCCACTTGGGCGCTGGCGACAGCTACGCGGTAGTGGCCGGCCATGGCTAACTCGAGGCCCCCGCCGAAGGCGGTGCCATGAATGGCCACAACCATGGGTTTGGCGCTGTCCTCGATTTTCAGCAAGAACGGAAGCAGTCCCGCGCCCCGCGGCTGGCCGGTGGTCATTTTGCCGAACTCCTTAATGTCGGCGCCGGCGACGAAGGTGCGGCCGCCGCCGATGAGGACCGCGCCTTTGACGGTCTCGTCTCGGGTGATTTGGTCGAGGGCTTCAGAAATGCCTTCGGGCACGCCGGGGCTTAGCGCGTTGACCGGGGGATTGTTGATGGTGATTACCGCGATGTCGTCTTGCTTGGTAAGTTGAACCAGGTCGCTCATGTATGTGCTCTCTCTAACAAGATGAATTCTAAGGTCCGGGCAAGTTGCGGGGCGCCGCACGGCGCATCCCTGCGTGGCAAAGGCTATCCCGCAGCCCGCGCCACGGGCGCGTCGATCACCAGCGAGGCGATACGCTCGCGATGAAAGGTGGCGTCGCCGAAGGCGTTTTCCGAAGCTTTGGCGCGGCGGTAGTAAAGGTGTAGGTCATTTTCCCAGGTGAAACCCATGCCGCCATGGATTTGGATGCCGCGGTTGCCGACCGTGCGCCCGGCATCACTAGCGTACATCTTGGCAATGGAAACTGCCGCCGCAGCATCCGGCGCATTTTCTTCGAGCGCCCATCCTGCGTAGTAGACGGCGGAGCGCGCGCTCTCGGTTTCAAGATACATGTCCGCGCACTGGTGCTGCACGGCCTGGAACATGCCGATGGGCTTGCCAAACTGTTTGCGCGTTTTTGCGTATTCAACAGTGATGTCCAGAACCCGTTGCATGCCGCCCACCAGTTCGGCGGCGAGGGCCGCGCTGGCCACGTCGAAGGGGCGGGCCAGATCGCTTGCGGGACCCAGGAGCTCGGCGGGGGTGTCCTTAAATTGCACCACGTACAACTTACGCGTCAGGTCCATGGCGGACATGGGCGTGATCCTGAGGCCCGGTGCTCTGGCGTCCACGACGAAGACGCCGTTGCGCGCCACGACGAGAATGAAGTCGGCGACCGCGGCGTCCGGGACGAAGAGCTTTTCACCGGTGAGTTTATTGTTGGCCGCGGTGAGCTGGACTTCGCGCGGATTCCAGCTAGCGGTGGCTTCGAGTATGGCCGCGGTGGCCCGGGCCTCGCCGCGGCAGATGGGAGCGAGATATTTTTTCTTGTGCGCGGGACTGGCCACGCTATCGAGAAGCGAGCCTGCCAGAACTACCGTGGAGAAAAATGGCCCGGGGAGCAGGGCCCGGCCGGCTTCTTCCATAAGCAGCATGAGTTCGATCTTGCCGAGGCCCACGCCGTCGTACTCTTCGGGGAAAATTATGCCCGTGTAGCCCTGCTCGGTGAGCTTGGACCAGAGCCCGGCATCGTAGGCGGTACCCGTTTCCATCAGGCGGCGCATCTCCGCGCTGCTACATTCGCCGGCGAAAAATTTGCGGGCGCTGTCTTTCAGAAATTCCTGGCTTTCGCTTAGACCGAATTGCATGGCTTCGTCCTTCCCTGGCGATAATCCGCGCGGCGCACTCTGGGTGTCAGTAACTTCGGGGCAAGCCCAAAACGAAATGGCCGATGATGTTGCGCTGAACTTCGGAGGTGCCGGCTTCGATGGTGTTGCCGCGCGTGCGCAGATAAGCATAGGACCAGAGGCCGCTATCCATGGCGTGGGGGTCTCCCGCGAGCAGCTGGCCGTAGGGACCCAGAAGTTCCTGGGCTATCTGCTGCAGGCGCTGGTTTAATTCGCTCCAGAAGATTTTCTGGATGCTGCCTTCAGGGCCGGGCACGCCGGTGGCGGTGATGCGGCTGAAGGCGCGCATCTGGTTGAAGCGCATGATTTCTATTTCCGCGCTGCACTGCGCGAGTTTTTGCCGCATGAGGGGATCTTCGCTGGCCGGGCGGCCGTTGCGCTGGATGGTGCGCGCGAGTTCGATCAGGCGGGTGATGTAACGTTTAAAGGTCAGATGGAGGCGTGCGCCGTAGGAACCGCGTTCGTACATTAACGTGCTCATGGCCACGTTCCAGCCGTCGTTTACTTTGCCGAGAACATTTTCCACGGGCACGCGCACGTCGCGGAAGAAGAGTTCGTTGAATTCGGACTCGCCGGTCATTTGGCGGAGGGGGCGAACCTCGACGCCTGGGGATTTCATGTCCACGAGTAATGCCGTGAGACCTTTGTGTTTTGCGGCGGCGGAGTCGGTGCGGACAATGAGTTCGCACCAGTCGCCGACCCAGCCGTAGCTGGTCCAGACTTTTTGCCCGTTGACGATGTAATGATCACCATCGAGCTTGGCTTCGGTTTGCAGATTGCCAAGATCGGAACCGGCGTTGGGTTCGGAAAATCCCTGGCACCAGATCTCTTCGGCGCTGAGAATTTTGGGAATGAAACGCGCTTTCTGCGCTTCGCTGCCGCAGGCGATGATGGTCGGACCGATCAAGCCGAGGCCCAGGGAATTCGCCATCGGGGGAGCTTCGACGCGAGCCATTTCCTCCCAGAAGAGAGATTGCTGCATGAGCGTGGCGCCGCGGCCACCGTACTCTTTGGGCCAGGAGACCGCGGCCCAGCGGCCGTCGTGAAGTTTGCGCTGCCAGGCGCGCAGGTAGGGATAGGATTCTTCGAGCGGTTTTTCCCGCCAAGCGGCCCAGTCGAGGGGAGCGTTGGCGGCCAGCCAGGCGCGCAGCTCGTCGCGGAAGGCGGATTCCTCTGGGGTCAGTCGCAAGTCCATGAATTAACTCCTTCTCAGCTCGGAGATCGAACTGTTGTTGGGCTCCGAATTTTCCCGTGAGCGCGGCATTTCAACCCGTTTTTTCCGGTTCCCGGGCTTCCGGACGCAGGGTATCTTGGCCGTGCCAATATTTCTTGCGCAGATCTTTTTTAAGAACTTTCCCGGTTGCGGTTTTCGGAAGGTTGTCGAGGAATTCGACCGAGCGCGGACATTTGTAATGCGAAATACGCGTGCGGCAAAATTCGATGAGTTCGGACTCCGTCGCCGCGGTATCGGGCTTGAGAACCACCAACGCTTTCGGCACTTCGCCCCACTTTTCGTCGGGAACGGGGATTACCCCGGCTTCAAGAACAGCGGGATGAGCGAGAAGGGCCTTTTCAAGCTCCAGAGACGAAATGTTCTCTCCGCCGCTGACAATGATGTCTTTTTTGCGATCGACGATCAGGAAGTAGCCGTCCTCGTTGCGCGTGGCCATGTCCCCGGTGTGAAACCAGCCGCCACGGAAAGCCTCGGCGGAGGCCTCGGGCTGCCGCCAGTAGCCCTCCATGACCCCGTCACCCTTGACGATAATCTCGCCGATGGATCTCCCGTCACTCGGAACGTCCTTATCGTTGGGGTCAACCACCCGCATCTCCACGCCGGGAACGGGATAGCCGGTCATGGCTTGCCCGACGTAACGTTGCTCGCCTTCCCACAGGAGGCCGTCCTTCATCGGGGAAAGCGAAAGCGCCGGAGAAGTTTCCGTGAGGCCGTAGCCGGAAAAGCATTCGCAGTTGAAGGTTTCCTCAACCTGGCGAATGAGGGTCGGCGAGGATGCTGCCCCGCCGATGACGATGCGCGTAAGGCTGCTCAAATCATAGTTTTTGCGTTCCGGACAATTCAGCAAAGCCGTGGCCATGATGGGAACCAGGCTGCAGGTGCGCGCGCCTTCTTTTTCGATCAGTCGGAAAACTTCCCGGGGTTCGAAGCGCTGGATCATGACGTGCTTTCCGCCAAGCAGCGTTAGAAAATGCGCGACGCCCCAGCCGTTGGCGTGGAATAGCGGAATGGTGTGCAGCTCCACGTTGCCGTTGGGGATCTGAAAGGCCATGCACACGTGCACGGCGTGCAGATAAATATTTCGGTGCGTGAGCATCACGCCTTTAGGATTGGCGCTGGTGCCGCTGGTGTAGAAAAGCTCCGCGACGGCATTTTCGTCGACAGCATCGATTTCCGCTCGGTACGGCGGGGCGGCGCCGAGCAACGCTTCGTAGTTTTGCGCCGAGAGCCAGGGAAGTTCCGGATCCCCTTCGAGCAAACAGAAAGTTTTTACCGTGGTGAGATTCTTGCGGAAGGCTTCAACCAGCGGCAGAAACTGTTTCTCGAGAAAGAGGATGGTGGCGCCAGAGTCGTTGAGGATGTAGCCCAATTCAGCGGCCGACAAGCGGATGTTTAGCGGCAGGAGCACCGCGCCGGCTTCGAGAACTCCGTAATAGGCTTCAAGAAGACGGTGGCAATTGGTGCTCAGAAAGGCCACGCGATCTCCCGGTTGCGCTCCGGCGTGGCGGAGTGCGCCGGCCAGCCGCCAGGTGCGCTCGGCGAACTGCGCATAGCTATAGCGCGCCTCATTGCAGACCACCGCCGTTCTCTTCGGATATTGCTGCTCCGCGTAGCGCAGGAAACGCAAAGGGGTCAGGGGAATATTCATGGTGAGCCGCGCCCGAAATCAGGCGGATTGCCCTCCGTCGACAACAAGAGTGTGTCCGGTTACAAAATCAGAAGCGTCGGAAGCGAGAAAAATTGCCGCGCCTTTCAGGTCCTGCGGCCCGCCGAAGCGGCCAAGCGGTATACCTGCGAGCAGGCTGTCTTTGTTCCGCTCTATCACTTTTTCCGACATGTCCGTGGGAAACCACCCGGGCGCGATAGCGTTGACCTGAATATTGTGCATGCCCCACTTGCAGGCCAAATCTTTCGTGAACATAATCACACCGGCCTTGCTGGTGCTGTAGCCGATCGCCGAGAACCTCGGAGGCGAACCGCGCATTCCTGCCACCGAGGCGATGTTGATAATTTTCCCGCGGCGCTGGGCAATCATGATTTTCCCCACGGTTTGCGAAAACAGAAACGTCCCGGTCAGATTGGTTTCCATGACTTTGTTCCATTGCTCGAGGGTCATGTCCTCAGTCGGCGCGCCCCAGGAGGTGCCCGCATTGTTGATCAGGATATCGAGGCGGCCAAAATGCTTTAAGGTGTTTTCCGCCACGGAGTGAATGCTGGCGGGGTCTTTCACATCGCAGGCGAGAGGCAAAGCCCGCACGCCGAGTTTTTCTAGCTCTGCGGCGGCTTGCTCGCAGCGCTCCTTCTTGCGCGCGCAGAGGACCACGTCGGCCCCCATCTCCGCCAGACCTTCGGCCATCTGGCGCCCCAAGCCGACGGAACCGCCGGTGATGACCGCCACGCGGCCCGTGAGATCGAACATCGGAAACTTGTTGTTGCTTGCCGGCAAACCGCTTGTTCCCCCCTGGGCAACGTCCATAAAATGTGATTGTTTATATCATATTTGTGTTACTAGCGACAAACGCCGCGGCCCCGCCGTCGCGGGCGGCCGGCAAACCTCACGCCAGAAAAAACCGAATCGCCAGGGCTCCCAGCAGGCCGCCGCCAAAGGTGCCCAACACGGAAATCGGAGCGTAACCCCAATCGGAACTCCCTTTCCCGGCAATGGGCAACAGCCAGTGAGCCATGCGCGAACCGAGATCGCGGGCCGGATTCATGCTCGAACCGGTCGTCCCGGCCAGCGCCAGAATCAGGCCCCAAACCAGCGCGGCAATCAGGAATGGCCCGAGGCCCGCGGGTATGTTGGGGCGGCTCAGAATGCAGGCACCCACGAACACGAGAAGGGCGGTGGCTGTCAATTCGCAGACCAGGTTCGCGGCCTTGTTAGGAATGGCAGGGTGGCTGCAGAAGCAGCTCAGTTTGTGGACCGGCTCGGGCGTGGCCGCCCAGTGCGGCAAAAAATGCAGCCACACGAGAGCCGAGCCCACAAACGCTCCGAGGGTTTGCGCAACGAGGTAGGGCCCAAGTTTCGAAAAATTGTGCGTGACCACGGCAGAAGCCAGCGTTACCGCGGGATTGATGTGGGCGTCGCGGCTGCCACACGCGAGGGCCGTGAAGATCCCGGCCATGGCCGCGAAACCCCATCCCGCAGAGATCGCCATCCACCCGCCCCCTTCGGCCTTGGAGCGTTTGAGCACGACGTCGGCAATCACGCCGTTGCCGAGAACCACGAGGACCATCGTGCCCATGAACTCACCGAGTACCGGCGATTGCATCTGCTTCCCCCGCGATACGTACGCGCCTTTGTTCGCAAAACGGCGCCTGGCGCAGGCGCTGGCCGCGCGGCAACGAACAGGCTCCGTGCCCCTCGACTCTATAAAGGATCCGTCAAGGTTAGTGGAGGTTCAGTCCGAGCAACGCATCGCCGCACAGAAAACCGAATTCGCATTCGCCGGTAACCGCGTCGAAAGTGCGTAAGTAC
Organism: Candidatus Acidiferrum sp.; assembly: GCA_049516615.1. GTDB lineage: Bacteria > Acidobacteriota > Terriglobia > Acidiferrales > UBA7541 > Acidiferrum. The sequence continues at coordinate 6,231 of JBEKSZ010000035.1, read as the reverse complement.
GGAGACGGCGCAAAATCGATGAACGCCGGGGGAGTAGCAACCACGCCCGCGCCGGCGCTGAAGACGTTGAAGTTCGGACCGAGCGCCGCGGCTTGGCCATTGAGGTCCCGAGCCTCGAGGTCGCGCCACTTGCCGGTATCGAGCCGATTGACGAGGGTCCCGACGGCGGCGATGGTCTCTGCCGGCGTGAAGGCACAGTGTCCCGCGCGGGACACGAACGTGCGGCGGAGGAATTCGTCGTTGCCGGCCTCATCGACCACCTGTTTATAGGCGCTTTCGTTTTGCACCACCACCAAGCCATCTCCCTTGGTATGCAACGTCAGCACCGGGATGTGAATTTGTCCGTCGAAGATGATGTTGCGTTCGAGGTAGTGCACGGCTTCGGGGTCGGCGCTGATGCGCGCGGCGTCGTTCAAGGTTCTTAGATCGCCATCAAGATCGAGGCCGGCCTGCTGATACAGCGCGCGAACCTGCGGGAGGCCGATGGAGCGTTCAAGTTGGTGGCGGTAGTCCACATGAGTGTTCCAGGAGACGTTTCCCTGCGCGCGAGCCTCGAGCTCGGCGCGAAATGCAAAAATAAAGGGAAAGTCGATTTGCTCATCCCACAGAAACTGGTTGGCCTCCTGGGCGGCGAAATCGTCCGCTGCCGGCTCTGTCGAAAGCGGAGTGAACCACCCTGGCAAATCGGACACCGCGCCGACGAGCGCCAGTCGCGCGCGCCCTTGCGGCGTGGCTTGCGCCGCGGCAAGAATTTCTTCAGAGAGATCGAGATTGGCTACCGGATCCGTAATGTTGACGACCTGTAAGCCGGTGCCTGGCGCAAGCAGGGTTTTGAAAACGAATTCGCTGTCGAGGGCGGTGTTCCATGTCGCCACGCCTCCAGAGAGCACGCCGCACATGGGCTGCGCCGCGTCGAAGCGGTCCGGGTAACGCTGAATCAGGCCGGCGGTGATGATGCCACCCAGCGAGTGTCCCCAGGCGACGGTTCTCTTCGGACGGCCAGCGAGCTTGTCGAACAGATCGAGGACGGCGATCTGATCGGGCAGGGCTTGCTCGATCGCCCATCCCGTCGTCGCATACGAAGAACCGGCGAGCGCGTAGCCACTTGAGAGCATGTAGAAACGGGTGAGGGGATCGCCTACATCGGTCGCGGGATTAGGCGAACCCGGCGTCACGTAGCCGTGGCTGTAAAGGAACAGCGTGCCGTTCCAGTTTGCGGGAACTTCGATTAAGTATGTTGCGCCATCCGTCAGGCTTCCGGTGTGCGTACTGACGCCAGTCTGCGCCCGTGCGTTTTCTGCCCCCAGTGCAAAAAGAATGATCGCTAGAACCGCCACAAACATTGCTCGCTTGCTGGTTTGCCACATTTTTTATTTCCTCCCGCGCGGATTTCCAGAATTCACTAGCCAACCGGGACGTGAACAATCTGCCGCGGCGCGGGGCCTGCTGTGCCGGGGCAGGAGTTTCCTTGCTCTCTGGCTCCCGCGAGGGAGCGCTGGTTAGAAGGCCAGACGCACACCGAGCTGGATTTGGCGTGCGGGGAACGCCGCCGTGAATGCCAGTGGCTGGTTTGGATAAAGACTCGCGCTGCCGTGGACATTGAAAGGCGGGGCGAAATCCGGGCCAACCACGTTGTTCACGCTCGAATAGTTGGTATGGTTGGCAAGATTGAAGGCCTCCGCGGTAAACGACAGCGCAACCTTCTCGTTCAGTTTGAACGCGCGGCTTAAACGCAGATCGAAGTCGGTATAGTCCGGGCCGAGTCCCGTGTTGCGCCCGGCGCCGGGCGGGCGATCATTGGTGAAGTGCCCGTCGCTATTGACGTCCGCTCCCGCCAGCAGATTGAACGGGTGGCCGCTGTTGTAGCTGAAGACAGGAGACAGCTCGAAGCCCCCGAAGATCCGCGACTTGTCGAAGGGACTGGCAAAAACTCCGGCAAGCACCACCTTGTGGCGCTGGTCGAAGTCCGAGAGCGAGCGATCGCATTTCAAACAGTCGGCGTTGAAAGGAGAATAGTCGCTGTTGAAATCCGTGACATCGTCAATGGCTTTGCTGTACGTGTAGTTGGCCAGAATCGTGAAATGATTCGCAAAGCGCTTCTTCACTTCGAGAATGCCGCCGTTGTAAATTGCGGAGCCGACCGAACTGTACACGTTGTTCTGCAGGATGGTCCCGGTGGGATCAGCAAAGCACAGAGACGGCGTGGCCACGCATGCCGGCGCGCCCCAATCCTGAAACGCGATGCCGTTCGAAGGCAGGCCGGTCGATCCGGTGTCGAACGGAGCCCCGGGCAGCAAGTTGGTGTCGATGGCCACCGGCAGGTGCGTGGTGTGAACCCAGATGTAGTTGGCGGAGACCGTGAGTCCCCCGCCGATTTCGCGCTCGATCCCGAGTGAGGCCTGTTGTGAGGTGGGGCTCTTGTAGCCCGGTTCGCCGGAGAACAGAACCGTGCCGGGAGGCAGTGGTCCGCTGTTGGGAACCGACAAGTTAAACTGCGCGAGATCGCCTTGCGTAATACACGCATACTGCCCCGGCGGCGGGGTGCCACAGTTTATTAAGCCCTCGCCAAAAAGCGTCTGGAAAATAACCGCCGAGTTGGCGATGGTGGGCTCGCCCGCGACGCCGGTTAGCTTTACCAGGGTATTGGCGATCGTTCGCGTGTCGTTGTTGTTGCCAAGCACGCTGACTACGCCCGGGATCTGGGCATAGATCGGGGAGTAGAAGATTCCATAACCGGCGCGCACCACGGTCTTATGGTCGTTGAAGGGGTCCCACGCCAGGGAAACGCGCGGACCGAAATCCTTCTTGGGCGTGTTGAGCGGCCCGTACTGTGAATCGAGCTCGTAGCGCAGCCCGTAATTCAGCGTGAGATTGGGCCGGACTTGCCAGCTGTCCTGGGCATACAGCGCTGTGAAAGGCCGGACCTGGGTGTACTTGGGATTGCCAAAGCCCTGTTCGTAGAATCCCGGCGCCCCCAGACTGAATGACTGCAGCGGAGTGATCGCCGCCGTGGCGGGAATCGCGGCCCCCGCAAGGCCGCAAGCCACGGGCACTTGCAAACACGGGCTGAGGACAATGCCCGGGAGTTCCAGAAACTCAAATCGTCCGGCAAAAAATGTCTGCGACGTCGTGTCGTTGCCGCGAACCAGCTCGCTGAAACCTACTTTGAAGGAATGGTGCCCGCCAACGAATCCGTAATTGTCGGCAACCTCATAACGTCCCGCGCGCGTGTGGCTCGGAAGGAAAATGCCGCGCCCGAAAAATCCGAAACCCTGCACGTCAATTCCCGGTCCACCAGGGTCGTTGCTATCGACGTTGAATTGATACATGTTCCACTGCACCAGGGCTTCGTTCTGCGCCGTGGGGCTGAAGCTGTGAAACCAGGAAGCTTGCAGGGTGCTGTCCCAGGCCAGCTCCGAGGTGCCGCGGGAAAAGGCTGTGAGCGCTTGTACGTCGGGATCTTTCTCGGTCAGGTGGTCAAAACTGTAGCGAAGGAAAGCCTGATCGTGGTCGCTGAAATGGTGATCGAGGCGCGCCGACGCCTGATGCTCGCGGATGGGGAAAGGGAACAACCCGCCGCCGGTCTCGGCTTGATTGATGATGTAGGGGTTCAGCGCCTGTGAGGCCGGATTGGTTTGACATGGCGACGCGGACGCCGTGATGTTCAGGCAGTTTGAGAGCACAAACGCGCAGGTTTGCGCCGGTAGAAACGTGGGTATGCCACTGATGGGATTTGCCGCATTGGATAGACAGGGCACGGACGGGTTGCCGGGCAAGGTTGCCAATCCGGCGAAAATCGAATTTTGTTGCGGGGTGGAGTTGAAGACGTTGGTGTTGGTCAACAGGGGCACGGAGTCCTGCGCATCCGAACGCAGCCCTTCATAGCCGAGGAACAGAAAAGTCTTGTCTTTTTGGATTGGCAGGCCGATGTTACCGCCGAACTGCTGGCGGTTTAGAGAGTTTTTCAGCGGCGTAGCCGTGGCATCCGAGGAGAACGCATCGCCCGGCGACAAGGCGGGCTGGAGCGCGAAATGATCGCGGTCATCGAGCGCATCATTGCGGAACAGTCCATAGAGAGCGCCGTGTACTTCGTTGCTGCCGGATTTTGAAACGATATTGATGGTCGCACCGCTCGCCCCGCCGAGCTCCGCGGTATAGTTGCTGCGATTCACCTGAAATTCCTGCACCGCGTCTTGATTGAGGTTCAGCCGCACGCCTCCGGCATCATCATTAAACTCCCCGCCATCGACGGTAACGCTGTTGCCGCGGCCGTTGCTCCCGTAAAAAGACAATCCGCTCTGCGGCGTTTGCTTTACGCGAAAGTCCGCGTTGTCGGCGATGGTATTGGAGTTGCTCACGCCGGGCAGCAGCAATGTGAAGGTAAGATAATCGCGGCGATTGATGGGCAGATCTTCGATATAGGTCTGCGACAGAGTATCGGCCTGGCTTCCCCGCGTGGTTTCAATCGCCACCTGCTCCGCGGAGACCTGCACTTCAACGGTGGCCCCGGACACAGCCAGGTGAATATCCACGATGGCGGTCTGACCTACCTCGAGTTGCAAGCCCTTTTGCACCTGGGTTTGGAATCCCGTATGCCGGGCGGTCAGCTCATAGCTGGCGGGAGGCAGATTGGGAAACTGGTACTGCCCGCTCGAGTCCGTGGTCGCGGTGTAGTGCGCGCCCTTCGCGGTGTCCACGGCGTCCACCGCCACGTTCGGAATCACGCTGCCCGAGGGATCAAAAACCGTCCCCTTGATCTGGCCCGAAGCGCCGACGCCCTGCGCCATCGCCGCGGGCCCGGCCAATGAGCTGAGCAAGAACGCCAACAGCAGACTGGAAAGTAAGATCGCTTTCATAGGTCCTCCCGTGCGCCCAATCGTTTTCCCCGGCATGGTTACACGCCTTGTCACATGATTTATCGAAGGCTTATGCGGAAACTCGTTTCAATCCAGATACGGGCGGAGCAATACTCCCGGGCGTTTTTGATCGGAGACGATCGCCCGCGTCGCGGCCGCGAGCAGGGAAGGCCAGGAGACTTCCAGCAGTTCTTACGCATCACCGTACCCCACACACCTCGACACCGCGCGAAATTGTGATAGGCAATATCACATTATAGAAACTAATGTCAATACAAACTCGGATGCATCGTATCAGTATTCTGGATGCTCGGCACGGAGGGCTGGCATGGGAACCGCGAAGCTTCGCCTGCTTCGCTCGGCGTCGCGTGGCGCGGAGGTTGAACCGGTCAATGCGGCTTGAGCACGACGCGCCCGCTGATGGAGCCGGCGCGCAGTTCCGCCAGTACCTGGTTCACTTCTGACAGCGGCCGCTCGCTCACCTGGCAGTGCAGTTTCCCGGCCGCGGCCATCTCGAGGACTTTGCGCAGATCGCTCCGCGTTCCGACGGATGAAGCCTGCACGCGAACCTCCGTGGCCGCCATCATGATCGGCGCAAAGCAGATGGACTCGGCCGGCAGGCCCACGACGAGCAGGGTCCCGGTGGGGCGGACGCAGGAAAACGCGGTATCGTAGGCCGCCTTGGCCGCGGAGGTCACCAGGGCCGCGTGCACACCGCCCAATTTGCGCAACTCCTTTACGACATTGCCGCTCGCGGCGTTGAGCGTAGCGGAGGCACCCAAGCTGCGTGCCTGCGCCAGCTTGTCATCCGCGATATCGACGGCCGTCACGGCGGCACCGAGTTCTTTGCCGATCTGCACCGCCAGGTGCCCGAGGCCACCTACTCCGAAGATCGCTAAACGCTGCCCGGCCTCGATTTTCGCGTGTTGCAGCGCCCGGTATACCGTTACACCTGCACAGAAAAGCGGCGCGGCATCGACAAAAGAAAGTCCGTCCGGAATTTTAAGCGCGTGCGTCGCGGGAGCCTTCACAAATTCCGCGTAACCGCCGTCGACGGTGACGCCCGTGATTTTTTGCCGGGTGCAGAGATTTTCGTTGCCCTCGCGGCAAAAATCGCAAGCGCCGCAAGTCCAGTTTACCCAGGGCACGCCAACGCGATCGCCCACTTTTAAGTTGGCCACGGCGGCGCCCTTTTCAACCACGCACCCTGCGACTTCGTGGCCCAGAATCAGCGGGCGCTTGGTGATGGGCACGATTTGCGGCCAATCGCCGTTGGCAACGTGCAGATCGGAATGACAGACCCCGCACGCTGCGACTTCAATCAGCACTTCCTGCGCATCGATGGCCGGGCGCACGACGTCTTCGATGGCCAGCG
>JBEKSZ010000034.1:0-34457 GCA_049516615.1 Candidatus Acidiferrum sp. | reverse complement strand
GGATGTGCATCATGCGCGCCAGACGGGTCACGGCATCGTTCTGCAGTGCGGCCAGGTCACCGCCGCCATTTTCGAGCGTGGCGGAGCCGATCTCGCGCAGGCCCTTGGCATCAATCAAGTCCACGCTGAGCTGGATGGCCGTACCGGCGTGCTGCAATTTGCCTTTGACGACCATGGTCGCGCCCAAATCGCGAAACGCCGCTGAGGGGTCAGTTACCTTGTGGCTGCGTACGACGCTTGCGGGCACAACCCACAGGGAGCGCTGGGTTTCGTCGAGATTCGAAAGCTTGCCGGTCAAAGAATCCATCAAGCCGTCGGCCACGGCGGCGTTTGCGGGGTCGTCGCCGACGTTGTCGATAGGCAATACGGCGATGTGTTTCTCCTCGCCCGTCGAGAACAGATCCGCCAATCGCAGGCGCACAGCGGGTGAGAACAGCAAGGCAGCGGCGGCCAGGAGTGCGAGGCTTAGCGCCGCGAACCCGGCGTAAAGCGAGCCGCGGCCCCTGCCCCCGGGCGCGTAGATCGAACGGTAGACAGCCGGGTCCGCCTGCGCCGAACCTGTCGAGGGGCTGGGGGCTGGCGGTGCAGTCCACCGCGGCGTGGTGGCGTTCGCCATCATCTCTTCGAACTCGCGCATGTCGACGGCCTTGGTGGCCGTCGGCGGATCGCCTGCGGGCGTTGCTCCGGACATCTGGGACTTGGCCGCTCCTAGATCGCCAAGAATCTCGCGGCCGCCGGCATAGCGATGGGCCGGCAGTTTGGAAAGGGCACGCAAGACGATGGGCTGGAGCAGCGGAATCACGGCGTCTATGGCCGTGGGAGGTTGGTTCAATATCGCGAAGGTCATCGCGCCGGTGTTCGGCCGCAGAAAGGGATGGCTGCCCGTCAGCATCTGGACGAGAATCACGCCGAGGGCCCAGACGTCGGAACGCTGGTCGATGGGTTCGCCCAGAATCTGCTCGGGAGCCATGTACGGCAAGGTTCCGGTGGTGGTGATGCTCTGCGTGGCGCTGACGCTGGCGGCGATGCGGGCCAGGCCGAAATCTACGATCTTTACCACTTTTTCGTGAGTGACGATGATGTTCGAGGGCTTGATGTCACGGTGCACGATGTTGCGCGCGTGCGCCGAGGCGAGTCCGCCAGCAATCTGCATGGCGATTTCCACAGATTCGCTTACCGGGAGCAGGCCGCGGGCAATTTTCTGCGCCAGCGTTTCGCCCTCGTAGTAGCCCATCACGATAAAGATCTGGCCGTCGGCGCTCTCCTCGATGCCGTAAATGACGCCGATGTTGGCGTGATCGAGCGACGACGCCGCGCGCGCCTCCCGGCGCAAGCGCTCTTTTTCGGATTCGTTGATGGTGCTGTCGTGCGGCAGGAACTTCAGAGCCACGGTGCGCTCGAGCTTCAGATCCGTGGCTTTATACACCACGCCCATGCCACCGGCGCCCAGCTTGCCAGTGATGCGGTAGTGGGCAATGGTCTGTCCAATCATGGGCGGCTGGCGCGGCAGCGCAATGGCCGTGATTCTACCAGCTTCTGGACAAGCTAGCCGCCGGTCCCTACCGGAATTCTTGTAGAGACCCGCCGGGCGGTGTCAAGTACACTTCCGTGTTTCGTTTTCATTCAGCAGGAATGAGCTGGGGTGGGAATGCACACAGATGCCAGGACGATTCCAGCGACGCGCACGCTGGTGCTGGCCAGTTCTTGTAGCGCACTGGCTTTGAGTGCCGCGACGCTGCTGCTGATTCCCTCGGCCTTGCGCGGGATCCTCTCCCTCGGGTTTCCTGCCGCACGCCTATTGCTATCTGTACAACAAACAACTCATCGCTTTACACGTCGGAAGCGACGTGGCCATCTGGCTATCCTACGTGGCCATTTCCTGCACCTTGGCCTACCTGGTGTGGCGCACCCGTTCCGATGTGCCGTTTAGCTGGATGTTCCTGGCTTTCGGTTTGTTTATTGTGGCTTGCGGATTCACGCACTTCATGGAAGTGGTGGTGCTGTGGAAGCCGCTTTATTGGCTGGCTGGAGACGTGAAGCTGGTCACCGCGGTGGCCAGCGTGGTGACCGCGATTGCCTTACCCGGTCTGATCCCGCAAGTTCATAAGATGGTGACAGCGGCAAGTCTTTCCGAGGAACGTCGCGTGCAGCTTGAAAAAGCCAACGAAGGTTTGCAGCATCTCTCCGTACACGTACTGAACGTGCAGGACGAAGAGCGGCGGCGCGTCGCGCGGGAATTGCATGACGGCGTGGGACAATATCTAGTGGCCATCAAGATGTCTTGTGACCGCGCACTCGCTGCTTCGCGGGATGCCGCGCAGGCCGGCGCGCTGCGCGAGTCCATCAGCCTGCTCGAGCGCTGCACCTCGGAAGTTCGCACCTTGTCACACCTTTTGCACCCGCCGCTACTAGAAGAGATTGGCTTGGCCAGTGCCATTCCGTGGTACGCCGAAGGCTTCACCGAGCGTAGCGGCGTTGCCGTCCAAGTCGAACTGCCGGAGGGCCTCGAACGGCTGCCGCAACCCATGGAACTGGTGCTCTTCCGCGTCTTACAGGAAAGCCTCACGAATATTCATCGCCACGCGCGGACGAAGACGGCGCTGGTAGCGCTTGAGGTGCAGGACGGACATGCGCGGCTGGTCGTCGAGGATGGGGGCCAGGGATTCGACTTCATGCATGGCCAGCCCGAGCATCCCGGCGTGGGAATTGCCAGCATGCGGGAACGCGTGCGGGAGGCGGGCGGCGAGTTCCGCATCACCTCCTCGCCGCGCGGAACCAGGGTGGAAGCGACGATTCCCTTGAGCTAGTCTCCCGCTGCAGTGCCCGGCTCTTTCCGCGCCTACGGCCAGGATCAGCCGCCGTGCGACTTCAGGTCCCTGAGCATGCGGTGGATAGCCCTATTTACACGATCCTGCGTGAAGTCGTGGTTGCGCGTGGGCTCTTGTCCTACGGCGCGATAGGCGCGCGCGCCGGTATTGCTCTTGACGAAGTCAAAAACAAACGTGCCTTCGCGGAAGTGCACGTCTTCGTAGTGATATTCGGGCGGTCCCCAGCCCCAAGAGTTATAGCAGCCAAAGGGTCCGCAAACGAGGCCGGGATAGCCGCTGTAGCCGCGAGGAACCTCCACGTCCTGGCGATGTAGCGCAAAGTGATAATCCACCAGAAAATCCGCCGCGCCTGGATCGCTGACTTGTTTAAAACCCTTTTCCGTTAATTGCTGCTCGATGGCGGTGCGGACGCGTTGCCGAATGGCGTCCTGCTCGGGATCGGGTTGGCTCGGCACGGGGCCGCGCGGGTTGATTACATCGCGAGAGGTAACCGCGCGATTGTCCCCGCCAGCTTGCGCGCCGGCCGGGGGTAGAGGCGCAGGCCTCCAGGCCCAGGTGGCATGTTTGGGAATCGGAATCGTGTGGTCGGTGGTGATCCTCAGAGACTCGTCGTCGCACCCGGCCACGAATAATCCACAAAGAACCAAAGCCGCCGCAAGCAACGGCAAACTGCGCATTCTGGATCCTCTCGACTGCATCACACTTTCCTCCATGAAAATGCCCCCAGCTCCAAACTCTTTCCCGCGGGCCGCCCGCTCCTCCCGGGCACGGCCAAGCCAGGCAATCCTTCACAGGAATAAACCCCGCTTCTGTTGGATAGTTGCGGGCGGAGAAAAGGTTGCGCAGCGTGCCGCAGAGGCGGAGCGCGTTTATGAGCGTTTGGCAGCCCAATCGGCGGGAGGAAAGGAGACCGGCCAGAAGGTCGGCGCAGGCTGGTCAAACTGGAAGGCCACTGCGAAATAGTCGGGGCTGGGCTGGTCGATGCGCACCACGTGACACTGTTCCTGAACGCCTTTGCTGTTGACCACGACGAAAGGCTGGCCGGCCAGGACTTCCATTCTGAGTTTCAGCAATCCCCCGTGAGCGTTTACCACCAAGGTCTGGGTCTGTTCCCGCACCTGCTCGCGTTCGTGCGTTTCTGTCAGGACCGTGACGGGCACCTGCAGCATTACCCGTTCGCTGCGGCGGCGGTTGGCAGGACTGGCTTCAGGTGACGGCACGATGGGTCTCCGGTTGCGCCGCGAGCGCAGGGCTTTGCCGCGCGGGATTTTGGAAATACGCGGAGCCGGGCACTCCGGATCTTTCCAGAGAGATCCCTCAAGTCCTCCCGCGCGAAACGGCGGAATCGTCTGGGGGAGGCAAAACTCATTTGCTACTCCGCCATTTTATCGTACGCGCCGCGTGCGAACCGGGAGATTCCGGCCGAGAGTTTCCAGCCCGAAACGTTAGGCGACTGCGCCACCGTGTAGGGTATGATAGAGTGGTTTGAATTCAGTGACATAGGATGGCGATGGCGACGGGGACAAACGAAAAGGTGCTTTTAAGGGTCAGGCCGCGGGGCTTCTGTGCCGGAGTGGTACGGGCCGTCGATATCGTGGAGTTGGCGCTTGAAGCCTACGGTGCGCCGGTGTACGTGCACCACGAAATCGTTCATAACACGTATGTTGTCGAACAGCTGCGGCGGCGCGGGGCCATTTTTGTGGAGTCCATTGAAGACGTGCCGCACGGGGCGGTGCTGGTCTTCAGCGCCCACGGCGTGCCGCCGACGGTGCGCGACGAGGCCAAGGCGCGTTCGCTCAAGGTGATTGACGCGACCTGTCCGCTGGTGACCAAGGTGCATCTGGAAGCACTGAAATTTGCCCGCGAGGAACGGACCATTATTTTGATCGGTCACAAGGACCATCAGGAGATTGTGGGCACGTCGGGGGAGGCTCCGGACCGCACCATCGTGGTGGACTCGATTGCGGCTGTGGACGCGCTCGAAGTCAATGATCCCGACCGGCTGGCGTTCCTGACGCAGACCACGCTGAGTTTGTACGATACGCAGGAGATTGTGGCGCGGCTGCGGCAGAAATTCCCGCGCATCGTGGGGCCGAAGAGCGACGACATTTGCTACGCTACGCAGAACCGGCAAGAGGCGGTTGAGCAGGTGGCGCAGGATGTGGATCTGATTCTGGTGGTGGGATCGCAGAACAGCTCGAACTCCAACCGCCTGGTCGAAGTGGCCAAGCGCCGCGGTGTGTCGTCGAAATTAATCGATGCGGCGACGGACATCGATGCCAGCTGGCTTGAAGGTGTGGCGCGTGTGGGCTTGACGGCCGGAGCTTCGGCGCCGGAGGTTTTGGTCGAGCAGGTGAGCGAACGGCTGGCGGCTTTGGGTTACACGGATCAGCGCGATTTGGATTTGATCCGCGAGGATGTGCGGTTCACGCTGCCTGCGGAACTGGCTACCATCGCGCCAGCGCCGCGGCGATAGAGTTTTGCTTTGCAGCCGGGCCAGCAGGGAGCCTGTCGGGCGGTTGGCCGCAAGCGTCACCCGTAGCAGCAGGGTCAGAACAGGGACACCCCCGCGATTCGCCCCCGGGTGAAGCGGCACGCAGTTGGGTTGGCGGTGCTGGGGAAGCAAGAAAATAAGGAGCGCTATTTTGGCGGTCAAAATCGTCCGTCATCCGAAGAAGATTGCCCTGATCGGGGCGCCGTCGAGCGCTGCCGCGTTTCTGGCCGGCAGCGAGAAAGCGCCGTCGGCGTTGCGTGCTGCGGGCCTGGTCGAGAAATTACAAAACGCCGGATTTGAAGTGATCGATCACGGCGACTGCACGCCCCGTTTGTTTGCCGACGATGAGGAACACCGGCGCGCCCGCAACCTTCCGGCCATTGTCGCCGGCCTCAACGATCTGAAACTGCGCGCCGAAGTCGCGGTCAAGAGTGGCGCTTTGGTGCTGGTCCTCGGCGGCGATTGTGCGCAGGTCATCGGCTTGCTGACCGGCGCCCGCCGCTATTACAAAAATATCAGTCTGTTGTGGGTCGATCGCGATGCGGATTTGAACACCCCGGCAAGCACGCCGTCCGGACGGATCGACGGTATGGTAGTTGCCAACGTCATCGGCAAAGGTGCACCGGAGTTAACGCGCTTCTGGGGCGAGGGAGCCCTGGTGCGCGAGCCGGATGTGGTGCTGTTCGGCCTCGAGCGGCTGGACCCCCCGGAGCAGGATTTTCTGACGCGTTCGCCGATGCGTCATGTGTATTTGGCAGATATCCAGTTCAAGGGCGCGGAAAAAGCCGCGCAGAACGCGCTGATGCTGCTGCACGCGGAAACGCGCGAGTTCGTGGTTCATCTCGACACCGATGTGCTCGATGCCGGAGAGTTGCCGAGCGTCAACGTGCCGGGCAGCGGGGGGCTGCGTTTCGATGACGCGCGCGCCATCCTGCGGGAAGTGTTGAAAAGCAAAAGCCTGGTCGGGCTGGATATCGCGCAATACAATCCCGACAAGGATCCAGATGGCAGCGGCGCGAAAAACCTGGTGGAATTGCTGGTTGCGGCCTTAAGCGGCAGGCTCGATGCGCAGGATGCTTCGGCCCCTCCGCCGCCCGCGGCGGTTGGCGAAGCGCGCGCTGAGACAGAGTCAAATTCCGAGGCGACCAGCGACGACTCCGCGGCCGCTGAGACTTCCCCGGCGTCGGAGGCCGTGGACGCTCCCGAGATTTCTTCTTCGCAGACCTCGTCGTAAAACAAAAACGCAGACAGCTCGCTAGGCTCGGGCAGGAAGCGCGCCCGGAGGAGGATATGAGGCGCCTCTTTCAGGTTCCCGGCGCAGGCGTGGCTGCGCGCTTTCGCAAATAACGCGCGAGGCCGAGGAAGGAGAGCTCGACACTCCCGGTTTGGTTGTAGTGTTCGACCTCGCCAACGGGAAGCCGGGCCGCCAGTTCGCCGAGCGTAGCGGCGACGAACTCCTCTGCCGCCGCAGCGTCGTTGGCGCCGTGGCGCAGGGCTCCTGACGCCAGTTCCGCCCAGCGAAACAGACGTTCGCGATATTCGGCGAAGTGCGCCCGAGGATCTTCTGAATAACCGTAGTGGGTCAAGAAGAGGCGGGCGGGACGGCGCGCCAGGATGGTCGCGAAGGACTTGTCCCAGACCTCAAGGTCGATGTCCGGGGGCGGGGTGGCGGGCAGGATGTAGGACGCGCCCTCGATGCGGATGCCGGCTGTATCTCCTACGAACGCAGTGCCTTCCTGTTCATCGAAATAGCTTACGTGGTGGGAAGCATGGCCGGGCGTGTATTCGACAGCCAGCTTGCGATCGCCAAATCGCAGAGTCTCGCCGCCTTCCAGGACGCGGAGATTTTCAGCCGGTACGGGCACAATCTCGCCGAACAAGCGCGGCAATTCGGCTCCCCAGAGGCGCGTGGCGCTATCGATGAGTTTTGCGGGGTCCTGCATGTGTTTGACGCCACGCGAATGGACGTAAACCGCGAGACGGGGATTTTCGCGCACCAGTGCGCCGGTGGCTCCCGCGTGGTCAAGGTGGATGTGAGTGAGCAGGATGGCGTTCAAATCGCTGATCGCCAGCCGACGCTGCTCGAGCTGCTGGCGCAATGTGGCGAGGGTCGAACCGGGGCCGGGATCGATGACCGTGTAGTGACCGCGAGAAGCGAGCAGCGCAGCCGCGATCGAGTGCGGGCGGTCGAGCCAAAGGGTATCGAGGATCTCGATCGTGTTCATAGCCGTGGTCCCCATCGAAGACGAAAGATGGGCATTGTAGAGGATTTGCGGAGCGAGGGTAATGAGAAAAGAACACATCTTTGGCGGGCACGGGCGACTGCCGAAGCGCTCCCGTTTGCGACCTTGACCCGCCGCGCCTGGCGCAGCGTGCAGATGGCGAGTGCAACATCGACATAACCCAGGAACTTGTCGCCAGCCGGCGCGAAGGGCTAGACTCACCGTATCCCCTTCTCACGGCCGAAACGGCGATGCAGCTGCCGCGCGGCCTACTGTTTGGCGTAAGCCAGGCTCGTAGGCAGAGTCGCGCGCGGGCGCGCCGCCATGCGGCGGAAAACGAGGAGGAACCATTCGCAGCCCTGATCCAGAAAAGCACGCGCGCAAAATCGAGACGCAAACGGTAAGGTGGCGAGCCCTGCAGTATGTGCTGCTGACAGCGGTGCTGCTATTGGGCGCGTATCCTGTCCACCAGCTGGCGTGGCACGGGAACACCGAGCTGCATACGCTGCTGGAAGCCATTTCTTCCCTGCTGGCACTGACGGCGGGGGCCATGGCGCTGGCGCGCTACTACGCGAAGAAAAGCAGCGCCTTCTTAGTGCTGGGCAGCTGCTTTCTCGGGGCCGGCCTGCTGGACGCCTACCACGGGTTCATCACCTCTTCCTTCCTCGCCGGGCATACTCCATCCGCGCTCTCGGCGCTCACGCCCTGGAGCGGCGCGGTATCGCGGGTGTACATATCGCTGATGATGTGCGCGAATCTATGGGCTTTGAACCGCGAGACCCGGCGGCCGGAAGCGCCGAGGGTTCGTGAAAGCTTGGTCTATCTGTTGGCAGGAACGTGGGCCCTCATCACCTTCGCCTTTTTCGCGCTGGTACGAGTGCCGCCGGCCTATTACCCGAACCTGATTGTGCACCGGCCCGCGCAACTGGTACCGGTTTTGTTTTTCTTGCTGGCCGTGGCCGGGTACCTGTGGCGAGAAACGTGGAAGACCAACGAATTTGAGCACTGGCTGGTACTCGCGCTGATTGTCGCTACCGCGAGCGAGTTCGCGTATATGACGTTCTATCGCAGCCTGTACGACACGCAATTCATGTTGGGGCACGCGTTGAAGATTCTGGTGTACCTGCTGGTGATGGCCGGGCTGTTCAGCAATATGTTTTCCATTTTCAAGCGTGAGGCGGAAAACGCGACGCAACTGGAAGGGCGAGTGCGGGAGCGCACGCAGGAGCTGTCCTGCGCCAACGCGAGCCTGGCGGAAGAAATCGCGGAGCGCACGGATGCCCAAGCCAGGCTGCAGCAGGCCATATCTGCTGCGGAAGCGGCGAGCCGGGCAAAGAGCGAGTTTCTGGCCAACATGAGCCACGAGATACGCACACCGCTGAACGGCGTTATCGGCATGACGGAACTGGCAATGGATACGGAACTGACGCCGGAGCAACACGAGTATCTCGGAACGGTAAAGCTATCGGCGGACGTGCTGCTGGGACTCATCAACGACATCCTGGATTTTTCGAAGATCGAGGCGGGAAAGGTAGAACTGGAGGAAGCCGATTTCGCGCTGCGCGACAGCCTGGACGCCACGCTGCGGACCGTGGCGCTGCGGGCGCACGAGAAGGGTCTCGAACTGGTTTGCGATGTGGCGCCGGAGGTTCCTGAGTATGTGCGTGGCGATGCTGTGCGGCTGCGCCAGATCTTGCTGAACCTGGTGGGCAACGCCATAAAATTCACCGCGCGGGGAGAAATCGTAGTGAAGGTATCGGCCGACCCGGCGAACGGAACGAACGGGCTCCATTTTACGGTGACGGATACAGGCATCGGGATACCGATCGAAAAGCGTGGAGCGATCTTCGAGCCATTTTCTCAGGCCGACGCCTCCACCACGAGAAACTATGGCGGCACTGGACTGGGGCTGACCATCTCGACGCGGTTGGTGCAACTCATGGGAGGAAAGATCTGGATAGAGAGCGGCGTGGGGCCGGGGACCGAGTTTCATTTTACGGTGCGCTTTGAGGCCGCGGTAGCGCCCGGGGAAGCCGGCAAGCGCCATAGCGCGAGTTTGCGCGGTATTAAGGTTCTGGTGGTCGACGATAACGCCGCGAATCGCAGAATCCTAGAGGCAATGCTGGGGAAATGGGGAATGAACGTGGTTGCGGCGGAGAGCGCGCGCGAGGCGCTGCGGCAACTGTCGCTCGCGAGCGCCGCAGGAGAGCCGTTTGGGCTGATCCTGAGCGACGCGCACATGCCGGAAATGGACGGCTACGCGCTCGCAGGAGAGATTCGGCGGAGACCGGAATACCAAGCGGCCATCATCATGATGGTGACTTCGGCAACGCAGCGCGGGGAAGCGGCAAGATGTCAGCAGTTGGGGGTGTCCGGGCGTCTGCTGAAGCCGGTTAGCCAATCGGAACTACGTGATGCGATCACGCGAGTGCTCGGCGCAAAGGAGGAAGCCGCGGGGACCGTGACCGGGGCCCAGGAAACGCAGGAACAGCGCGAGGAGCACATTTGCTTGCACGTGCTGGTGGCCGAAGACAACGCGGTAAACCAGCTGCTGGTGGCACGTATGGTGCAGAAACGGGGGCACCGCGTGACCGTGGTGGGCAACGGCCGAGAGGCCCTTGAAGCGCTCGAGAAGGGGCGTTATGACTTGGTGCTCATGGATGTACAGATGCCGGAGATGGATGGACTGACCGCCACGCGGATGCTGCGTAAGAGCGAAAAGAGCCTGGCGCGTCACCAGCCGGTGGTGGCGCTGACGGCGAATGCCATGAAGGGCGACGAAGAGAGGTGTCTCGCGGCGGGAATGGATGGTTACCTGACGAAGCCGATCAGTGCCCGCGAGTTGCAAGAATTGTTGCAAAGTTACGTGCAGCGGCGGCGCGAGCTACAGGCGACGCCCAGTTAGCCCGGCGCGGATTCGCTTCTACAGCGTTTCACGGAGTCGGGGAAATGCACGCGTGTGGTAGCCTCACAATTTGTAAGCCTATCGGGGCATTTCAGGAATCGGTATCTTGGGACAGCCGCTGGGCAAATTCTTGATCGGGGTGCTAAGGATGAGGGCGGGGCGATTGGTGATGGTCGGACTGTTGACAGTTGCGGTGACAACAGGTGCGCGAGCTCAGGCGGTCAAGAACGACGGAGCCGCCCCTGCTGGTGCGCCGTCGCCGTACGCGGTTGCCGTGAGCACGGCCTGGGACGGCAGCGTGCGGGCGGACCGCACGCCCGAGGCGGCGGATGCTGCTGCGGCCAGCGGCTCGGCGGAGAGCGATGGCGGGTTGCCCAGTGCGCCGCAAGCCAAGCTTAAGGGGTATGAGCGGCCCTCGCAAAAGACGAAGCTGGTGAACTATTTGTTTGATGCCTATGGCCCCTTTCCGCTGGCGGGAGCTGCCCTGGTAGCCGGGATCAATCAAGCCGACAATTCGGTGCCCGACTGGGGCCAGGGCTTGAAGGGTTACGGGCGACGGTTTGGCTCGAACTTCGGCATTGGGGCGATCACCACCACGACGCGTTACGGCATGGCGGAGCTGTTACGAGAGGACACGTTGTACTACCGGTGCCAGTGCACTGGGTTTTTCCCGCGATTCGGGCACGCGCTGATCTCGACGTTCACGGGAAGACGCGGCGAGGATGGCCATCGTGTGTTTTCGGTGCCGTCGCTCGTAGCGCCCTACGTGGGCGAGATGGTGGCGGTTTACGCCTGGTATCCGGGGCGTTATGACGCCAAGGATGCTTTTCGCCAGGGAAACTACAGCTTGCTGGCTTACGCCGGAGGCAATCTCGCGCTGGAATTTTTCCCGAGCGGACCGCACTCGCTTTTGTCGAAGATGCACTTGCAGAACCGGCACGGGGCGCCGGAAAACTCGAACTAAGCCGTTGCTTGATTGTTTCGACGCTTCGGGCGAAACGCACAAGCGAGGCGGCCCGAAACTCCTCCTTGAGGTACACTCTGACCGTAATTTTCACGCCCCGCAGCTCGGCGGCGGGTAGTTGCGCGTACATTCGAACTTGAGGGCGAGGTTATCGTGATCTGGTTGCGGGAGATGACCGCAGGCGTCAATGATTTTTTCCGGCGCATAGCGCGGCGCTATATCGAGAAGGGGCTGGAAATTGTTCTGCAAGGGACGGATCTCGTGCCTGCCGTGCGCGCGGCGATTTCCTCATCGGATTTCGAGTCCGAACATCTGCGGAATTGCGCGATTTATAAGTCGCGGCGGGATTTATTTGCGGCCTGCCTTGAAGAATCTAGGCGCGTGGCGGGCGGATTGAACATGGAGTTCGGGGTGTATAAGGGTGATTCCATCAACACGCTAGCGAAATTGGCTCCGGAGCGAGTTTTCCTGGGATTTGATTCCTTTGAAGGTTTGCCGGAGCAGTGGACGATTGAATCGAAAAAAGGTGCGTTCGATGTGGGCGGAAAGTTGCCGGCGGTGCGGAAAAACGTCGCGCTCGTGAAGGGGTTTTATTCGGATACTCTGCCGAAATTCCGCGAGGAGAATAAGATAGAGACGGTGGCCTTTGTTCATGTAGATTGCGATTTGTACAGCGCCACCAAAGAGATTTTCGAGCATTTGGGAGAGCGCTTTCGCGCTGGAACGGTAATCGTTTTTGACGAGTATTACAATTATCCCGACTGGCTTTGGCATGAGTACAAGGCCTGGACGGAATTTGTCGACGAGCGAAAAGTGAGATTTAGCTACATTGGTTTTATCCGCGTCGGGACACAAGTCGCGGTCCGCATCGATGAAATAAGCGAGAGCTAGGGAAGTAACCACGCAAGGAAAGAGGAACGCCTCCCCGCGCGAGTCTTGTTTTCGGGAGATTACTCCGGTGTACGCACAGAAATTTCATGTGGAGGTTGAGATCCAGGGGAAGCGGCGCGATTGTCCGCTGGAATGGCTGGATTCGTTTTGCATGCGGAATTTCACGAATAGCGCGGATTTTGACGACACCTTGCCGGTCGCCGATGGGCGTGTGGAGGCCAGTTTCCGGCTTACGCCGCAGAGATTTGCGAAAGGTTTGGGGGCGTGGTTGACGCAGAGAGGCAAGGGCGAGGGGGCGACCGTCGCAGTGGTGGTTACGCGCGAATAAGGCGCGCTGGACGGGTTTCGCCATTGGGGGATTGAAGCATGACAGATTCCTCGCTTGCCCCCGGGAGCGCCGGCTGCTAAGGATCGACGATTGTTCGGGCCGCGGGTTGTTTTGCGGATTTTTCCGGGTACTCGGCCATGCTGGCGCGAATTCGCGGAATGGCGAGCAGCGCTGCGGCTTCGCCCGCGGCTACCATCTGCGGAGTTTTGGAAAAATCGTCCCACACGAAGTTTTGCACGTCGGGCTCGATGATGACGTCGGCCTGCTGGCGCCAGGCAACGTCGGCGTGGCGCTGAATGATGTTGAACGAGGCGCTCAGAACATCGGTAAAGGTGCGTGGCTGTTCGAGATTCCCGGGATCGAGATGCACGGCGATGACGATGTCCGCGCCCTGCAGGAAGCAGCCTTCGACGGGCACCGGGGCGGTCAGGAAGCCGTCGACAAGCGTGCGTCCTTCGAAAGTGATGGGGACAAAAAGACCGGGATAGGAGCAGGAAGCGCGCAGCGGTGGGGCGATAGCGCCGTGAGCGTAGTAGACGGTTATGCCGGCGTTGAGGTCGGTGGTGGCGATCGAGAGTGGGGTTTTGAGTTGCTCGAATTGCGTGACCGGCGTGAAGCGGGCCAGGTACCTTTCAAGGCGCTGATTGGTGGCAAGACCGATCCACGAGGGAGTCCAGCGCCCGAAGTCGGCGAAGGTAGTGCTGCTGCCAATGCGTTCCATCTCTTCTAGCGGACTGCCCGCGCAATAGGCGGCCCCGATCAGCGCGCCGACGCTGGTGCCGGAAATGAAGTCGATGGGGATGTCGGCGGCGAGAAGGGTGCGAATCACGCCGATGTGCGCAATGCCCCGCGCGAAGCCGCCGGAAAGCGCCAGGCCCACGCGCGGCTTCAAGGCATGGGGATTTTCGCCGCCGTATGCGAAAGTGCGGAGCTTGTTGGCGGCGACGCTTAACCATCCCGGGCTGGAAGTGGGGTCGGACATTCGAGTACGAGTGCAGGCTATGCATGAGTGTAAGCCGAATGTTCGAGGAAGTCAGTTGGTTTGACCCGCGCATGCCGGTTTTGTAACCTGTCCTGCAGTACAAATCCACGACAACAGGGTGGCCATGAAACGTCGCATCGAAAAAGCGGTGGTGTTGGGTGCTGGAACGATGGGTGCGCGGATCGCTGCGCATTTTGCGAACGCGGGACTGCCGGTGGTGTTGCTGGACATGGTGCCGCCCGGCGCCGAGGTTGCTTCGCCGGAGCGCAACAAGATTGTGCGTGCCGGACTGGAAGGCGCAAAAAAGTCCAGACCCGCCGCGTTTTTCACTCCCGCTCTGGCGGAGAAAGTCTCCATTGGCAATTTTGAGGACGATTTGCAACGGGTGGCTGAGGCGGACTGGATCATCGAAGTGGTAGCGGAAAATCTGGAGATCAAGAGGAAACTGCTGGCGCGTGTGGCGGCGTTGCGCAAGCCCGGGGCGATTGTTACCACCAACACTTCCGGTTTGCCGGTGCATTTGATCGCCGAGGGGATGAGCGAGGAGTTTAAGGAACACTGGTGCGGGACGCATTTTTTCAATCCGCCGCGCTACTTGAAGCTGGTGGAAGTCATTCCGGGGCCGCAAACTTCGGGCGATGTGATTGCGACGTTGCGGGAATTTTGCGACCGCAGGTTGGGCAAGGGCGTGGTGGAAGCGAAAGACACGCCGAATTTTATTGCCAATCGCATCGGGACATTTTCCATGTTGAACGCCCTGCGGTTGATGGGCGAGCTGGACATGACCGTGGAAGAAGTGGACGCGTGCACCGGGCCGGCCGTGGGCTGGCCGAAGTCGGCGACATTCCGCACCGCCGATTTGGTGGGGCTCGATGTGCTGAGCCACGTGATTAAGAATATTTATGAGACCGCACCGAACGATGAATCGCGCGAGAGGTACAAGATACCGCAGCTGCTTGAGGAAATGACCAAGCGCGGATGGCTGGGCGATAAAACCGGCCAGGGATTTTATAAAAAGACCAAAGCCGGCCCGCGCGAGATTCTGACGCTGGACGTGAGGACCATGGAGTACCGCGCGAAGCAGAAAGCCAAGTTTGCTTCGCTGGAGGCTGGAAAGGGAATCGAGAGCACCAAGGAACGTCTGCGTGCGCTGCTCGGACCGATTTTGCAGGGGCAGAAAGCCGACAAGGCCCAGCAATTTCTGTGGCAGGCGCTGTCGGAGACCTGCCTGTATGCGGCGCGTCGCGTTCCGGAAATCGCCGACAGCGTGGCGGAAGTGGATCGCGCCATGCGCTGGGGATTTGCCTGGGAGCTTGGACCTTTTGAAATTATGGACGCGATTGGCGTGAAGGAATTTGCGGCGCAGGTAGAGAAGGAGGGCCGTGCTGTACCGCCATTGATCGCGCGCGTCTCAGGAACCGGCCAAGGATTTTACGATACCGAGAAGGGCGTAACCACGGTCTTCGACCTCAGCGGAAAACCGCGAACGCTTGGCGAAGCGAGCGGGGTAATTATTTTGAAGTCCCTCAAGGATGCCGGACACGAAGTAGACAAAAACTCCGGGGCCAGCTTGATCGATCTGGGTGATGGCGTGCTGTGTTGCGAGTTTCACGCCAAGATGAACGCTATCGGCGCGGACTTGATCAGCATGATTCACAAAGGACTGAAGCGTCTCGAGACCGACTTCGACGCGATGGTGATCGCGAATCAAGCGGTTAATTTTTCCGTGGGTGCGAATTTGATGCTGGTATTGGTGGGCGCTCAGGAACAGGAATGGGACGAATTGCACATGGCGGTGCAGCAATTTCAAAACGTAAATCTGGCGATTAAATATGCCAGGAAACCGGTGGTGGTGGCCCCGCAAGGGTTGGCGCTGGGCGGCGGATGCGAGGTCGCGCTGCATGGCGCGCGCATCCAGGCGGCCGCGGAATCGTACATGGGACTGGTGGAAGCGGGAGTGGGATTGATCCCGGGCGGCGGCGGAACCAAAGAGATGCTGATTCGCGCGAATGAGCATGCAGCGGGCGGCGAAGATTTGGATTTATTTCACGCCTTGAAGCCGATCTTCGAGACGATCGCTACGGCCAAAGTCGGAACCAGCGCGGAAGAAAATCGCGATTTGGGATTTTTGCGACGCGAAGATGGCGTGACGATGAACGGGGCGCGCGTGGTGGGCGATGCGAAAGAAGCCGCGCTGGGCTTGCTGCGCGGCGGCTGGAAGCCGCTGGCAGCCTCTTGGCAGGAAGGTGCGCAGATCACACAGATCAAGGTTTTGGGCGAGTCGTTTTTGGCTGCGGCGAAGCTGGCAATTCACATGTTGCAGCGTGGTGGTTATGCTTCGGATTACGATGCGCATGTAGGACGCAAGGTCGCGAATATTTTGGCCGGCGGAGCCTTGAGCGCTCCGCAGGCCGTGAGCGAGCAGTACCTTTTGGATCTGGAGCGCGAAGCGTTCGTGTCCTTGCTGGGAGAGAAGAAGACGCTTGAGCGCATTGCCTTCACGTTGAAAACCGGCAAGCCGCTGAGAAACTGAATTGGCCCCGCCCCTTTCTTTCTTGCCGGTGCAGAACGGCGTTCCCAAAAGGCAGCAGCCTCGCGAGGTCGGGGGTACACGCTGCAGCCTATAACCGCGGGGCTTGGCAGAGTTCGATCAGCAGTTTGTCGCGTTCCGCGGATACCAGGAAGAAATTTATTCGCGTGCCGTTTGCGCCCGCGCGCGCAGCCGGATAGATCGGCGTCACCGCGAATTGCGTTTTCAGGATTTCCGTGGCGCGATCCACGTTCTTGCAGCGCAATTCGACTTGCTGGATCCCTTCGCCAAATTTGTTCAGGTAGCGGGCGATGGCTCCCGAACCCGCGGGATCTTTGGTGGTCAGAATATCCAGGGAAATTTCAACGGGGAAGTGGAGCTCGAACTCTTCTGCGTCCTGGTCCGGCGGGACTTCGGCCAAAGCGGGATGCCGCGCGGCGGCATGAATTTTTGAGAAAGTTGCAGGAAAAACGGCCAGGCCTGCGGTTGTGTGAAGTCCTGGGGTGGCCAAAAGTTCGGCCAATTCGGGGTTTTGTTGCCATCTTCCGGCAACCAGTAACGCTGGTTCAACACCGCTGTTATAGATTTGCGTTGCAGCTTGGGCGCGGACGGCATCGTCCCTGTAACTGAGTGCAGCTACTAGCTGCGGTGCAATTGCCGGCATGGCCTGTTGATTATATCGCAGGGCTCCGGAGTCGCTAGGAGCTTCCCGGCTCGCGAAACAAAAGCAGGTAACTTAAGCATCTTTTGGGACATCTGAGGAACATGCCGAAACCAGTTTTGTTAACGGTGGATGACGACCCGGAGGTGCTGCGGGCTATCGAGCGCGACCTGCGCAGTCATTATTCGGAGCATTACCGCGTGATGCGCGCCAGCTCACCGATGGCGGCGCTGGACACGTTGAAGGAATTGAAGGCCCGCAATAACCCGGTGGCGCTGATGCTGGTAGATCAGCGCATGCCCCAGATGGATGGCGTCGGTTTGCTGGCGGAAGCCATGATCATGCATCCGCAGGCCAAACGCGCTCTGCTCACGGCCTATGCGGATACCAGTGCGGCGATCGAAGCCATTAACGCGGCACGCGTGCATTACTACCTGATGAAGCCTTGGGATCCTCCCGAGGAAAAACTTTTCCCCGCACTCGATGATCTGCTCAACGATTGGAGTTCCTCCTTCCGTCCGCCGTACGAAGGCATTCGCGTACTGGGTACTCGCTACTCCAATCGCTCCTATGAGTTGCGGAATTTCCTGGCGCGCAATCAGGTTCCGTATCAGTGGATCGATATTGAATTGGCGCAGACCGACCCCGAAGTGAAGGGGCTCGTTGAATCCCTGGGAGATGAAACCCATCATCTGCCGGTAATGCTTTTCCCGGACGGCGCACGGCTGGCCGAGCCCTTGTTGCCCGCGGTGGCCGACAAGATCGGCTTGAAGACCCACGCCAAGGCCAATTTCTACGATTTGGCCATTGTTGGTGGCGGTCCTGCGGGGCTGGCGGCGGCGGTTTATGGCGCGAGCGAAGGTCTGTGCACGGTGATGATCGAGCGCGAAGCGCCGGGTGGTCAGGCGGGGCTCAGTTCGCGCATCGAAAATTATCTGGGCTTCCCGTTGGGTCTTACCGGGGGCGATCTCGCGCGGCGAGCCGTGCAACAGGCGACGCGTTTTGGCGTAGAGATCCTTTCCCCGCAAGAGGTCATCGGAGTGCGCGTGGAGGGCCCGTACCGTTATTTGAAACTCGCGGACGGAAAGGAAATCTCCTGCAACGCGCTGCTGCTGGCGATGGGCGTGCAGTGGCGTTCGCTGGACGTGCCGGGCATGGATCGTCTGCAAGGGGCGGGGGTTTACTACGGCGGCGGCACCTCGGAAGCGCTGTCCTGCAAAGGCGAGACGGTGTATATCGTGGGCGGCGCGAATTCGGCGGGCCAGGCGGCGATGCATTTTTCGAAATTCGCGACCAAGGTGGTGATGCTCAATCGCGGAGCTTCGCTGGCGGCCACCATGTCCTACTATTTAATTGAACAGATCGAGAAGACCTCGAATATTGAAGTATGGAACGAGACCTGCGTGGTAGGCGTTTACGGCGCTTCGCGGCTGGAATGCATTTCGGTGTTGCACTCGGGCACCGGTGCCACCGAGCAGCTACCCGCTTCGAGTTTGTTTATTTTCATCGGTGCGCAGCCGCGCACGGAATGGCTCGATGGCGTGGTGATGCGCGACAAATTGGGCTTCGTGCTATCCGGTCCGGACCTGGTAGTGGAGGGCAAAAAACCGAAATCGTGGACCCTGGAACGCGAGCCGGGGTTGTTGGAAACCAGCGTGCCGGGAATTTTCGTGGTCGGAGATGTGCGGCATGGCTCGGTCAAGCGCGTGGCCTCCGGTGTTGGCGAAGGAGCAGTGGTGGTACAGTTCATCCATCAATACTTGGCGAAGGTTTAGGGCTATTTTTGGCGAACTGCAACGCTTCAGTTGGCAAGGTTGCGAGCTGGCTTTGAATCGCGGCACGCGGGAGAACACGTGAGCGAAGTCCCAGTCCGTAGAAGCCCCGAAGCTTCAGAAATTGCGGCACTCTCTGAAAAGTTACGCAGCATCGTACCGGCCTTTGCGGAGCTGACTCCGGAAGAAATGGAGTGGTTTCTGGCCAAGGCCGAGGTTGTGCACGTACCGCCGGGCGAGGCCATCGTGCGCGAAGGCGATCCCGCCGAGCACATGTTTGTGCTCTTGGAAGGCGAAATGCGCGGCCGGCGGGAGAAGGGCGGCTCCGACGGCCCGATTTTCTCCACCCGCGCGGGAGAAGTGACGGGAATTTTGCCCTTTTCCCGCATGACGCACTACAAGATAACCGGCCGAGCGGTAACCCCTATCTTCGGCCTGGCCTTCCACACAAAAAACTTCCCGGATCTGGTGCAGCGGCTGCCGCAGTTGGCGCAAAAATTGATCGGGTTGCTCACTGACCGGGTGCGCGATTTTACCCGGCTGGAGCAGCAGAATGAGAAGCTGGCGGCCCTCGGTAAACTGTCCGCGGGCCTCGCCCACGAACTGAATAACCCTTCGGCAGCGGCGCGGCGCTCCGCCGGAGCGCTGCGTGACTGCCTGAAGCGCCTGCGGGAATCCACGCGCGATTCCGATTTGAGTTCCGAGGACTGCGGCCTGCTGGCCCAGCGTGAAGAAGAGATTCGCGCCGCACTGCACCCGGCAGAGTATAAGGACGAGTTCGTGAGAGTGGAGCGCGAAGAAGCGATTCAAGGGTGGCTGGAGCGCCACCAGGTTGCCGACGCCTGGAAGCTGGCTCCCTTGCTGGCGGAAGCGAATTTTCAGGACGAACACCTCGAAAGCTTCTATTCCGTTGCGGGCAAGTCGCTGGCGCCGGAGTTGATGCGTTTCGGCACCCTGCTCGAAATGGATCGTATCGCGGATGAACTGGAGCACAGCACCACGCGAATTTCCGACTTGATCAAAGCCATCAAGGAATACTCCTACATGGATCAGGCCCCCTCGCAAGAGGTGGACGTTAAGCTGAGCCTGGAAACCACCCTGACGATCATGAATCACAAACTGAAGCACGGAATTACCGTAAAGCGAGATTACGACCCGTGTCTGCCCAAGATCATGGCTTATGGCAGCGAGCTCAATCAGGTGTGGACAAATCTCATCGATAACGCCGCCGACGCGATGCACGGCAAAGGCAAGCTGCTGGTGCGCACCAAGCGGGAGAACGAAGACGTGCTGGTCGAAATCGGCGACAACGGCCCAGGCATTCCCGCCGAGGTGCAGTCAAGGATTTTCGAGCCGTTCTTCACCACCAAGGGAGTCGGCGAAGGGACAGGGCTGGGGCTCGACGTGGTGCATCGCATCGTCAAGAAGATGCATGGGCAGATTAACGTAACCTCCGTGCCGGGGGATACGCGCTTTCAGGTGCGCATACCCATCAAAGGCGCGGTCTAAAGTTCAAGGAGAGCTGCATGCCTGATCTTTGCGAACACTTAAGGAAAGCTCATAACTTCAAACCCAACAGCCATGGCTGTGAGGAGTGTTTGAAGATGGGCGATGACTGGGTGCACCTGCGGTTATGTCTGGCGTGCGGGCACGTGGGTTGTTGCGACGATTCAAAGAACAAGCATGCGACGAAACATTTTCATGCCACCAAGCATCCGGTGATTCGTTCGATCGAGCCCGGCGAAAGCTGGGAGTGGTGTTACGTGGACGAGATGATCAAGGAGTGAGTTCCGCTCTTTTAATCCTCCCGGCGGCGGGCCGCCGCTATGCGGATTTCCATGAAGCCAGCAAAGACGCGGCGACGGCCACGGCCAGGATGCCGCCCACCGCGACCAGCGAGATTTGCACCGGAATGTGCAACCATGGTTCGGCGATCATTTTCCCGCCAATAAAGACCAGCACCAACGAGAGCCCTACGGTCAGGTACCGAATACGCCCGAGCACCCCCGCCAGCAGGAAATAGAGGGCGCGGAGACCCAGGATGGCGAAGATGTTCGAGGTGTAGACGATGAAGGCGTCGTGCGTGATGCCGAAGACAGCGGGGATCGAATCGACGGCCAGGGTGATATCCGTGATCTCGATAACCAGCAGTACCACGAACAACGGTGTGGCGAAGAACTGACCGGCGCGGCGAACGAAGTAATGTTCGCCCTGGTATTGGCGCGTTACGCGCAGGTGCTTGTTGGCAAAACGGAAGATGGCGTTTTGTTCGGGATGAATTTTCTCCTTCTTGGCAAACAGCATGTGAATGCCGGCGTAGATGAGAAAAGCCCCGAAGACATACAGCGCCCAGGAAAAGCGATGGATCAAGGCCGCCCCGGCCGCTATCATCGCGCCGCGCATGACCAGTGCACCGAGAATGCCCCATTGCAGTAAGCGCTGCTGCAGCCGTTCGTCGACCGACAAGGCATGAAAAATGACCAGGAAGAGAAACAAGTTGTCGACGCTCAGCGCTTTTTCGATCAGGTAGCCGGTGAAATAGGCCAGGGCTGCGGGAGCGCCAAAATAGAAATGTACCCCTACGCCAAATAAGAGAGATATGGCGATCCACACGAGGCTCCAGAGTGCAGCCTCGCCGACGCCGCTCTTGTGCGGTTTGCGGTGAATGAACCGCAAGTCCAAATAGACAGCTAGAAGAATGAATGCATTGAAGGCGATCCAGCGGAGCGGCGTACCCATAGTCTGCGGCGAAAGTGGCGCGGCAAATTCCTAGGGAGTCGAGACCGAGTGTGCGTCCGTGGCGTTGAGGTTGCTCAGGTCCACGCGCGTGGTGCGGCCGGCCTCGATGGTTACGGGAACATCCCAGCGCAGGCGCGCATCGCCCGCGTCGGCGTCCAGATTGAGCGAGCTGATCCAGTATTTTCCGGGCGTCAGGCCGTTCAGCGTAGCGTGGCCGTCGAGGTCCGTATCCACTGTGGCGACGAGATATTTCGTTTGTGCCACATCCGGAGCCATGCGTTGTACGTTTCTGCGCTGCTCGCTGCCGAGTTTGGCCCATTTGGTTTGCGGATTGATGGCGGTGAGTTCCAGTTCTATTCCCGTGACGGTCGAGGGATTGCCCTTAATGAAATGTTTCAACGCGTCCAGATATTCCTGGTACTCCTTCTTATAGCGATCGGGGTGCTCGGTCTTGTCGGCGTCCCGGTATTTAGGCTTGGGAATACCGTTGGTAACGCCGCCGCTGTTGGAATGCTGATAGGCCAGAAGAAATTCGGGCACGGTGATGATGTCGTCCGCGGTGATGGATTTATCGAGGTTGGGCAGCGTGAGATCAAGAACGTCGTGGCCCTTCAGCCAGGTTTTTAGCTCCTTGGAGACGGTTAGCGTGTCGATGAATTCGTTGCGGGAAGGCAGGACGTTTTGTGAGCCGATGTCGTTGGCTACGTCAACGTAGCTGCGCGTCAGAATGTAAAAAGTGAACTGGCGGACCGGTTCCGGGCGCGCGGCCGTGGGCGTGATGCGCGCGGTAAGTTCGATGGCGCCTTTTTCCGATTGCGCGAGGCTAAAGGAGGTAAACAAGAGCGTGCACAACAAAGTCGAGAATAGAGGGACAAGCGCTTTTCTCATGACCGCATCGTAGCAGATTGGCGGGGATTCGGGCGCGGCGGGCGTCGAGGGTGTTTCGTTAATACATCCAGAAATGTGCGCGACGCGGAAATGCAGAAAACCATGCCGGGCATGACCAGTGGTTGTCGCGGGTCGCAGTGAACTTCGGCGCCCGGATAAATCACGGCTCGGCAGTTAGTAGAGGCGGAAAACGACTTCAATGGGCGCTCGGCAGGTTACCGGCTTGCCGTTGGGTCCGGGAGCAGCCCGCATTTTCCATTGCCGTACGCGCTCCATGGCCTTTTCCTCGAGCCCGAGCCCCGGGCCTTTAATGACCACAGGATCGACCACACGGCCGTCGGCTGTGATGGTGACTTCGAGCATCACCGTGCCTTGATACTTGGCTTTGCGGGCTTCGTCGGAATAATCTGGAGGCGGGCAGTAAATGCACTGTGGCTGGCCGACGCCGTCAGTTCCCGCGCGGAACATTCCACCACCTGTGCCGCCGCCCGAGCCGGGTCCAAGACCGCCGCCATTGCCACTGCCGATGCCGCCGCCTTCTCCGGTGCCAAAACCGCCGCCCCCGCCCGAGCCGCCGGACAGATTCGGAGCGTTCGCCAGCGGGTCACCCATGTTGCTCAAGTTCGGATTCGGCACCTTCAAGTCCGGCGGTCCGAGCAGTGAGGCATCCACGGCCAGCTTGGGCGCCGGATTCGGATGGGCTTCTGGTGGAGTAAGTTGCGTCCACTTGAACTTGGGCGCTTTGCCTTTGCTCGGGGGCAAAACCTCCCGATCGCCGCCGCCACCGCCGCCACCGGCTTTATTCGCGCCGGCGGGGAGTTTCGAGACGTAGTCCGAGATATCCAGGGGCGTGACGTCGACCGCAGGCCCTTTGGCTTGTACATCCTGTGATCGGATGATGAAAAACGGAATGATGAGCAACGCCATTATGCCGGCGTGCAACCCGATCGAGAGAATCTGTGTCCAGCCGAAATTCTCATCCTTCGACCAGATATCCTTCACCTTGATGGGCTTGCTGGTGACTTGCAGGGGAGGCAATTTGGTCGG
Source organism: Candidatus Acidiferrum sp. (assembly GCA_049516615.1). Classification (GTDB taxonomy): domain Bacteria; phylum Acidobacteriota; class Terriglobia; order Acidiferrales; family UBA7541; genus Acidiferrum. Next base: position 11,206 of record JBEKSZ010000034.1, on the reverse strand, counting down.
AGAAAAAAATTCCTTCAAGCGGTAGCCGAAGCCACCAAAACTGCTGCCCCACGATACCGCTAAACGGCTGTTGACCGGGCCCTTGGGAACCGGGCGCGCACTGAAAAATTCTTTAAGATTGTCCGCGAACCCGCCGCCATAGGACGGGGGCATCAGCGTGGAGTTCACCGGCCCGGTCACTTTCACCGGGCGCTCGGTAAAAAACTGTTTGAGGTTGGAGAGAAAGCCATCGGAGACTACGTTTTTTGGCGTGGCAAAATCCGGCAGGGCCGACGCGGGTACGGGCACGGAGGGGTGGCTGCCCGGCGCCGGTTTGGTGAAGTCAGGAGGCAAGAGATTTATGATTGGACCCGGCACCGTATCCCCTCGAATTTTTAGACGCAGTCGCCCTGCGTCCGGTGTCCCAAGCGGGTATGATTCTCGCAGGCCCTTAAAGGTTGTGTGCGGGCCACGCGGCTGACACCAACTTCCATTCATTGTAACATACGGAATTCAACCGCATTCCGATGTTTCTCGCCGGATACCTGTTCGACGGGGCGGTATTCAGAACAGCTGCAAAAGTAGCCCAACGGGGGAATTTTTTCAAAACGCTTAACTTATGCCTGAACCTCTTGAACTGAAGAAGACACTGAACCTGCCGAAGACCGACTTCCCCATGAAGGCCGGCTTGCCGCAGAACGAGCCCAAACAGCTGGCGGCGTGGGATGAGAGCGATCTCTATGCCCGGATCCTGGCGGCCCGCAAGGGCCAGCCGCTTTTCGTGCTCCACGATGGACCGCCGTATCCGACGGGAACCATTCACCTGGGCACCGGGCTAAACAAGATTCTGAAGGATTTGGTGGTCAAGTCGAAAAGCATGGCGGGGCATTACGCCCCGTACGTGCCGGGATGGGACTGCCACGGCTTGCCCATTGAGACGCAGGTCGAGAAGGAACTGGGCGGCAAAGGCAAGGTGGCGCCAGCAGAGTTTCGCAAATTATGCCGGGCGTTCGCCACGCGTTATGTGGACCAGCATCGCCGCGATTTTAAGCGGTTGGGGGTTTTTGGACGCTGGAACGACCCGTACTTGACTATGAATTTTTCCTACGAAGCCACCATCGCCGGAGCTTTTCTCGATTTCATGGAGAAGGGCTACGTGTATCGTGGGCGCAAGCCAGTCTACTGGTGCCTGTTTGACCGTACGGCTTTGGCGGAAGCAGAGGTCGAGTACGAAGATCATGTTAGCCCCTCGGTGTGGGTGACGTTCAAGGCGGCGGGCGGAGGCGCGGAATCGGCGCAGGCGAAATTGGGCGCGGGAACCAGCGCGGTGATCTGGACCACCACGCCCTGGACCCTGCCCCACAATCGCGGTTTGGCCTTCCATCCCGATTTTGAGTACGTGGTGGTGGAGACGGAAAAGGGTCGCCTGCTGCTGGCCGCCGAGCGCGTGGCGGCGTTGCAGGCAGAGTGCGCCATTAAGGAAGCTCGCCTGGTCGCTACGTTCAAAGGGCGCGACTTTGAGGGTCTGAAATTTGAGCATCCGTTTTTGCCCATGCAAGTGCCGGGCTTGCTCGCGGACTACGTCACGCTCGATCAGGGCAGCGGAATCGTGCACACCGCCCCGGGCCACGGCGCAGACGATTTTCGCACCGGGCAAAAATACGGCCTGGAGACCGCCGCGCCGATTGATGATCGCGGCGTGTACCTTGAAGGCTTGCCGCAATACAAAGGCCAGGACGTCTTTACCGCAAATCCGATCATCGTGAAGTTGCTGGCTGAGCGCGGTGCGCTGCTCGGCCACGCCAACTACAAGCACACCTATCCGCACTGCTGGCGTTGCCACAATCCGGTAATTTTCCGCGCCACGGAGCAGTGGTTCATCGATCTGGACCGCACCGCGCACGGCGGCAGCACCACCCTGCGCCAATTGGCCATGAACGAAGTGCACGGCGTGAAGTGGTTTCCCGCATGGGGCGAAGAGCGCATCCATGAAATGGTCCAGGGCCGGCCGGATTGGTGCGTCTCCCGGCAGCGCTTCTGGGGTGTGCCCATCATCGTTTTTTACTGCGAAGGTTGCGGCAAGCGCCTCGAAGATTTCGTGGCCCTGAGGAAGGTCTTGAAATGGTTTGAAAAAGAAGGCGCCGACGCCTGGTATGAACATTCCGCCGAGGAGTTGCTGCCCGCGGGAACCACCTGTTCGTGCGGCGCGAATAAATGGCGCAAGGAAAACGACATTCTGGACGTGTGGTTCGATTCCGGCTCATCGAATCTCGCGGTGCTGCAGGGCGCGGAATGGCCCGCGGACGTCTATCTCGAAGGCCCGGACCAGTATCGCGGCTGGTTCCAGAGTTCACTGCTGGTCGCCACCGGCGTGCGTGGCCGCGCCCCCTATAAGGGCGTTGTAACCCACGGCTGGACGCTCGATGAGCAGGGCCGCCCGATGTCCAAGTCCCTCGGCAACGTGGTGCTGCCTTCCGACATTTGCGAAAAGTGGGGCGCCGATTTGCTGCGTTTGTGGGTGGCCTCGCAGGAATATCAAGCCGACGTGAAAATGAGCGAGCGCGTGATGACCCAGCTCAGCGAAGCGTACCGCAAAATTCGCAACACCTTCCGTTTCGCATTGAGCAATCTCTCGGGCTTTGATCCTGAAGGCGATGCCCTGGCCCACGAAGAAATGGAAGAAATCGATCGCTGGATGCTCGAGCGCACCGCCGACCTGGTCCGCAAGTGTCGCGAATGGTATGCCGCTTACGAATTCCATCGCGTCTATCACGCGCTGCACGATTATTGCGTCGTGGATCTCAGTTCGTTTTACTACGACCTGCTGAAGGACCGGCTGTATACCAAGGCTCCGGCCAGCAAGTCGCGCCGCTCGGCGCAGACCGCGGTACTCGAAATCACCGGAGCGCTGGTGCGCCTGGCCGCTCCGATTCTCACCTTTACCGCCGAAGAAATCTGGAAATATCTGCCGAAGACCGCCAGCGATCCGGACAGCGTACACATCGCGCTGTTTTCCGGGGAAACCGCCTTGCGCACCGGGTTGCCCGCAGACAAACTCGCCAACTGGGAGCTTCTCGCCAAGGTCCGGAGCGAAGTGCTCAAAGCACTGGAAGGAGCCCGCACGGAAAAACTCATCAATTCCGGGCTGGAGGCCAAGATTCTGCTGAACGGCGACTTGGCCTTGAAGGCCAGGTTGCGGCCCTATCTCGCTACCTTGCCTGGCCTGTTCATCGTGTCCCAGGTGGAAATTCCCAGCGTAGGCTCGGGAAACTCTGGCGCCGCGCTTGAGGTTACCGTGCAGAAAGCCGACGGGCAAAAATGCGAGCGCTGCTGGAACTATTCCAACCGCGTTGGCGAGAACCTGCGTTACCCGACCGTCTGCGAACGCTGCACCGAGGCCCTGAAGGAAATCGAGAGCGACGCGAACACGGCCGCTCCAGCAAACGCGTGACCGCGCAATCAATGCCGCGATTTTCTCGCCGCGCCGGAGCGCCCGCATGACCGTGCCCGTGCGCGTCCGCTGGCTGTGGCTTACCCTGGTCGTGGTCATTGCCGATCGTGCCACGAAAGCGTGGTTTGAAACGAGAACCGCCGAGGGCTGGCGTCACGAAGTGGTGAGCAATTTCATCTATCTGGTGCACAGCCAGAACCCCGGCATCGCTTTCGGCGTTCTCGCCGATTCCGCCTCGCAATGGACCCGCTTCGCGCTGATCGGCGGTTCCGTGATCGTTATCGCCGTTCTCGCCTGGATGCTGGTCGCGGGCCGTAGCGGTGGCGCCTTGAGTGCCGCCGGGCTGGCATTGCTTCTCGGCGGCGCAACCGGGAACGTCACCGACCGTATCGTGCACGGCGGCGTAACGGATTTTTTTGAAGTCTGGCTCGGCGCCTATCGCTGGCCGGCATTCAATGTGGCGGATGCGGCCATCGCCATCGGGGCCGCGCTGCTGATTTTAGATGTCCTTTTTGTTTCGCGGGCCAACCCAGCTCCGGCCCGCAAGAGTGTCTGACGCGGTTCAGTCATCCGCCATGCGCACAACCTTTTTCACCGCCGCCCCGCAAGACGCCGGCGAACGCCTCGACCGCGTCGTTACCGCGCATTGCCCGGAGCTCAGTCGCACGCGCGCCCAGGAATTGATCGAAGCGGGCTTGGTGCTGGTTGAAGGACGTGCCGCCAAAGGTGCTTCGCGGGTACGCGACGGGCAGCGCATCAGCGTCGAGGAACAGCCGCGCCCGCCCCTGACCGCGCAAGCGGAAAATATTCCTCTCGACGTACTCTACGAGGATGGCGACGTCATGGTCATCAACAAACCTGCGGGCATGACCGTGCACGCCGGAGCGGGGAATCCTTCGGGAACGCTCGTCAACGCCCTGCTCGGGCGCGGCCAGGGGCTTTCGCAGTCCTCGGACTTGCTGCGTCCCGGCATCGTCCACCGCCTGGACAAGGACACCTCCGGCGCCATTCTCGTGGCGAAAAATGATTTCGCCCACGCCAAGGTCGCCGAAGATTTTCGCCTGCGCGTGGTGAAAAAAACCTATCTCGCCTTAGTCCAGGGATTGCTCGCGGAAGAAAAAGGTCGCATCGAACTGGCCATCAGTCGCGATCCCCTGCGCCGCACGCGCATGACCACCAAGCGCAGCGCCATCCTGCAAAACGCCCGCGAAGCCCGCACCGACTGGCAAGTTCTCGCGCGCATCGCGGAAACCACTCTGCTCGAAGTGCAACTGCACACCGGCCGCACCCACCAGATCCGCGTTCACTTCGCTGCGCTGAAACACCCCGTGGTGGGCGACACCCTCTACGGCGCCAGCGCTCGCGTGCACGTCGGACACACCGTCTTGCCATCCCTCGGACGTAATTTCCTTCACGCCGCCAAACTCTCCTTTCGCCAGCCCCGCACCGGCGCGTGGATCGAAGTTCGCGCGGCGCTCCCGCAAACGCTGCGCGATGTTCTTTACCAGCTCGCGGCGATCTCCGGGCAAGGCCCTGCCGCGATTGACGCTGCTCTCGGCACCTACCTATAATCGGAACACATGCGACGCAAGCTCATCTCCCCAGTGGCCATTTTGCTTTTTCTATCCGGCGCGATGCGAGCCCAGCAACCTCCTCCACCACCACCGGACACGCCCTCTCCGCAAAGTTCAAACGTCACGCGCGTCTCGGTCAACCTCGTGGATGTTCTCTTTACCGTCCTCAACAGACGCAACAAGCTGGTCCCCGAACTCGACAAGCCGGATTTTCAAGTCTATGACGACAATGTCCTTCAGCAAATCCGCTACTTCAGCAAGCAAACCGACTTGCCCCTGCGCATCGGCATGCTGCTCGACACCTCCAACAGCATTCGCGATCGCCTCCGCTTCGAGCAAGACGCCTCGGTCAGCTTTCTCTACAGCGTTCTGCGGCGCAACAAAGACGAAGCCTTCGTCATGACCTTCGACGACGAACCGCAAGTGCTCCAGGCTTTCACTGGCGACACCGGAAAATTGCGCGACCAAATTGTGCAAACCCGCGCGGGCGGCGGCACCGCCATTTACGATGCCATCTACGCCGCGTGCCAAAAAGAGCTTAGCCATCCTCCGCGCCCGCCCGGAGACCAGCCCGACGTCGTGCGCCGCGTAATGATTCTCATCAGCGACGGCGACGATAATCTGTCCGTCCACACGCGCTCGGAAGCCATTCAGATGGCGCAGATCACCGACGTCGTCATCTACACCATCAGCACCAACACGCAATGGATCTCCACCACGCAAAAAGACGAAGCCACCGGCGGCAGCCTGAAGTATCACCTCACCGACACCGACAAAATTCTGCAAAGTCTGGCCGACGAAACCGGCGGCCGCGCGTTTTTCCCCTATCGCGTCGATGACCTCGATCAATCCTTTCAGGACATCGGCGACGAGCTCCGCAATCAATACTCCGTGGCCTACGCGCCCACCAATTCCGTCCTGGACGGCCGTTACCACAAAATCCGCATCGAAGTCCCCGAACACAAGGGCTATCAAGTCCGCGCCCGCCAGGGCTATTTCGCACGTCCCAACCCGGCTTTCACTCCCGTCGCCCCTCCGGCAACGGCGCCCGCGCCGCAGCCCGGAGGCGATCGCAAACCCAGTTAGCCGCGCGCCCGTATGACGCCCGGTCAAAACTCTGCTCGTCGGGCCGCCGCGTCATGCTGGAGCGGCCGGAGGAATGCTGCGCGGCAGCCCGCCCGAGGTCCAGGCACCTGCGGATTTTCTTCAAATTTGACGATGGATGGAAAACGCGAAGGAGTTGCTTTTTCGTCGCGAACCGGGATGCTCGCGACCAACTGCCCGGCGCATCGCCAGGCGATCTACCGCGCAGCGTCCCGCAACAAAATTGCGTCGGAGTCTGCGTGCCCGCGATTAAACGCCACTCTCGTGCCGTCCGGCGAAAACGCAAACGACGAAATCAGTTCCGAGCTAAATCGCGTCAACTGCCGGTTCGCCGACCCATCAAGAGGTTGCACCCAAAGATTGTCGACGCCCTTTTCCCGGACGATATACGCCAGGCCCTTTCCGTCCGGCATAAACCTGTGGCCGGGTATCGCGCGCGGATCGGCTTCGAGCGTGCGTTCCTTGCGGTCGTCCAGCGATTCGAGCCTGAGCAACAAGCGATGGTCGCTGTCGCGGACACCCAGAGTCAGCAGCGTTCTCCCGTCGGGCGACACGGCAAAGAAGCTGTCGCCTTCATCGCGAATCGTCTCGGGATTGCCGCCTTCGATCGCTATGCGCTTGATCGCCCCGGATTTATCGGCAAGGTCGCTGTAGTACACCCATTTTGCGTCCCCGGTGCAGACCGGCGCACTCTGATTGGAGCCGAACGTGAGTTGTTTTTGGTTTGCTCCCGACGCGTCCATGCGCCATAAATTCACGTCCGCCGTTCCGCCCCGGCCGATCGGCCGGAACACCACGTAACGCCCCGCCGCGCAGGAAGCCAGGCTGGCCGTGGGGTGCTTGGCATCGGAGAGCAGCACCGTCTCACCGCCGTTCGGATCCACCAGCTTGATATCCGGTCCTTGCGACACCAGCACGCGTCCGCCTTCGGCCCAGTTCCAGCCCCAAATCGAGATGTTCGACGAAAGACTGATGCGGTGCACCTCATCCGGCCCGCTCATGGCCGCGGTTTGCACCTGATAATCCGGCGTAAATTGAATCGCCACGACGCTTTTTCCGTCGGCGGCCAGCGTTGCGTGCGAGTAATTCGTGGTGTCGTTGGTCAACTGCCGGAATGCCCCGTCGGGATAGGAAATCACGCCGATCTGGTGGCGTTGAAATCCCGTATCGCTGGTGCTTACGCTGGTCAAAATGCTTTGCCCATCGGGGAACCACGATGGTTCGTAAAGCAGCCGGTCCTTGGCCATCCCGAGAAAGCTGGTCTTCCCGGTGCTCACATCGATCGCCATATAGGCCGAAAGATCCTTGTCCGTTGGCTGCGTAACGGGAATCACAATCGTTTTCCCGTCGGGCGACCAGGCCAGCGTCTCGCTGTCCGTTCTTACCGGGCGATGCTCGAAAATCGCGTGGTCTGGTGTTCCGTCGCTATGGGCCACAAAAAGATCCGTCGCCAGCGAGTTTCCATGTTGGTGGAGATACGCGAATTTTTGCCCATCCGGCGCAAATGCGATCGGGCTGTCGATGTCGTTGAGCACCAGGCGCGGCGTTCCGCCCAGCACCGGGGAGCTGTATAGCGAGTCGATGTCCTCGTCCGATTCATCGCGACGCACGAAATAAATATAATTTCCGTCCGGCGAAAACGTCAGCCCGGTGTAGCGCGTCGCCAACGCTGCCACGACTTGTGTATTGCTGCCCGTCGGAATGTGCCGCAGCCAAAGCGATTGCGAGCCTTCCTGTTGCATGACGTGCAAGAGATATTTGCCGTCCGGCGACAACGCTGCGCGCGACACTTTTCCGTTGTTGGTCAAATTTTCGAAGGAGATTTTCTCAAACGGCACATGATGCGTCCGTTGCACCAGGGTATAGATCCCGAATCCCGCCGCCAGCAACACCACCGCCGCGATAGCCAAGAATAATCCGCTGCCAAATTTGTTCTCGCTGGCGGCCCGCAGCAGCGCGGAACTGCTCGTGGTCGTCGGCGCCTGCGCGGCATGGCTGGCGCTCAGCGCGGCAGGCTCTTGGCGGACCTGCGACGGCGTGCTCGCCGGCCCCGCCGCAGCCACCACCTGCGACGAACCGGATGGCGACCGCCCGGGCTCCAGTTCGCGTTGCAGTCGTTTCAGGTCCGCACGCAATTCCGCCGCCACCTGATAACGCAGATCCGGGTCTTTCTCGAGCGCTTTGTTCAGAATGCGCTCAAGTTCGGGGGGTACTCCGGGGCGCAGGAGAAGCGGCGCAGTCGGAGCGTTGTGCAGGATGTTGTCGAAAACCACCGCGCTGGTCGTCCCAGGGAAGGGGTGCTTGCCCGTCACCATCTGATACAGCACCGCGCCCAGCGAGAATAAATCCGTGCGCCCGTCCAGTTCCTGCCCGCGCGCCTGTTCCGGAGACATGTAGGCGATCGTGCCCACCGCCGTTCCTGGACTGGTCAGCAACTGCGGGCCGAGGTCGCTTAGGGTGTCTCCCTGCAGGGATTCGTCATGCTTTACGATCAGCTTTGCCAAGCCAAAATCCAGAATCTTCACCGTCCCGCGATCGGTTACAAAAATATTGCCGGGCTTGATGTCCCGGTGCACGATGCCTTTTTTGTGCGCCGCGTCCAGGGCGTCCGCCAGCTGAACGCCTATCTCCACGGTTCGGGGAATGGCACACGGCCCCGCCGCCAGCACTTTGTCGAGCGATTCACCTTCGAGCAACTCCATCGCGATGAAGGTCTCGCCTTGATGATCGTCGATGGCGTAAATCGTGCAAATTCCCGGATGGTTCAGCGCCGAAGCCGAGCGCGCTTCGCGCAGGAAGCGCTCCTTGGCTTGCAGTTCGCGATCTGCCTCTTCGGGGAGAAATTTAAGCGCCACGAGCCGCCCGAGTTTCGTATCCTCGGCCTCGTACACCACACCCATGCCGCCGCTGCCAATTCTCCGCAGGACTTTATAGTGAGCGATGCTCTCGTTGATCACAGGTTTTCTTTAGACCACGATGGTAATCGCAACCCCATATCCGGTCAACGTATGCGACCGGGCGTAGTTCTTGATGCTCCGCTCCGGCAAATGGCTCGCGCGGAACCCGGGAATCAGGGAAACAGATTGCAATCGCAGAGAGGCTGGTTAGAGGTACACGCCGGCGGCTCGCAAGCCCGATAACGAAACCCAGGTGAAGGAAGTAAGCATGGAAGCGGGCCCCGGGCCCGCCGGCCCAAAGGCCATCATGGGAGGAAGAGTGGTGCGGCCGCGCCCCTGATCGCCCGGGACGCCTATTCCTTCGGTGCGTAGTAGCCCTTGCGTGCCAGCACCTTGTAGTCGTGATCCGCGGTTTCCACCTTGATCTTCCGGAACTTGCCGTCGCGCGCGCCGTTGGTCGGGTAGTACCCCAGCATGTACTGGCTGCGCAGTTCCTCGGAGATCTCATCGAAGGCCTGCGCCAATTTCTTTTCCGATGAGACGGAAATCACGCGGCCGCCGGTTTCCTCGGTCAAGCGCTTCGCGGCCCCCACATTGGCGCCATAGTGCGGGTCGGCCACCAGCAGAATGTGAATTACCGTATCCGTGCGTTGCGCAGATTCGATGGCCTCTTCGATTTTCACGCGGCTGCCTTCATCCTGCGCGTCGGTGACGATCACGATCGCCTTGCGCCCGGCTTCGGTGTTCAGTTTTTCGCCGCACGCCAGATAGATGGCGTCGTAGAGCGTCGTGCCCGGCTGGTTCTGGTTCCCGATCGGTCCGGGGTTTCCCGCGATCATGCCGCCACCCGGGGTGTTGATGCGTGCGCGGTGCACCGCGCGGTCCAGAATCGCGCGATCGTCGGTGAAATCGGAGAGCAAGTCGACATCGGTATCGAAGGACATTACCAGCGCTTCATCGCCCTTGCGCAAGACGCGCTCGAGGAACCGGCTGCCGGCCTCTTGAATGCCTCCGATCATGAATTGTTCGCTGCCCGAAGTATCCAGCAGCATCGCCAGGGTAATGGGCAGTGTGGATTCTTTGGTAAAAAACGCGATCTTCTGGTCCTGGTTATCTTCGCTAATCTTGAAATCTTCCTGCTTCAGGTCGGCCATGATCTTCTTGTTTTTGTCGCGCACCGTGGCGAAGACGTTCACCAAATTTACCTGGGACCTGATGGGGCCGGCCTGGGGAGCCTGTCCCGCGCCCTGCCCAGTTGTCTGTCCCGCCGGATCTTGTGCGCACGCCGGCATCGCCGCTGCGCCCACCAACGCCACGGCAACCGCTCCGAGCGCCAATTGCATCAAAAGGTTTTTTGCGGAACGCATGTATACTTTCCTAGACCATAGATACCCGACGGTGGATAAGCGAAGTGGTCGCCGGGCTATTGAGGCACGTTGCTTCGGCACTTAAGATGCCGCCACTGGGCGCGCGGGATGCGTGGCAGTTTCCCGCGCGATGACCGTCGCGTGACGACGGTCATGTAACTAAGGAAGCATGGCGCGATGGCCGAGCGCCGCTGAAATCTCGACAAGAAGTCTTACTCCGAGGGCTATGAAAAGTCTACGAAAAATCGCTGTGCTTCCGGGAACCCTGCTGATTTGCGGCGCGCTCACCGCCTTCCACGCACTTCCCGCGTCGGCGCAGTCGCCTCCGCAGAATCCCAAGCCTGGTTCCGACGGGTCGGTGAGCGGAACGGCCGCCGCAGGGGGCGCCACACAAGATGGGAAGCCTGCCCCGCCGCCGCCGGGGCAGGCTCCGCCGCAGGTTCCCCCGAAGCCGGGCCGCCAGGGCGTCATCGTGGTCACCACCGCGACCGTGACCGTCCCGGTGACGGTGAAGGATCGTGCAGGCCGCCTGGTCCCGGACCTGCACCGCGATGAATTCCGGATTTTTGAGGACAACATCGAACAGAAAATCTCGAACTTCAGCGACGCGGCATTTCCCATCTCCATGGTTGTGCTCATCGATAATGATCTGAAGGCCAAAGTTGCCGACCAGGTGGAATCGAGCATTCAGTCCATCGTGGCGGGCATGAGCGTTTCCGACGAAGCCTCGGTCTGCCGCTTCGATCAAGTTTTTCACGAAGGCCCCGGTTTTACTGCCAATCAGGACAAACTGCTCACGCAACTCAAGCGCTTGCCGCTCGATGACAGCAAGCC
>JBEKSZ010000033.1:0-35344 GCA_049516615.1 Candidatus Acidiferrum sp. | reverse complement strand
GCTCAGGGCCGTCCACCACAATCCGGCGTTCGACAATACCGAGCTCACCTGGTCTGGCCCCATCGACGATTTGCCCGCGCTCCATCTATCGAGCGCCCATGGCCAGCCGGTCGCGCGCAGCAAGGCGGCGCGGGATCGCAACGCCACGCCGGCGGCGGAGACCGTGGCCTTCCATCCGCGCCAGCGCATCTTCACCGATGCCGCGCATCCCACGCACCCGCGGCAAACGCTCCTTAGTCCCGCGGCCCCCGCGGTCGCGCCCAAGATTTTGCCGAGTCTTCCGAACATCGTCGAGCTGCAGCAGTCCGCGCAGCCGGCCAAGCCGAGGATGGAGATCGACGAGCAAACGCTCGCGAAGCTTCGCCCCCGCGAACACCGCCTGGCCACCGCCACCGTCGCTCCTCCAACCGACATCCCGGTTCTAGAGCGGCCGGCGGATCTTACCATTCAGGCCGCAGCCAGCGGGCCGGCGCGTCCGAAACTGGCGCTGAACGCCGGCGCCGCGCCGCGTCTTGCGCAGCGTGCGCAATCTGGCGATCCGAGCATCGCTCCGGAACTTTCTGAGGCCCGCACGGCTTCCGGCGGAAACTCCCCTGCAACCTTGATCGCGCTCTCCGCCACGCCCGCGCCACCCGCGGCGAATATCGTCGCTCCGCAGGGCAGCCTGACCGCCCGCGTTGCCATGTCGCCCGAAGGCCAGCCCGGCGCTTCCGGTGTGGCGCCCGGGAACACCGCATCGGGAGAAAACACCGGAGCGGGCGCCGGCAATGCCAGCAGCGCGGCAACCGTCAGCATCAGCGGCGGAAATCCGGTGGCCAAGAACACCATGGCAGGAGCAGGCGGCACGCCTCCAGGAGGGTTGCGAAGCGCCATGCCCAAACTCAGCCTGGCCTCGCCGCACGATATGTTGACGCACCGGCCCACGCGCGCCGAAGCGGAGGAAACGCAAGCCCGCACGGGTCCGCCGAACTTCGCGGCACTCGCTCCCGGCGCCAAGCCGGAGCAGTTGCTGGGTTCGAAAAAGATTTACACCCTGCACGTCAACATGCCCAACCTCAACAGCGCGACGGGGAGCTGGATCCTGAATTTTTCTGAGATGCGCACCGATGGCTCCCACCTGATTGCCACGGATCTTGCCGCCCCGGTGCTGGTCAAGAAAGTGGATCCGGAGTATCCGCCAACGCTGGCTGCCGACCGTGTTGAAGGCGAGATCGTTCTCTATGGAGTGATTCGCAAGGACGGTTCGATCGACAGCATACAGGTGGTCCGCGGCCTCGACCAAGTCCTCGACGCCAATTCCATGAGCGCGCTAACGCAATGGAAATTCCGTCCGGCCTCGCGCCAGGATGCTCCCGTAGAACTCGAAGCCATCGTGCACATCCCTTTCCACGCCGCGCCGCGCCAGTAAATCAACGCCGGCGAAAATTCCGCGCGGACGCATTACGCTTCGCGGTCCCTGTTTGCCCTTCGGGGGGTTGCTCGCTTTGCAATTATCGTCCCTTGCGGCTTTAGCCGCGAACAGGCGGCCGCCGCGCAGTAGCTTCAGCCGCTAAACGTCGCGGTGGTCACGCTGATGAGCCGGTCGATATCGCGCTCGGTGTTGAAAACGTACGGCGCCACGCGGATATTTCCTTCGCGCAGGCTTACGAACACATTTTCCCTGGTCAACTGCGCGTAAATCTCCGAGGTCTTCTCCGGAGTCCTTCCCGAAAAGCAGCCATACGGCCCGCGCCGCGCTGCGTCGACGGGACTGGAAGGCACGCAGCGATCCTTGGGCAGCCGCTCGTACATGTAATCGATCAATCCGCGCGTATAGGCAGCCACGCTGGGCACGCCGATCTGCTCCACAAGCGTCAGCGAAGCCTCAAGCGCCGCCAGATTCAGGTAGCTGGCCGTTTCCGCCGAATCCCATCGCCGCGAACCGGCCACCGGCCTGGCATCGGCAAGATTGAGCAAAGCCGAGTGCCGGGTGTCCATGCCATCGATGCTCTGCCAGTAGAAGGGACCAGGCCGCAAAGTCCTGGTCAGTTCGGGACTGGCCCAGAAAAATCCCGTGCCATACGGGCCGAGCAGCCACTTGTAGGCCGCGGCCGTAAGCACGTCGGCCCCCAGGGTTCTGACATCGATAGGAATCGCTCCGCAGCACTGGCTGGCATCGACCGCCAGCAGCGTGCCCTGTTGACGACAGGCGGCGCCGAGCTTGGCGACATCTAGCAGCGAAGCATCGTCAAAGCGCACCATGCTCACGGACACCAGCCGGGTCTTGGGCGTCAGCGCCGCGATCAAATCCTCCGCGGTAATAAATCGCGCGCTGGGCTTCACGATGGCGAGGGTCACGCCTTCGCGCTCGCGCATGGGACGCCACGTGGCATACTGCAAAGGAAACTCCCCGAGAGCGGTCACGATCTCATCGCCGGGCTTCCAGGCCAGCCCGTACGCCAGGGCCGCCAGCCCCGAACTTGCCCCGGTTGTTAAGGCAATCTCCTCCGGCTGCGCGCCAATCAACCGAGCGATGGCCGCGCGCACGCGCACGGGCACCTCGAAGTGCGCGACCTGCGACATGCGGTAGGGAAACTTTTTCCCCTCGACGGCCTCCTGCACCGCGCGAACCGCCACCTTGGGCATGGCCGATTGCATGGCGGTGTTCAGGTACACCCCGTCTTCCATCTCAAACCATTCTTTGCGCCAATCGGTGCGCACAGGAGCGGCAATGCTGGCCATGGTTTTCCTCCGGATCGTACCCTTCTAAAGAAGGCCTTGAGCGCGGTGCTGAGCACCCGCTCTGAAGACCCGCACGAGGAATGGTCGACGAGTCTCGCGCGGTGCGCAACGGCCAATTTGGGCCGCGCGAAGGGCTTCGCCGCCCCTAGAAATGCGCGCGCAGTTCGCGAAAACCCGGCAGGATCACCAGCTTGCCTGCGCCCGCCATCACCGGCTCGTGCTCGAGTTGCCAGGTATGCTGGTGCGGAATGTACACCGCGTTCAAGCCGATTTTCATCGCCGGGTTGATATCGCTGCGCGGGCTGTTGCCGATCATCCAGCCGAGGGCCTTCACGATTTTGTGTTTTTTCACCAGGTTTCCGTAGGTCTCGTGATCCTTTTCCGGCACGATCTCGATGAACTCGAAAAATCCCTGCAAACCGGAGCGCTCGACTTTAGCGGCTTGTTCCGCGGGCTCGCCTTTGGTGAAGAGAATCAGGCGGTGACGCTGCGTCAGATACGCCAGGGTGTCGGGAACGCCATCCAGGATTTTCGGCGGGGTGCGCTCAAGGTCCACCACGCGCTCGTGAATTTGCGCCAGGGTTTCCCGCTTGGCCATGTGCTCTGCCAGCTTCAAGTACGTTTCTTCAAGCGAACGCCCGAAGCAGCGCACGCCGTAGCCGTACTGGCGGATGTTTTTCCGCTCCGTCTCGTTCAGGATATGGCGGATATAGGCGCGAGCGTAACCGCACGGCTCGACCATGGTGATAAAATCTTCGATCAGATTCTCGAAAAATACGTTGTTTTCCCACAGCGTATCGTCCGCATCAATCAGCAAAGTATTTCGTCGCATTGATCCTAGTTGGACGGAAGTGTTTCGGCCCCAAAGATTATTTTTTCCCGCTTGCCGGAATTCCGCGCAAGCCCACTCGTTTAGTCTACCAGCCGGAGCGCGTCTTCCGCGATGCTTGCCGCGGCGTGCGGCCGGCCCATCGACCGCGCGGCTGAGCGCATGCGCTCCATGCGCGGTTCGTCACTGAGCAGCGCCGCAATCTTCCAAGCCGCCGCGGGCAGGTTATTACAGCGGATGGCCGCGCCGGCTTCGAGCAGATGATCGGCGTTGCGCTCTTCCTGTCCGGGGATGGGCTCGATGAGGACCATGGGCAGGCCGCGCGACATGGCCTCAGAACTCGTCAGCCCGCCGGCTTTGCCGACCAGTAGGTCCGCGGCAGCCATATAACGGTCCATTTCCGTGGTGAAGCCCACGACGCGCAGGCGCGCCAGGCCGCTCGGCAGTTTCCCGGCAGCCTCGACCATTTTCTCCAGCTTGCGGCGGACCTTATCGCCTTTGCCCGCGATCGCCAGCACTTGCCACGGCCGCTGCAATCCGAGCAGCGATCCCACCAACTGTTCGACCGGGCCGACCCCGTAACCTCCGGCGGCCATGAGAATGGTCGGTGCCTCGGGGTCCAGCCCGAAATAGTTGCGCGCCTCCCTCTGATCGAGGGGTTGCGCAAAGGCGGGGTCCACCGGGATGCCCGTCACGCGCACCTTGTCGCGCGACACGCCGATGTGCGCGAGGTATTCGGCCGCTTCGGGGAGGGCCACGAAATAACGGTCCACCGTTCGGCACAGCCACATGGCGTGCACATCGTAATCGGTGATCACAATGGCATTGCGCGCGCGCAGTTTTTTCTTGGCGATCAGCCAGGCAATGATTTCCGCGGGCAGGAAATGCGTAGCCACGCAGAGGTCCGGCTGCACCTGGTCGAGCAGCTCGATCATGGGCTTGGTATTCAGGCGGTCGAGCGCCAGCCGGCGGCTTTCATGCTGCCAGGGCTGGTCGGTGCTGTCGTAGAGCATGCCCATGACCCCCGGGGCGCGCCGCACCATGGTGATGTAGGCCTTCTCGTAGATATTCTGGAAAAGTTTGCTGACGTAATTCATGGCATCGGCGTGTTCAACAAGGCAATCGCCGCGCGCGCGGAAACTTTTTTCAAGCGCCTGCGCCGCGCGCACATGCCCGGCCCCGGAAGAGGCCGAGAGCAGCAGCACACGGGGTTTGGCGTTGAGGCGCAGGATCATGCGGCGCGCGCTACAGGGTGGCTTTCGGCTGGCCTGCGGCGAGTTTCTCGAGCACGCTGCGCGCGGTGCGCTGCAGTTCGCCGAAGCGCGTCAGGTACTCCTGAAAGTCGTGATTGAGCAGTTGCGCGTCCGCGGGAGCGAGTTTGGTGCGCAGAATCATGTCCCGCAACTTTACCGGATGCGGCAGCAGCGCTTCTTCCTGCAATTCTTCGAGCGCGATTTTAGCGTCGTAGTGATACATGCGGCACTCCTCGACCCCGCCCTCGGGCCCTAACAGCGTACACCGAAGCGCCCCCGAGGAGCAGGCCACCCGCCCGCGATGCCGGGCCGGGCGAAGGAAAAGGCTCGCGGCTTTAAAGAAGCTTGCTTAGACCATGGAAACGGTGGGAACAAACTCGTAATGCTCGATTTTGGCGGCTACCCCTCGCCGGCCATTGACGCCGGGCTCTACGCGCACGACTTCGCCCTGGCAGCGTATCTTTACGTCGCCGCCGGTTACATTTTCCGGCAGAGTAATCACGAAGTGAATCGCTTTGCCGGCCTCGAATTCATTCTCGGAGATAAAATATAAACCGCGGTAGCTCACGTCGCGCGTTTCGGTTTCAATCTCCTTCCCGCTGCGCGGACCGCCCAGCACGCGCAAGGGCAGACTCATCGTGAATCGCCGAGCTTCGCGGCGCTCCGCTCCAGTACTCATTCGTCCCCCAAGGCTGTCGTGAACTGGCTGAAAATTAACATCGGCTTGCGCAAACTGCAACGCGAAAATCCAAGATTTTTGTCCTAGTACGAGGTGCTAACCCTTGCGTACCTGCAGTATTTTGAGCGCCGATTTTCGCGGGCGGATGGCCGCGCGGCTTGCGAAAACTTCAGAGTTCCTGCGCGCCTAGCGTACACTCTGGTTTGGACTCCGACCATGGCGCCCAAGCATGCAGCCCGCCCCGGTTGACCGATGAGCGCCGCTCACGACTCGCGCAATTTTTTTCTCACCGGCCCGGCCGGCCGGCTCGAAGCGATTCTCTGGACGCCCGCGCGGGAAGCGGCAGAAGGCGCGTCCCGCGCGGCCCCGCGCTGGGCCGCCGCAGTGTGCCATCCCCATCCCTTATTTGGCGGGACCATGCACAACAAAGTGGCCTACCAGGCCACCAAGTCGCTCAGCGCCCTAGGCTTCCCAGTACTACGCTTCAACTTTCGCGGCGCGGGTTTGAGCGAAGGAACCCACGACCGCGGGCAGGGCGAGCGAGGAGACGTTCGCGCGGCGCTCGATTTTCTCTCCGCGGAATTTCCCGCCGCACAACTCTTGCTGGCGGGATTCAGTTTCGGTTCCTGGGTCGGGCTCGGCGTCGGCTGCGAGGATCCCCGCGTCGCGCGGCTGATCGGGCTCGGCATCCCGGTAAATAATTGCGATTTTTCGTTTCTGACGCGCTGCGCCAAAGCCAAGCTCTTCGTGCAGGGGTCGAGCGACGTGTACGGCGAGGTGGGCAAGGCGCGCGATCTGGTGGCCACCTTACCCGGCGAAAATGTTTTCCTCGAGGTGGCCGGGGCCGACCATTTCTTTGCGGGAAAACTCGACCGCCTGGATCAGGCCATCACCGGTTGGCTCGAGCCCGAGCTCGGGCCGTAAGCGGACTTGCGAGGCTCATCGCCAACGGCAGAAGCGCAAAAGCCGCGCGGAGGCCGCGCCTCAAGGCTTTCCCGAGTGCGCCAGGGACTTCTCAAAGGCCCCTTGCGATGCTTCGTGGGCTTGCCTTGCGTATTCCATGGCCTGCCTGGAGTGCTCGTGGCCGGTCTGGTGATCTTCTTTTGCGTGGCTCACCGCCGCGGCGCGGTGCGCGTGCGCGGCTTGTTCGTGTAGTTCTGCGGCTCGCTGGTGCGAATTGTATGGCATATTGCATGACTCCCTAACCACAGATCAAATGGTACGCCTGCGCGAGGCCAAGAGGGAAATGCGGGCGCTGGCCTCGGCAACACCGGGCTGCCGGCTAAGGGCGTGCGCGGGTCACCCTTGCGGAAGCATCTTGGCCAGCTGGTCTTTCAGTCGCCCCACGATGGTCTGCTGGGGATTTTCCCCCACGATGCGATCGCGAATGATTCCTTCGGTGTCGATGACGATGTAGGTCGGGAAGGCGTGCACGCCCATGGTTTTCAGCACGTGTTCGTCGGCGTCGCGATATTGCAGCCAGTCCATGTTCTTTTGCTGGACAAATTCGCGCCATTTGGCATCGTCCTTGTCGGCGCTCACGCTGAGAACCACGACCTTGTCGCTCGGATATTTCCTGGTGAGCTCCCTGATTTCGCCGACCGAAGCCCTGCAAGGCGGGCACCACGTCGCCCAGAAATCGAGGACCACGACTCTTCCGCGGAAATCCCCGGACGCGAAGGTCTGGCCCTTGATGGTGGTCAGCTGGAAGTCCGGAGCATAGTTCTCGCGCGCCCTGCGGGGATTGTCTTTGAGGCGCTGGGCATAACCTGCGTATTTCCCGCCGGGCGCGAGTTTGAAGTAGGCCGCGATTTCCTGCTGGCCCTCGGAATCCTCGGATTGCTTCATCAGGGCGACGGCCAATCGCAGGTGGTACTCCGCGATGGAAGGATCCAGTTGTATTGCGGATTGATATTCCGCCTGGGCTTCCCTGAGGCGCTTAGAGTCTCCCGTGGCCACCAGCACGTCGCCCCGCCCGGAATGGGCTTCCGCGCGGGCCGCATCATCGGTGGCGGTAGCAATGGCTTTGGCCGAGCTGGCCAGCGCGGCTTGCGGATCGTTCCCGAGCTCCTGTGCTGCGGCGAGTTTCACGTAGCAGTGGGAGCATTTCTCGTTCTCCGCCTTGATGGCCTTCTTGAAATTCTTGACGGCTTCGTCAAAATGATTTGCGGCCAAACTTTTCTCGCCGGCATCGAGCAACTGCTGGGTCTCGGGCTTCAGCGCCGCGAGCGCCTGCGCGGGCGGCGCGGAGCTCTGAGCCAGCCCGCGCGGCATGCGGGCCAAGCCAAGAAGCCAAGCGAGTACCACGACCAGATAGACGATGACCCTGCGGCTCATGATCGCGACCTGCCTCCCGCACTGCGCTTGCCCGGCAAAACGCTTTGCCGCTCCTTAGCCGAAGAGTTCCGCGGCCTGGCCGCCGAGAATGCCCAATTGTCGCGCCAAGCCGATCTGATCCCAGTTGTTCCAGCCTTCCACAATTTCGCCGCCCTGAACGCGCAGGGCGGACATGCCGCAGACCTTCAGGGCGCGCCCGGTCGGAGCGATCCCGAGGCCCTCTCCGGTGTGTGTGAGCGTGGCGGTCCAGCGCCCGAACGCGGTGTCGCCTTCCTCTACCACCTTTTCGAGGGTCACGTGGATGTCCGGGCAGGCGGCGCGCATGGCGTGATAAAACTTCTTGAATTCGGCGGGGCCCTCGGACGGAATCTCGGGACGCCCCGCGCCCCACATCACCGCATGCGCGGGAAAAAGTTCGTCGATGCTCTCCGCTCGCCCGGCGTTCCAGACTTCGTCGAACCATTTGCGTATGAGCGACGCGGGGGTCGGGTGTGGCGCGCTACGGGCCGTGCCTGAGGTATCCATGAAGCCTCCTTGCTTGGCTTTACCAGGTTCTACCGGCTGCTCTTTTGGTCTCTACTTGCGCGACACTCTACCACATTGTTCGGAAAGAGCCGAAGGGAGCCCCGGGGTCCGCAGAGTGCAGGAAAACGCCGCTTGCTCTCGGGGACCCGTGGTAGCTAGACTGCCCGCATGAATCCGGAATGGGTGCGGGAACTTTGCCTGTCGCTGCCCGGCGCGAGCGAACACGTCATCTGGGGCAGCGACCTGACCTTTAAGGTGGCCGGGAAGATGTTCGCGCACACGGTGCTTGAGCCTGCGCCGGTGTGGCTGTCGTTTAAAACCGACCCGGAACGTTTTTACGAATTGACCGAACGGCCGGACATCATTCCCGCGCCGTATATGGCGCGGGCGCAGTGGATTGCGCTAGAAACGCGCGATGCTCTCGGCCGCCAGGAACTGAGCGGGCTGATCCGCAGGTCCTACGACCTGGTCGTTGCGAAACTCCCGATAAAGACCCGGCAATCGCTCGCCGGCACACCCAAGGGAGGCGCGGCGCCCGGAGCCCCCCGGGCTAGAACCGCCGAAGGCAAGAAACGCGCGGCCAGGAAAACTGGCGGGCGCAAGCGCCGAAGCAAAAGGCGAAAACGCGGCGCCTGAACCCCGCGACCAGAGACTCGTTGCCTCGGCCAAGTGTCCGCCGAGCGATGACGATTTCCGCTGGGCGGCCGTGCAGTGTGCTTCCGGAACGTACGCCATGCGCGCCAGGCCATCTCGCGGCCCGACTGTGGCATGCTCAAAGTGCGCTTCGACCCGCGTAATCTCCGTTCTTTAAGAGGCCCGTGATGAAGTTCCTTCCGCTCCTTACCATCATGGCCGTGGCCGCTGCCCTGCCGTCAGAGGCTTCGCCGCCGGCCGCGGAGAAACGCGCCGCGGCATTTTCGCAAGCGCCCTCGGGCGACGCTTTTCCAAATAAATCGCTGGTGGTGTACGTCTCCGATTTCGATATCGGGGCGACCGATGCTCCGGGCACGGTGCGGCCGGCAAGCCGCCGGGCCCTGGCAGCGAACGCGCAAGCGGCGGGAGGCACGGCCGGAGCTGCGGGCGCAGCGCCCGCGTCAGGTTCGAGCGGCACCCCGGGTGCGCCGGCCGTTTCGAGCGCCACAACGGCGAACGCACCGGCCGCGGCGGATCCCGCGGCCGCCGACGGCGAGGACTCCCTAACGCCGCGCGCGGATGGGCAAGCTGCGGACTCGCAAAAAGCAGAGACGCCCAAATCCGATGGCCCGCCGGAGGACTCGCCACGCGTGCAGGCCGCCAAGCTCGTCGAGCTTACGTCGACAACGCTGGTAAAGGTCCTGCAGCAGGCAGGCTATACCGTGAAGCGCTTGCGCAACTCCGCGGCCCGCCCGGAAAATGGCGTGGTGATCCACGGCGTATTCGCGCAGGCCGATCCGAGCGCGGGGCTGCGGCGGGTGATGTTCGGGGGCACGGCCACGGATCCTAAAATGCTGCTGTTTGTCGGCGTGGGAAATCTCTCCAAGCCCGAACAAGCCCTGTACCAGGTGGTGGGCCCGCTGCCGGTTGGAACGCTCGGGCCGGCGATTTCCGTCAGCGCCTACGCGCCGGTTTCGCGCTATGAACTCGATCGCGACCCTTCCGAAGAGCAGCTGACCAGGACGGCCGAGAAAATTGCCACAGATTTGACGCGCGTGCTGAACGCCAATCCCCTGGCGCTCGGACAGTAAGACGCCCGGAGCGGGGACGCTTCAAGACATTTTCCCCAGGCCGCGGCAACGGGAAATTTATCTTCCCCGGAGCAGCAAAACCACGTCGAGCAGGGCCAGGATGGCGATGCCCAATTCGATCACGAAAGAGCGTGCGTCGTTGAACTGATCCATCATGAAATCGTACATTTCGCCCACGGCGCGCAATTTTTCATCCACCAGGTTGCGATAGTCGGGCAATCCGATGCGCGTCGAAGCCAGGTGATAAACGCGCGCGTAATAAATGTCGCTGACGAACTTGATCGAATTGTCGATGCGCTCGGTCAGTTCCATGACGTCCAGGCGGATGGCATTGACGCTGTGCGCCTCGCGCGGCAGGCTCCAGCGGGCCAGCAAAACGTTGCGTTTGCGCTCCAGCATGTCGTAAACGTCGGAAAGCAGTTTGCTCATCAGCCGGTCGTAGTAGCGGAACTCCAGCAATTGCATTTTGGCAAATTCAAGCACCTGGCCGGTGGCTGCGGCGTCATCGGAATCGTCCACAACGAGGGCCGCGGAGGCGCCGATAACCACGAGATCGGCGGGGTAATAAGACAAACTGCCCTGCAGTGCCTCTTCGGTGGCCTTGGGCGAGAGGGCCGCGGACTCGCCGCGTACCAAGCGGGCAATCTCGTTGCCGTGCGCAGCGAGCAATTCCGCGCCGGTAAGCGTGGTGCCGTCCTGTTGCAGAGCGGCCTGCACGCTGATGATCAGGTAACTCTCTTCGAGCCAATCGGCATTCGGTTTTAGGACCGCCGGCCCCACGCGTTCGAGGTGGCGATTTAGGGCCGCGCGGGCGAGCGGCTCGAGTTCAAAAGAGTCCATCCAGCGCGAAGCCTCGGCGATCAGCTCGGCCCAATCGCTTGAAAAGGGCACATCGAGCTGCACCACGGCGACGGCATAGGCGTGGTACTTGATGGAGCAAGCCAGCTCCTCGCCCGAAGGCAGTCTGACCGGATCGCCTGTTTCCTCGATCGGCGGGTTGGCGAAGTGCATGTACTGCGGAGAGCGGCGGGGAAAGACATGGCGCAGGGGTGCGCCGCGCGTGCCGATGAGTTCCTGGATTTTGCCGAGGTCGAAGGCCTCGGCAACGTCATAGAGAAATAGAATGCGAAACCAGCCGCGCAGCTGCACAACTCAGTTTAACCGCTAGAGCCGGCGGGAAGCGAACGGGCGGCCGATGGCCGTCGCGCGGGGCGTGCGGGAGCCCGGGGCGGCTCTTAACGCTGGCGCGCGGTGGGGAACGGCGATCGAAGAAACTTTTGCGCCCGGCAGCCCGTATACCTGGCTAGCGAGCGATCGCTTAGGAGCGTTCATGCGAACCCGCATTTTAACAAGTGCGCGCTTTGCGCTGCTTGTGGGCCTGGCGTTCACTTTCAATCCGCGGGCGGGAGGCGCGCAAAGCAATTCTGCGAGCACCGCCTTACCCGCGGATCTGCCGAAAGCCAACCTGCCCAGCCATCCTCCGGCCATTCAAAGCGTAAACGGGGAAACCTACGCGACCTTTGACGCGGACGCCGCGACCGAAGCGTACCTGGCAAAGATTCCCGCAGCGCAGCGGGCCGCTTCCAATGCCTACTTCGAGGGCGGCTATTGGCTGATTCTCTGGGATTTCCTGCTGAGCGCCGCGGTCTTCCTTTTCCTGCTGAGCGCGGGTGTTTCCTGGCGCATGCGCGCGCTGGCAGAGCGCCTGACGGGCCTTAAACCGCTGCAGTCTATCCTCTATGGCCTGCAGTTCGTGCTGGTTTTATTTGTGTTGACGTCGCCCATGAGCATTTACGAGGGCTACTATCGCGAACACAAGTACGGGCTGCTCAATCAGACCTTCGCGCCCTGGTTCAAGGAACAGCTGATCGGCCTGGCGCTCTCGCTGATCGCCACGCCACTTTTCATCGCCCTGGTGATGGGCATCGTGCGCAAGGTCGGGCGGAACTGGTGGGTGTGGGCCGCGGCGGCAAGCATCGCGGTGATTTTGTTTATTCAGTTGATCGCTCCGGTCTATGTTCTGCCCTTGTTCAACACCTACACCAAGCTGGAAAACGCCACGGTGCGCGATGCCATCCTCAGCCTGGCGCGCGCCAACGGAATCCCCGCCACGGACGTGTACGAGGTGGACGCTTCCCGGCAGTCCAATCGCGTCAGCGCCAACGTGAGCGGTTTTCTCGGAACGCAACGCATCACGCTGAACGACAATCTGCTGCGGCGCTGCTCGATGGCCGAAATTGAAGTGGTGATGGGCCATGAAATGGGGCATTACGTTCTGAACCACAGTTACAAGTTCGCCTTGTTCCTGGGCCTTGTGGCCCTGCTCATGTTTGCCTTCCTCAACTGGGCGTTGCGGACGTGTCTCGGGCGTTGGGGTGAAGGCTGGAAGGTGCGGGAAATTGGCGATGTCGCGGTACTGCCGCTGGCGGCCCTGCTTCTCGCGCTTTTCAGTTTTGTGTTTACGCCGGTGCTCAATTCCGCGGTGCGCACCCAGGAATTTGAAGCCGACGTTTTCGGGTTGAACGCCGCGGAGCAGCCCGACGGCGAGGCCGAAGTGGATCTGAAACTCGGGGAATACCGCAAAATGAGCCCCACACCGCTTGAAGAGATTATCTTCTTCGATCATCCGAGCGGGCGCACGCGCATTGCCACGGCCATGCGCTGGAAGAAGGAACATCTGCCGGGATCGCCGCTGGTTACCGTTCCCGCCGGCAGATAGAAAACAGCGCTTCCTGCGCGCCGGAGACCGGGCCGCCCAACGAGCTTTTCGAGGGATTTTGACAGTGGGGAGCACCGCTCCCCACCACTTTCGGCCGTGAGTCGCGACAGGACCCCCGGAAGACCTTTGGTTCCTAGTTATCGCCAACGCGGCGCAAGGCGGAAACCGTCAGCTGGCCGCGTGCGGCGCCGGGAGCCGCGGAATTTTTGCCCTCCGCCATCTGGCCATACCAGACTTTGCCGGTCACGGTAACGGTCTGTCCGATGTGGCGTAGAAGCGACGCCGACTGGCCGCGCAATACCCAGGTGCTGCCGTCCTCGGCAAGCAGGTTGCAGGACTTCGCGTCCTCACCCGGCACGAGGCAGCCGGTCAGGGCCCGGGTCTTGGCAGTTTCGTCCGGCGAGTGGTCCCGGAGATGCTGCCGCGTGCTGCCGGGCAATTCGGCGCAGGTCACCAGAGAGACCGGCATGGAGGCGCCTGAAAGAACTAGAACCCCGAGAATTACCTTGGACTTCATAAAAGCTCCCCGCTAGAAGAATTGAGCCAGGGCTGAACGCTTTCAAGCGTCGTCGGCACGGCCAGCCATGGCCATCGGGAAAAAGCCTGAGAGGGCGAGGATAATGTCTCTACAATCGAGAAAGCCGATTCACCAGGCGCGGCCATGAGCACGGAAAAACCGGAGAAAAAAGCCCGCAAAGTCAGCGCCGGATTGCTGATGTACCGCAGGCGCGCGGAACACCTCGAGGTGCTGCTCGTGCATCTGGGCGGCCCGTACTGGTCGCGCAAGGATGCCGGGGCCTGGTTTGTGCCGAAAGGCGGGATAGAAAAAGAGGAAGACGAATTCGCCGCGGCGCGCCGGGAATTTCAGGAAGAGACGGGCATGCAGCCGCACGGACCATTTCTTGAACTGGGGAGCGTGTTTCACAAGAGCGGCAAGCGCGTGGTGGCCTGGGCCTTTCGCGGTGACGGCGATCCGGCGGCCCTTGCAAGCAACACCTTTCGCCTTGAGTGGCCTCCGAAATCCGGAAAGATGCAGGAGTTCCCCGAGATTGACCGCGCGAATTTTTTCACCGTCGAAGCCGCCGAGAAAAAAATGCATCCCGCGGAATTCATATTCGTCAAGCGTCTCGAGCAGCTGCTAACGCCGGGCAGAGAATAAAAACGCCCGGCCGTCCGCGGTAGCGGAATGCCGGGCCGGTTTGTTGCCAAGCCGCTGGCTTCAGGCTCCCGCAGACTGCGCCATCTGCCGGGAGAAAGCTTCCGAGCGGCGCTGCACTTCCTCGGGCGCGACATCCTCGGTGTGGGTGGCCACCCCCCAGCTGTGTCCGAACGGATCGGTGAATTTTCCGTAACGGTCGCCCCAGAACATGTCCTGTACCGGCATATCCACGCGGGCGCCGGCAGCGATGGCGCGTTCTAGTGTCGAATCGACGTCTTCGGTGTAAACGAAAATGCCGAAGCCTTTGGCGCTCACGGGCGTTTCCGAGCGAGGAGCCTCGGACATCCCGGGAAATTCATCGGAGATAAAGATTCGAGAATCTCCGATTTGCAGCTCGGCGTGCATGATGAGACCCCCGGGACCGTCCATGCGGGTGAATACCGTGGCGCCCAGGACCTTTTTGTAAAAGTCGATGGCGCTCGCGGCGTTTCTGCAGGTGATGGCTGGCGAAACCGAGCGATAACCTTCGGGGATGGGTTGTACCTTGCTAGACATAGAGTAGCTCCTGTGGGTTTGTGTGTGCGCACGTAAGGCCACTAATAGAGGGAGGGAAGTTACGAGTGCGCAGGGAAGTAGTACCGCAAAGTTTCAAGCGAGTCAATCGGGGCCGGGAGAACCGGGCCAGGCGCAGATTGCGAGAGGGAGGAATCTGGGCCCCCGCCAGACCGCCGGGGAAAGCAGATTCCTCACCGCGCTCGCGCCCGCGATTCTGCGCGCGTGACGGGTAAAACTACTCGGGTTTGGTGATTACGCCGCAGGCGATGCGGGCCGGATTGCCCGGCGCCCCACCTTCCGCGGCATGAATCACAATGGCCGTGCCGCCGTTGCTGAACACGGAGCGATCGTCGCTGCCCATGGTGACGTTGGGAGCTACGACGGTGACGTGCGCGGTGTGGTCCTCGCCGACGATCAGGAAGAAATTCGGGATGTCTCCGGACATGGTGCCGCCCTGGGTATGGCTGGCGGCGTTGAAATGCGGACCGGCGCTCTTGAAATCCGGCGGATCGCACTTTGCGTTCTGATGGATGTGCAGGGAGTGCTGGCCCGGAGGAAGATTTTTGATGTCCAGCCGGAAGCGCACGCCCTCCGCAGAAGGCGTGAGGCTGGCTGTGCCCACGCTTTCCCCTTGCGCGTTTTTGATGTCCACGAGGACTTGTTTGCTGGATACGTGACTGTGACTGTCCTGCGCCACGGCGGAAACACTTAGGCAGCCGAGCAGCATGCTGATCCTGGCGATCGATCTCACTGTAAACTCCTCTGGCGGAATAGGATTTACTGCGCGCGGATGACCCGGCTACCACTATAACGCGAGCATGGCCGGGAGTCATGACCTGTGGCCAAAGCAGCAGTAGAGGCCCCGCCCCAGCGAACGGCCGGGAGGATTGCGCCGGCGGCCACAACCCGCGAGGTTAGTCGTTACGGTAGAGGCCGGGAAACTGGCGCTTCAGCTCCTCGAGCTTGGGCAGGTCGTTGATCTGAATGTAAGGATTGTCGGGATGGTGCTTCAGGTAGTCCTGGTGATAGTCCTCCGCCGGATAAAAGGCCGCGAAGGCCACAATTTTGGTGACGATGGGCCGATTGTAGATCTTGGCAGCCGTGAGCTGCGCCACGTAGGCTTCGGCAATGCGTTTTTGCTCCTCGCCGGTATAGAAAATCGAGGAGCGGTATTGCGCGCCGGAATCCGGTCCCTGGCGGTTGAGCTGCGTAGGATCGTGGGCCACCGAAAAGTAGATCATGAGCAACTGGCCGTAGGAGATTTGCGAAGCGTCATAGACCACGCTGACGGATTCCGCGTGGCCGGTAACGCCCATGCTTACCGTTTCATAGCTCGGGTCTTTTACGAAACCGCCCGAGTAGCCGGAAGTGGCGGAAATAACTCCCTTGGTGTGCTCGAACACGGCTTGCACGCCCCAGAAACAACCACCCGCAAACACCGCGGTCTCTGGCGATTTCTGGTTGGCCAGCGGCGCATCGACGGCTGGCTTCGGCATGGCCGCCCCGGGCGCCGCCGGCGGGCGGGCACCGAGCGAGCGCAACGCGGTCCAGGCAACGAGCAGAATGATTACCGCGATCGCGATGGTGCGTCCAATGCTTGGTGTGGGCATAGGTACCAGCCTCTCTTAGTATACGGCGTTCTGAGCGGTTCCGGATGAATTGGATGCAGAGGGACCCTCCCGCGATGGAACGAAACCGGCGGCGCGAACATCCTACTTCAAGGGGTAAGCCTGCATTGGACTTATCCGTCATTCCACAACGCTTTCCTGCGAGGTTGCCTATGAATCTCAGAATGATTTCCGCAGCGCTCGGACTCGCCATGGGGCTGCTCGCGTTGCCCGCCTGCGCGCAGGTCACCAACGGCAAATCACCGGTTCTGCCCGAGCCGTTCGCGACGCGCTCTTCGGGAAACCCGCCGGAAGCCACCACGCCGCCAGCGGGTTTTTTGCCGAAGGTACCGCCAGGATTCCGCGTGAACCTGTTCGCCTCCGGTTTTAAAGAGCCGCGTTTTCTGGCCACCGCCCCGAACGGCGACATTTTTCTGGCCGATTCGGGAACCGGGAAAATCTATATCTTGCGCGATGCCGGGCACACCGGCGGCGCGCAGCAGCGCGAAGAGTTCGCTGCCGGCCTGAACCGGCCGTTCGGAATCGCGTTTCGCGAAGGCTATGTGTATGTCGGGGATACCGACGCGGTGCTGCGTTTTACCTACGACCCCAAGACCTCCAAGCGCACCGGCGGCGCGCAAAAATTGATGGACCTGCCGCATGGCGGCCACTGGACACGCGATGTGGCTTTCACCCCGGATGGCCAGCATCTGCTTGTGGCTGTCGGTTCAGAAGGCAACCTGAACGGCGGCGAGCCGCCGCGCGCGGCCATCACCATTTGCGATCTGGATGGGAAGAACGCACGCCTCTACGGCACAGGGCTCCGCAATCCCGTGGGCCTTGCGCTGGAACCACAGAGCGGCAAAATCTGGACCTCGGTGAACGAGCGCGACGGCCTCGGCGACGATCTGCCGCCCGATTATTTCACCTCCGTCGAGGACGGCGGATTCTACGGCTGGCCGTACAGTTATATCGGCGACCATGTGGATCCGCGCGTCAGTCCGCAGAAGCCCCAACTGGTCAGCAAGGCCATCGTTCCCGACGTGCTGCTCGGGGCGCACCGCGCCCCCTTGCAGTTTGCGTTTTATACCGGCACGCAGTTCCCCGAGAAATACCGCGGCGGGGCCTTCATCGCCGAGCATGGCTCCTGGAACCGCTCGATCCGCGCCGGTTACCAAGTCGCTTTCGTGGCCTTTGAAAACGGCAAGCCGGTAGCAGGTCCAGAGGAATTTTTGACCGGCTTTGTGCCCGATGCCAGCAAATCGCAAGTGTATGGCCGGCCGGTCGGAGTGACGGTGGCAGCGGACGGCGCGCTCTTGGTCTCTGATGACGGGGCCAACGTCGTCTATCGCATCTCCGCGGCGAAATAGCCCCAGCGCGGTTGCCCCGATCGCGACCAATTGTTGATGGCGCCCCCGGGAGCGGGCCCGCAACGCCGAGCGGTCAACCCGCGCCCCGCTCGTCATCCTCGTGCTGGTCCCGCGTTCACAAAATATTTATATTCTTGCGCCCCGCTTTGCGCTAATCTGCCGGACTTATGGCACTCGCAACCCTGGCACTCGAGAAACAGCAAGAATCCACGGAAACCCAGCTCATTCTGCGACTTAACGGCAAATTGAGCCTTGAAACGGTGCACAATTTTGTCACTCAATTGCGGCCGGAACCGGCGCCCGTGCTGATCCTCGATATGAGTGGCGTGTCGTTTCTGGACTCGGCCGGGGTAGGAGCGCTGGTTCAGCTTTTCGTGCACCGCAAGAGTGCAGGGAAAAAATTTGCGCTGAGCGGCTTGACCCCGCAGGGCGTCGCGGTCATGCAGGTTTCAGGCCTTGTGAAGCTGCTGCCTATCTATCCGACGAGCGGCGAGGCCCTGGCAGCGGCCTAGGGGAATTCAGTCTCTCAAGTCGTCGGGGCCAGCGCGCTGCCCCGTCCCGGCGGGCCGCAGCGGCGACCGGGGTTTCCGGGCTATTCCGGCGTCCACGTCGGGTGGCTGGTGAACAGCCCATCGACGAATCCGATGTGGTAAGCCACAAACAGTCCAAACCCCAGACTGAGCAATCCCGAACCGGTAATCAGTCCGCGGTTCAGCCACGCAAATTTGTATCCGGCAAAGCTGAAGGGCAGCGCCAGCGCCGTGGTGATCAGCATCATGCCGGCAATCGTTCCGACGCCAAAAATCAGCAGATACGCCACGGCCCATTTCGGATCGCGAATGGTGCTGAGCACCAAAAGCGCCACGGCAGCCGAACCCGCCAAGCCGTGCACCAGGCCGACGAAGAGGGGTCGCAGCGTATGAAAAATGCCGAGCTTTGCGAAGGGTCCGCGCAGCCGCGCGGGCGGGGCCAGGGTCTCAGCGTGATGCGCGGCGTCCGCGGCGTGCGTGTCCCGGTGTACGTGCCAGGCCGAGCCATGCGCGTGCAGGTGACTGTGTTCGCCGGTAATTTCAGCGTGCGCGGGTGAGAGTCTGTCGGTGAGCCACCGCATCGCTCCGCTGAGATTCAGGATGCCCAGAAGGATGAGCATCAGCCCCACGGAAAATTCCATGGTCAGCCCCAGGCGCGGCGGAATCACCAGTCCAAACAAAATGATCGCCGCGCCCACGACAGCGATCGTAATCGTGTGGCCGAGGCCCCACAGCGCGCCGATGAGCCCGGCCTTCAGCATGGAGCGCTCGCGGCTCACGATGGTGGCAACCGCGATGACGTGGTCAGGATCGGTGGCGTGCCGCATGCCCAGAAAAAAGCCCAACGCGAGAATAGCGAATCCACTGGCCATAGGCTTAGCAACGGAAGCTTACCCCATTTGGACGCGCCATCCATACCCGGGGTTTTGTGATTCAGCCCTCGGAGCACCACAAAGCGCGAGGCCGCTTGGCTATTCCTCTTTGAGAATGCGCAGCAGTTCGGTGGCGGCGTGGGGCAGTCGCGCGCCGCGGCGCGACACCATGTAGACATGACGGGGCATGCTGAGCTGGCGAATTTTCACTTCTTTCATCCAGCCGTGTTCGATTTCCCAGCGCACGCACATGCGCGGCACGATGGCCACACCCATGCCCATTTGCACGAAGCGTTTGATGCTCTCGATGGTTGGCATTTCAATGGGCATTTTCAGGTCCGTGCGGTGGCGCGCGAAAAGCTCGATGACCCGGCGGCGATAGGGACTCTCCACGCTGTGGGCAATAAAATTCTCTTCGGCCAGCTCGGGAATATCCACTTCACGTTTTTTCGCCAGCGCGTGCTTGGGGGGCACCACCAGGGTCAGCTCGTCTTTTAAAATTTCCGTGGCTTGCAGTTGCGCATCGCGGGGCACAAAAGAAATGGCACCCAGATCCAGCCGGTAGTTGACCACCTCATGGGGAATATCGCGCGAGGACATGCGATTCACGCGCACCTGCACCCCGGGGTGCTTTTCGCGGAAAATCGCCAGCGCTGGCAGCAAGGCGTGAATCGAGCTTTCGTTGACGCCGAGCGACAGTTCGCCGCGCTTTAAACCCTCAAGCTCGTCGAGTCCCTTTTTTACTTCGTCGCGCAGATTAATGAGCCGCTCGGCGTATTCGCGCAGCAAGGTGCCTGCGTCGGTGAGCCTGACGGGCCGCGCGCCGCGCACAAAAAGCGGCTGGCCCAGATCATCTTCGAGCTTGCGGATGGTAAGGCTGATGGCCGGTTGCGTGCGGAACAAACGCTCCGCGGCGCGGGAGAAACTGCCTTCCTTGGCCACCATCAAAAAGACCTGCAATTCGCCAAGATCCATAAAAAGACGCCCTGCCTCTTCTCTCTCTCGGGGTCTGGCTCCGACGACTGGTTAGAAAGCGCTTATGCCGGGCCGCATTCCCGCCCGAGCAGTATAAGGCAGAGTTATCAAAAGCAGAATAAAGATAAATTTGACTCGAGCGCCCGCCTCTGCGTTACTGGATGCTGCGGCGAAAAGCTCGTCTTGCCGGGGGGCCCCGCGCTTCGCGGCCCCGGGGACCGGACCAGCCGGGCCGGCGACGGGCTTGGCTCGCTTTCAAGAAGGGTATCGGCTCTTTTTCTAGGACTCAGAGGTACGCGCCCCCATGGATGTCGTCCGCATTTTCGATACCACGCTTCGTGACGGCGAGCAGTCGCCGGGCTTTTCCATGAATACCGCGGAAAAGATCCGCGTGGCCCACCAGCTCGCGGCCCTCAATGTGGACGTTATTGAAGCCGGTTTCCCGATCTCTTCGCGCGGCGACCTGGAAGCCGTGCGTCAGGTCGCCAAGGAAATTCGCAGTGTGCCCATCGCGGCCCTCGCGCGCGCGAGAAAAGACGACGTGATGGCCGCCGTCGAAGCCCTCGAGCCCGCCGCCGCGTCCCGCCTGCATATCTTCCTCGCCACTTCCGACCTGCACCTCAAAGTCAAACTCAACATGACCCGCGAGCAGGCCCTGGACTCCATCGCCAGCATGATCCGCTTGGGCCGCCAGCACGTCGGCGAAGTAGAGTTTTCCGCGGAAGACGCGGGACGCACGGACATCGATTTTCTCTGCAAGGTCTGCAAGGTGGCCGTCGAAGCGGGCGCAACGGTTTTGAACCTGCCGGACACTGTGGGCTACGCCGTGCCCGAGGAATATGCGGAAATGTTTCGCCGCGTTCGCGAATCGCTCGGCAACGCGCAGGGAATCACCCTCAGCGCGCACTGCCACGACGATTTGGGTCTGGCCGTGGCCAACTCTCTGGCCGCCATTCGCGCTGGGGTGCGGCAAATCGAATGCACCATTAACGGCATCGGCGAGCGCGCGGGCAACGCCTCTCTGGAAGAGGTGGTGGTGGCCCTCGCGGTGCGCAAGGAAAGTTTCGGCGTGAGCACCAACATCAATCTCGAGCAACTGTTCCCCGCCAGCCGCTTACTTGCCGAAGTCACCGGCGCGCAAGTCGCGCCCAATAAAGCGGTGGTGGGTGCCAACGCTTTCGCCCACGAAGCCGGCATTCACCAGGACGGCATCATCAAGAATCCGCTGACCTACGAAATCATGTCCCCGCAAATGGTCGGCGTGCCCAAGCGTTCCATGGTTCTCGGCAAACACTCCGGCCGCAACGCCTTGCGCGAGTCCCTGCGCGATTTGGGCTACGAACCATCGGATGCCGAACTCGGAGAAGTCTACAAGCGCGTTACCGCATTGGCGGACGAGTCCAAGCAGGTCCGCCCGCGCGACCTGGTGGCGATCGCCCACGAAGTGCTGCGCCGGCGCTCCACGCTGACCGCGGAAGCCAGCTCGGCGGCCTAGCCAAGTGCCGCGCTCGCGCCCTCTTCCGCCAGGGTGCACTCTACTATCCCTCTGGCAGTGTTTTGTTTCTTGGGCTTTGGGTCGCCCTGCTACTATCAATCGATGAAGGGCTTTTCTCTCGCGGAGTCTGTATGAAGAAAACCATCGTTCTCTTGCCCGGTGACGGCATCGGCCCGGAAGTAACCCGCGCCGCGGCTTCCGTCCTGCGCGAATGCGCCAAAGAATTCGATCACCAGTTTGATTTCGCTGAATTGCCCGTGGGCGGCGCGGCCATCGATGACGCGGGCACCCCGCTTCCGGCCGCGACGCTGGATACCTGCCGCTCCGCCGATGCCGTATTTCTCGGCGCTGTTGGTGGCCCCAAGTGGGACAGCCTGCCCGTCGGCAAACGCCCGGAAACCGGCCTTCTCGATCTTCGCAAGGGCATGGGGCTTTACGTCAACGTCCGCCCGGTACGAGTTTGGGATCCCCTGCGCGGAATTTCGCCACTGAAGAGCGAACGCCTCGGCGACCTTGACCTTGAAATTATCCGCGAACTCGCCGGCGGCATGTACTTCGGCGAACGCGGCAACGTAACGGAAAACGGCATCGAACGCGCCTGGGACACCGAGTCCTATTCCACACCGGAAATCGAAAGGGTTGCGGCCTTTGCCTACTCCCGCGCCGAAGACCGCTCGCGGCGCCTCTGTTCGGTCGACAAAGCCAACGTGCTCACCAGTTCCCAGCTCTGGCGCCGCACCGTGCTGGCCATGAACAAGTCCTATCCCACGGTCAAGCTCGAGCATATGTATGTCGACAACGCGGCCATGCAGTTGACCCTGCGTCCCGCGCAATTCGACGTCATGCTCAGTTCCAACATGTTCGGCGACATTCTGAGCGACGCCGCCGCCGCCCTGGTCGGCTCCATCGGACTGATTCCGAGCGCCAGTTTTGGCAGCGCCGCGCCGCTCTTTGAGCCCATCCACGGTTCCGCGCCCTCGCTGGTCGGAACGGATTCGGCCAATCCGGTGGCGTCCATCCTGAGCGCCACGATGATGTTGCGCGACGCCTTTGGCCTGACACTCGAAGCCGAATGGGTCGAACAATCGCTGACCCGCGTGCTCGGCGGCGGCTACCGCACCCCCGACATCATCGAACCCGGCGCCCGTGCCATCGGCGGTACGGCCTTTATGGAAATCCTCCGCGAAGAAATGCAACGCACCTTAGAACACGCCGAACGCTACGGCTGGGGCGTATAGATCCGAGAAAACGCCGCAGCTTGTCGATGCTCGGAGAGGACGCCGAAGCAACCTACGCCATGCGCGACCGCGATTTGGTGTCCGCTTTCGAAAAAGGCGAGTTGTTCGGCTGCATCGGACGAGACGAGGCAGACGCCCGGATGGAATCGTGGAAATACGATCCTTGGGTCCTCGCAGAAAATGGCACCGCCGATCCGTGTTCGTTGTATCTGAGCCTTCGGAACTCTGGGGATGAGCGCGTGCAAAAGGAAATCAAGTTTCTGATTGAAAGGCTTCCACACTGATTCGAGGTCGGGATCTCTTTCGCGAGCATTTCGCGGACTATCGTAAGGCGTTCGTGCTCATCGGTGGAGTCGCGTGCCATGAGTGGCTGTCCACGCAAGGTTTGCCGTTTCGGGCCACGAAAGATATGGACATGGTGTTGATTATCGAAGCACTGGACGCATCGTTCGTGAAACGGTTCTGGGAATTCATCGAAGCGGGGAAGTACAAGGACCGGTTCAAGGCAAAGGATGGGCGGCAGCTGTACCGTTTCGATAAGCCGCAAGGAGACAACTATCCGACGATGATCGAGATTTTCAGCAGAAAGCCCTCGACCATCGAACTCGCGGAAGCACAGCAAATCGTCCCTATCAAGCTGGACGATGATTCGGCCAGTCTTTCCGCAATCCTGCTGAACGACGATTACTATACGCTGATCAGGGAATAGCGTAATGAGGAAACAAATCTGCCCTTCGTGAATCCTGCGGCACTGATACCGCTCAAAGCGCGCGCATCTGGATCTGGCCGAGCGAGCTGGAAAGGGTGAGCCGGTAAAAGGCGATGATCTTGCGAAGCACCGGACAGATGTATTTCGCATTGCTGGTACGCTGCCGGCTGAACCGGGGCCGGATATTCCCGCCGCCATCCTAGACGACTTGCGGAAGTTTCTTTCTGCGTTCCCGTCCGAAAATGAGAAAGAGTGGGACGCCGTCCGGGCTGGGCTCAAGAACACATTTGGGTCGACGGGAATCAAACCGGACGCTCTCATCGCAGCCACTCGTGCTTATTTCAAGCTCTGAACGGAGGCACCTGGGGACTCTCGTTGGCGTTCCTCTCGGCAATCTCCTTGTTGCATAGCCTTCCCATCGTTCGAGTGCGAGCTTGACGTCGTTCGCCAAGGAGGTTGACCGGAGAGTTCCGCCGCCGTCTGAGCCCATAAAAGCCCGCGCCGCTAAAGCGCCACAACGTTCTCGCGGCGAAGTCGCAGTCACTAGGCAAGCTCTTGAGAGACCAGGCGCGTGGCTCGTGCACGACGCCTCGCAGCTCAGTGCAGAAAGTGGCGCATACCCGTGAACACCATGGCCATGTCGAGACGGTCGGCCGCGGCGATGACTTCGGCGTCTTTCACTGAGCCGCCCGGCTGAATTACTGCGGTGGCCCCGGCTTTGGCCGCTTCCTCGACGCCGTCGGGAAACGGGAAAAACGCATCGGACGCCGCCACGCTGCCTTCTAACGGTTGCTGGGCCTTGAGCACCGCGATTTTCACGGAGTCCACGCGGCTCATCTGGCCGGCGCCGACACCCAGCGTCGCGCCATCCCTGGCAAAAACGATGGCGTTCGATTTGACGTGCTTGGCAACTTTCCAGGCAAAACGCATGGTGCTCATTTCCTCGGCGGTTGGCGCCCGCTTGGTCACCGTGCGCAATGCAGCGTCGTTGATTTCGCCGAGGTCCGGCTGCTGCAGCAACATGCCGCCAAGAATGCGTTTCAGTTGCAGCTCGCGCTCCGGTTGCAAACCGTCCGCGGGCAATTCAAGCAAGCGCAGATTCTTCTTGGCCGCAAAAATTGCCCTGGCCTGGTCATCAAAACCCGGAGCGGCGATGCACTCCACAAAAAGCTTCGCGACTTGTTCCGCTGTGGCGGCGTCGAGCACGCGGTTGAACGCCAGCACGCCGCCGAAGGCCGAAACCGGATCGCTGGCCAGGGCCTTGCGATACGCCGCGACCAGCACATCCTGTTCCGCGGTGCCGCACGGGTTGTTGTGCTTCACGATGACCGCGGCGGGCCGCGTAAATTCCGCCGCCAGGCTGCGGGCCGCTTCAAGATCCACAAAATTGTTGTAGGAAAGTTCTTTGCCCTGCAGTTGCCTCGCGGCCGCCAGGCCATGCGGCGCCTGACCCGCGGGAATATACAAGGCCGCGGCCTGGTGCGGGTTTTCTCCGTAGCGCAATTCCTGCCGTCGCCGCAGCGCAAGGTGAATGCGTTCCGGCAACGCCGATCTTGGCGCCAGGGTAACGTGTCCCACGCTTCCCCCCACGCCTTGCGCCGCGGCCAGGCGTTCCAGTTCCATGGTGATCGTTCCGTCGTAACTCGAAGTGACCGCAAAAACCTTGCGCGCCAATTCGAGCTTGGTCGTCAGCGAGGTTTCGCGCGAAGCTTCCA
Organism: Candidatus Acidiferrum sp.; assembly: GCA_049516615.1. GTDB lineage: Bacteria > Acidobacteriota > Terriglobia > Acidiferrales > UBA7541 > Acidiferrum. Next base: position 10,332 of record JBEKSZ010000033.1, on the reverse strand, counting down.
GCTCTTCCCCGACGCGGGCATAGTCCCGGGGATCGCTGATGACCGTAACGCTCTCGAAATTCTTGGCCGCCGAGCGCAACATCGTTGGCCCCCCGATGTCGATGTTTTCTATCAGCTCTTCGGCGGTGAGTCCTTCTTTTGCCGCGGTGGCCGCGAAGGGGTACAGGTTCACAACCACCAAATCGATCGGCGCGATGCCGTGTTCCGCTGCTTGCTTCTGATCCTCGGCGTGTTTGCGGCGGAAAAGCAGCCCGCCGTGGACTTTGGGATGCAGCGTTTTCACGCGACCGCCCAGCATTTCCGGCCAGCCGGTAAAATCGGAAACGTCGCGCACCGCGACACCAGCTTCGCGCAGCAATTTCGCGGTCCCGCCCGTGGAGAGAATTTCAATCTTCAGCGCCGCCAGCCGCTTGGCGAACTCCACGATGCCGGTCTTATCGAAAACGCTGATCAGCGCGCGTTCAACTGCCATCGCCATCCCTCCAGAAGGAAACTCCCACACTCTAAGCGTGCCAGAAGCCGGCGCAAAGTGGAAACCGCGGGCGGCGGCTGTTTGAACGATCTCGCGTTGCGGGGAAATTGCAAGAGGGGATGCCGGGAGCCAAGCGCCCGCGGCCCGCTGAACGGGGAGGCGCTAGGATTTGACCAAAGCTTTCAACTTCACCTGGCCGCCGACGGTTTCCACCACGTATTCGACGTCGCGGCAATTCTGCTGCTTCTGAAGGGCGGCGGTCTTTTTGCGCACGAATTCGTCGAAGCTGGCGCGCGAAAGCTTGCCGGTCGATTCCCCGGCGCGTTCCTTGGCGTTCACGAGCGCGTCATAGAGCTGCCCGACCTTGTCCATTTCGGCCTCCGGCTCGGAACAGGTCATGCGGAAAGCGGGGATCTCCGTGGTGGCCGGGGCGGGCGGGGCGGGCGGGGTTTCCGGAGGGGTTGCGGGCCGCTCCTGTGCGCGCTGCGCTTCAATGGCGCGCGCCGCCGCACCGTAGTGCCGCACCACGCTGCCTTCTTCCTTGGCCTTGGTGCGCTTGCGAAACATGTCGCGGTACTTGGCGTAACTCTGCGTAAGGCTGTTGAATTTGAAGCGCTGTCCGGACTTCATCTCTCCGCCGCGTTCGCCGTAGCGCTTCACGACCAATTCAATACGCCACTCAATTTCGTTCGGCGGGCGTTTCCGGCCGCCGCCGAAATACTGATCGTACTCGATTTTCAGCTGGCGGATGTCGCGTTCCAGCTGCGCCAGGTCTTCGTCGATAGTGGCCATGCGCGGTTCCGAACCTCGCCCTAACATGCTAGAAGTACCCGGGCCGGGCGTCAATCGCAGGGCCGTGCCGTGCACCGGATGTTAAACCGGACCTCGGGGCCGCCGCGGCCTGTCCGCGAGTACAGGAGATCCTGAGCATCATTGCTATGCATGGGCCGCTGTGCTGAAATGTGGTACTAGCGCGAGCAGAGAAACGCGGATGAAAACAACACTTTCCCCGGAACAGACCGAATTGCTGCGCCAGCTCCCCGGCGTCGATGAGTTGCTCGCGCAACCGCGTTTGCGCGAGCTGGCCGCGCGCAGCGACCGCGCGCTGGTGGTCGAAATTGCGCGCGCCATTCTCGCCGACTGGCGCGCCCGGATTCTGCGCGGCGCAGCGACCGCCGTGCAGGCCAGGATTGTGGTGCTGGGCCGCGCGGCGCTTGAGGAGGAGATCGCCGCGGAAGTCGAGGGCATCCTGGCGCGTTCGCTGCAGCCGGTCATTAACGCTACGGGCGTCGTTTTGCATACCAATCTCGGCCGCGCGCCGCTGCCTGCAGCGGTGGTCGAAGAATTTCGCCGCACCGCGACGCAGTACTCGAATCTGGAATACGATCTCGAAAACGGCGTTCGCGGCCGACGCGACGTGCACACCGCGCGCTTGCTCGAGCGCCTGGCTGGCGCGGAAGCCGCTGTGGTGGTGAACAATTGCGCGGCGGCGGTGTTGCTGGTCCTGGCCGCACTGGCCAAGAACGGCGAAGTGCTGGTCTCGCGCGGCGAATTGATCGAGATTGGCGACGGCTTTCGCATCCCGGAAATCATGGCCGAGAGCGGGGCCATCCTGCGGGAGGTTGGCTCGACCAATCGCACGCATCTTGCGGACTATGAAAATGCCGTCGGGGAGAAAACCCGTCTGCTGCTGCGCGTGCATCCCTCCAATTTCAAAATGACCGGTTTCACGGAAAAGCCCTCGCTTCGCGAACTGGTGGCGCTCAGCAAGCGCAGCGGAATTCCCCTCGTTGAAGATCTTGGCTCGGGCTGCCTCGTCGATCTTTCCGCAAACGGGATCAGCGAACCGACCGTGCGCGACTCGATCGACGCCGGCGTGGACATCGTCATGTTCAGCGGCGACAAGCTTCTTGGCGGGCCGCAGGCCGGCATCATCGCGGGAAACAAAGAGCTGATCACCCGCGTCCGCAGGCACCCCCTGTTTCGCGCGCTGCGCGTAGACAAGCTGACCATAGCGGCTCTAGAAGCCACACTGAGCGCTTGCCTGCGAGGGGCCTGGGACGAATTGCCGGCGTTGCGCATGATGCGCATGACCAGCCGGGAAATACTGGAACGCAGCGAAGAGTTCCTCGCCGCCTTGCGCCCGCTGCTGCCTTCTGACGAAGTGGAGTGCGAGATCAGCGACGGCCAGTCGCTGGCGGGCGGCGGTTCAACACCGGCACAGTCGCTGCCCACAAAATTGTTGCGCTTGGCCAGCGTGCGCTATTCGGCAGCGCAGCTTGAGCAGCGCTTGCGGCGCGGCCCGAGCGCCGTTCCGGTGATCGCGCGGGTTGAAGACCAGCGTTTGATCATCGATCTGCGGACCGTCTTTCCGCTGCAGGAGCCGCTCTTGCGCGAGGCGCTTTGCGCGGCACTGCGCTAGCGCGATTCCGGATTGCGGTGGGCGCAATTTAGCCGGCAAGAAACTCTGGTGCAAACCCTGATCCAAGATCTCCGATACGCCCTGCGCGCGCTGGCGAAAAATCCCGGCTTCACGGTGGTCGCCATACTGACGCTGGCGCTCGGAATCGGCGCGAACACGGCCATCTTCAGCGTGGTCGAGAGCCTGCTGCTTCGCGCCCTGCCCTATCCCCAGCCAGAACGCTTGGTGCAAATCTGGAACACCTATCCGCCGCAGGTTCCTAGGGGCGGTTTGTCTCCCGGAGACTATGCCGACTGGCGAGCGCAGAACGCCAGCTTCAGGGAAATGGGCGGCTACTCGGTCAACACCGTGGGATTTAACCTTTCCGGGGAGGGTGAAGCCGAGCGCATTGCCGCCGGCTACGCCGATGCCGCGCTCTTTCCCATGCTGGGCTTGCGCCCGGCGGCAGGACGATTGTTTCATCCGGAGGAGAACCGCGCGGGAAGCGCCGCGGTGGTGATCCTCGGGCACCGACTGTGGCAAGGCCGCTACGGCGGGGATCCCGGAGTCGTCGGCCGCAGCATCACTCTCGACGACCGGCACTACACGGTAGTGGGCGTTTTGCCCGCGGGCACGCCCCTTGCGCGCTCCGCCGATTTGTGGATGCCCTTCGGGCAATTCGACGACGACCTCACCGAGCACGTGCATCACGAATTTGTGGCCATAGCGCGACTAAAGCCCGGAGTAAGCCTCGCGCAGGCACGCGATGAGGTGCTGCGCCTAGATCAGCAGGAGGCCGTTCGCTACCCGGCCGCGCACAGGAATTTCGGCGTGCTGGTCGAGCCCCTTGAAGATCCCGCGGCGGCACGGCTGCGCCCCACGTTGTTGCTCTTGTTCGGAGCCGCCGGACTGGTGCTGCTGATTGCCTGCGCGAATATTGTGAATCTCTTGCTGGTGAGGAACGCCGCACGGGAACGCGAGGTTGCGCTGCGACTGGCGCTCGGCGCCGGTCCCTGGCGTCTGATCCGCCAGTTGCTGACCGAGAGCACGCTGCTTTCCTTGCTGGGAGGCGCGCTCGGACTGTTCTTGGCGATCTTTGCGTGGCGGGCACTGCTGACCTTTGTGCCCCCGGAACTCGCGGTGCTCGGCGAAGCCACTCTGGACGGGCGAGTGCTCGGATTTGCGGCGCTTCTGTGCTTGATCAGCGGGCTGGTCTGCGGATGGATCCCGGCTTTGCGCATGCTGAAGGCCAGCCTGGCCGGTTTCTTAAAGCACGGTGGCAGGGGTTCGAGCGGCGGACGCCACCGCACGCACAATCTGCTGGTGATCTCCGAGATCGCCATGGCCCTTGTGCCCCTGCTCTGTGCCGGACTTTTGCTGCGGAGCTTCCAGCAATTGCTCGAAGTCGATCCGGGATTCCGCGCGGACCACGTGCTGAGCGTCGAGATCCAGCAGCCGGCCCTTTCTTTCAGCGCCTCAAACCAGCTTTCTCAGGCCGAGCAGGTTGCCCTCGGCGCCAAGCAGGCGCGTCTGTTCGAGCAAATCGCGGCGCAGATTCGCGCCCTGCCCGGAGTCCGGGAGGTCGGGGGGATCGACCAGTTGCCGCTCGGGACGGAGTTGCGCAGGGCCGCGCGTTTTGTGATTGAGGGCCAGGCGGTTCCCGACAGCGGCGGGCGTCCCATCGCGGAGTATCGCACCGTGAGCCTCGGCTACTTTTCCGCGCTGGGGATCCCGCTCGAGGCCGGGCGCCCGTTTACCGCGGATGATTTCGATCAACAAGACAAAGCCATCATCAACGAGACCATGGCGCGGCGCTTCTGGCCGAAGGGCGACGCCATCGGGAAACGCTTCAATCTCTGTTCGCTCGATCCGCAACCCTGCTGGAACACCATCATCGGTATCGCGGGAGACGTGCATCAATACGGGCTGGACCACCCGGCGACCTACGATTTTTATTTCGTCGGGGGCTGGACGCCGTATTTCATTGTGCGCACGGCCACTGATCCTGTGAGCCTCGCTCCGGCCATTGCCGAGCGGGTGCATCAGTTCGATGCGAAATTGCCGGTGACCCACGTGATGACCATGGATCGCCTGATCGCGGATTCCGTTTCGCCGCGGCGGTTTTCCTCCGTGCTGGTGGCCATCTTCGCGGGCCTGGCGCTGCTGCTCGCGGCCATCGGCGTTTATGGCGTGATGAGCTATACGGTAAGCCAGCGGACACAGGAGATTGGCGTGCGGATGGCGCTCGGGGCGCAGACCGGCAACGTGCGCGGGATGATCCTGGGGCAGACCCTGAAATTGACGCTCCTCGGCGTCGGCATTGGCCTCGCGGGAGCGTTTGCCGTGGCCCATTTTCTCTCGCGCCTGGTCTTTGGCGTGAGCACGCACGATGCCGCCACGGTTTTGGGCGTCGCGCTGCTGCTCATGGTGGTGGCTCTCGCGGCCTCGTGGATCCCCGCGTACCGCGCCATGCGCGTCGATCCCATCGTCGCCCTGCGCCATGAATAAGGCGCAAGGCCCGGGCCGCCGGCGCCGGTTGTTGGCGCGCAAAAACCGCCCGGTAATCCCGCCAGTGTAGTAGCGTCAGAGGTCGCTGGCCGGCGCCGGGGCGGTGGCGCGGTCTGTTTCTGGTGCGGGCCAGGAATGCCTGCGCGGCGGGGAGACAAGAATCGGTGCTGGCCTTTCAAGTGATTCACAAAAAGCTCGAAGCCGTGGCCAAGCCGATTCCGAAATTGCGCGCGGGCTGGGCGCTGATTCGCCTGCGGTTGGCGGGGATTTGCAATACCGATCTCGAAATTCTGCGCGGCTATCACGATTTTCATGGCACCCCCGGGCACGAGTTTGTGGGCCAGGTTGCGGAAGTCCGTCGAGCGCGTCCCGCGATTGAGGCCCAGTGGCTCGGGCGGCGGGTCACCGGCGAAATCAATATCCATTGCTCGGCGTTCGGCTACCGGCCAGTGTGCGCATTTTGCCGGCGCGGACTCTTGACGCACTGTGCGCGGCGGCGGGTGCTCGGAATTGTTGGGCAGGACGGAACTTTTGCCGAGTATTTGACTTTGCCGCTCGAGAATCTGCACGTTGTGCCGGACAAGATAAGCGACGAGCAAGCGGTGTTTGTCGAACCACTGGCGGCGGCTTGCCGGATTCTCGAGCAGGTGGCGGTCCGGTCGTTTCGCGAAGCGGCGGTGCTCGGGGACGGGAAGCTGGCGCAGCTGATCGCGCGAGTTTTGCGCACCGCGCTGCCGCGCGTGGTGATGTATGGCAAGCATAGCGATAAGCTCGCGCTCGCGCGGGGCGCGGGAATCGAAACGAACCGGGTACGCGGCGAGGCTTCCGATTTGCAGGGCATCAAGCAGAAATACCGCTTGCTCGTCGAGGCTACCGGGTCAGCGGGCGGGCTGGCGCTCGCGCAGCATATGGTAGAACCGCGCGGCACGCTGGTTCTAAAGTCCACCTTTCACGGGGCCGCGGCGGTTGCGACTTGGCCGATTGTGGTTAAGGAAATTACCGTGCTCGGATCGCGCTGCGGGCCATTCGAGAAGGCCATGGCCCTGCTGCGATCGGGGGCATTGGATCCTCGACCCCTCATTACTCGCGTGTTCCCGCTGCCCGAGGCCAGAGAGGCCATCCGCTTCGCCGAGCAGCGCGGGGTGATGAAGGTGCTGCTCGCCGCCCCACAAAGCCGCGATCAGGACGGGGCGCGCTCGAGAATTCCGCGAGGCGGCGCGAGGGTTACAAGCGGTTGATGCAGCTGGCCACCCGGGCGGCGCCGAAGCCGTTGTCGATGTTCACCACCGTGACATTGGAGGCGCAGCTGTTGAGCATGCCGAGCAGGGCCGCTACGCCGCCGAAGCTTGCGCCGTATCCGACGCTGGTCGGGACGGCGATCACCGGAACGCTCACCAAACCGCCCACTACGCTCGGCAACGCGCCTTCCATCCCTGCCACGCAAATAATTACTCGCGCTTTGCTCAGTTCCGCGCGGTGATAGAGCAGGCGGTGAATGCCCGCGACGCCGACATCGTAGAGGCGCGAGACGCGATTGCCCATGAGTTGCGCGGTCAGCACGGCTTCTTCGGCTACGGGAAGGTCGCTCGTGCCGGCCGAGACCACGCAGACAGTGCCTTTGCCGATGATTTCGCGATTGCGGGTGATGGTGATGACGCCCGGAAGCTGGTGAAATTTGGCGGCGCGGCTCAGCCGTTTTACCGCGGCGAAAATTTTCATGTCCGCGCGGGTGATCAGGACATTCTGCTGCGCGTCGCGGCGCAGCATGGCTCTGGCGATTTCCGCGACTTGCCTGGGCGTTTTGCCCTGTCCGAAAATGACCTCTGCGAAGCCCTGGCGCAGCGCGCGGTGATGGTCAACTTTGGCGAAACCCAGATCTTCAAACGGTAAATCCTTGAGGCGCGTCAGCGCTTCCTTCCCGGAGATGCGGCCGGCGCGCACGCCTTTCATCAGTTCAGAGAGTTGTTGTTCGTTCATAACTGGCGGCTGCCGCGCAAGGTCCCGGGACCCTGAATCGGCAAAGGATTTCTCACGGAACGGCTTCGCCCATGAGTTTTCGCAGCGGTTGATTGTCGGCGTAGACGCGCCACTCGGCGACCAGAGTCCCGCGCACCGCGACACTCCAGGCCGCGGGGATTTCCCAGAACCCTTCCGCGCCCTGCGCGGGAGCGCCGCCCGCGGGCTGATACGAGCCGCTGGCGGTGCCGAAGATGGCCACCTGGCGATCCCGCACGAAATATTCCTGCGCGTACACCTTATAATTTTTCACCATGGCCAAGTATTGCTGCCAGCCGTGACGCATGGTTTCGCGGCCCACGAAGCGTTTCCCGAGCGCATCCTGGAATACGTGGTCTTCGGTCATCAGCTCGCAGAGGCCGCTGATGTCGGCGGCGTTGATGCAGGCGATGAACGCGGTGGCGATTTCGATGGGATCGGATTCTACGGTTTGGGGTACAGCCACACGGCCTCCTTGAGGGTGGAACAGGCAGTATAACGTGTGCGGCCCGCTTACGGCGTGGGGGGCGATACCGTAGAAGGCCGCGACCGGCCGGGGGACGAACTTCCCGGAGCGGGTCGTTTGCCTAGGGCAGGCAACCGGGGCTTAGGCCAGAAGGCCCTGCGCAGCAGAGTGGCTGTCTTGACTTGCGCGGAGGGCGCTGGGAGACTGCTTGTATCCACGGAAATCCATGCCCAAAGCTGAACAACTCACGATCACTGTAGGTGTGACCGGGGCGAGCGGAGCGCTGCTGGCGCAGAAGACACTGCAGATGCTCGAAGCCGATGCGCGCGTCGCGCGCATCCATCTTGTGGTTACCGAGACCGGACAGCGCTTGCTTGCCGAAGAACTGGAGATCTCTTCGGGCGATGTGAAGCAGCTTCCCCGGCGGATTCTGGGAGCCGCGCCGCGCAAAATCGAATTACTTTCTAACAAGGATGTAGGCGCTTCGATCGCTTCAGGGAGCCATGAGGTGGACGCCATGGTGGTGATTCCTTGTTCGATGGGGACGCTCGGGGCCATTGCCGGAGGGGTGAGCGATGACCTCGTGTCGCGCTCGGCTGACGTGATGCTGAAAGAAGGGCGCAAATTGATTTTGTGCGTGCGCGACACACCATTTAGCCGCATACATCTTGAGAATATGCTGCGCGCGCAGGCCGCCGGGGCGGTGATTATGCCCGCGGTGCCGGCCTTTTACCATCGTCCGAAGACCATAGACGATCTCGTGACGCAGTATGTTTGCCGGGTTTTGGGACAGCTGGATCTTCCGCAAGAGGAAATGTACCGCTGGGGCGGCAGCTTGGCCGCCAAAAAAGCCGAGGCCTGATAACGCCATGCCCGAAGCTGAACAGAATCTTCCGGCGCAGGGGACCGCCCGCGCGGAACAGCAGCCGCCGGGGCGGATTCGCACCGTGCTCGAAATGATCAAGTTCGAGCACTCGGTGTTTGCGCTGCCGTTTGCGCTGACCGGGGCGCTGCTGGCGGCGCGGGCCACGCATCAGCCGCCGCACGGGTGGCCTTCGGGGTGGCAAATCTTCTGGATCGTGGTGGCCATGGTGGCGGCGCGTTCGGCGGCCATGACCGTGAACCGCATCGTGGATTTGCGTTATGACCGCGAAAACCCCCGCACCGCGCAGCGCGCGCTGGCGACGGGCGCCCTTTCTCTCCGTTTTGCGTGGCTCTTTACGCTGGCCGCGGTGGCCATACTGGTCGTTGCCGCCTGGCGCTTGAATCCGTTGGCGCTAAAGCTTGTGCCGCTGGCCGTGGCGATTCTGTTTTTTTATTCTTTCACCAAGCGGTTCACCAATTGGTCGCACTTGTTTTTGGGTCTGGCCTTGGGCGTGGCGCCGGCGGCGGCCTGGATCGCCATTACCGGCGCGCTTGACCCGCGCATGCTGATCTTGTGCGCGGCGGTAACGCTGTGGGTCGGCGGGTTTGACGTGTTGTACGCCTGCCAGGACGTGGACTACGATTTGCGCGCGGGGCTGTTCAGCGTGCCCAAGCGGTTCGGCATTGCCAACGCCTTGCTGATTGCCCGCGCGTTGCACCTGGGCGCCGTGGGACTGCTGTGCTGGCTGGCGGCGAGTTTTGCGCTGCCCTGGCCGGCCTGGCTCGGCGTCGCCGTGGCCGCGGCGCTCCTCGCCTACGAACATTCCCTGGTGAAGGCCGACGATCTGAGCAAGCTGGACGCGGCGTTTTTCGCCATGAACGGGTACATCAGCATTTCCTTTCTGCTGTTCTGGGGAGCGGCCGCGGCGGTTTGGAAGGTTTGAAAGCTTTGCAGGTTTTGGTGCGTTCGCATTGCGGGAGCGGGCTGGGAATCGGCCTCTTCCTGCTACAATAACAACGTGGCTCAACTGACCATTACCGATCAGCGGCTGGCGCCGATCGCCGCGAAAGTCCTGGCCGGCGAACGGCTGGCCACGCAAGACGGCGTGATGCTGTATCGCACGCCGGATTTGCTGGCCGTCGGCTGGCTCGCCAACCATGTGCGGGAAAAGCGTCACGGCAACATTACCTATTACAACGTCAACCGGCACATAAATCCGACCAATGTCTGCGTGGCGCACTGCAAGCTGTGCGCGTTTGGACGCGATCCGAACGCTCCCGGCGCATACACCTTCGCCCTCGATGAGGTGTACGCGCGCGCCGAGCAGGGCGTGCGCGAAGGGGCCACGGAATTCCACATTGTGGGCGGGCTGCACCCGGACTTGCCCTTTGCCTATTTCCTTGAAATGATTCGCGGGCTCAAGCAGCGCTGCCCGGGCGTGCATTTGAAGGCTTTCACCATGGTCGAAGTCGGCTACTTCGCGCGCATCGCGAAGCTTTCCGTCGAAGAGACGCTGCGCCAGATGAAAGAAGCGGGCGTTGATTCGCTGCCCGGCGGCGGCGCGGAGATTTTTCATCCCCGCGTGCGCAAGATCATTTGCGACCACAAGGTCAGCGGGCAGATGT
>JBEKSZ010000032.1:0-35837 GCA_049516615.1 Candidatus Acidiferrum sp. | reverse complement strand
TCAAAGGCAATGTGGTTGTTTTCGCAGCTCTCGCAATTGCGCTTTTATGCTTTACACCTGCACCTGTGGCGCGAGCCCAGGTTGCCGTCGGCGTAGACATCGGACCGGCTCCCGTGTGCCCTTACGGGTACTTCGACTATGCCCCGTATGACTGTGCTCCGTACGGCTACTACGGGCCCGATTGGTTTGTTGGCGGCGTGTTTCTTGGAGCTGGACCCTGGTTTCACGGCCCTCACGGCTTTTTCGGCCATGTCGACAACCGGTTTGATCCTCATCGCGGTTACGTTGGACCGTTGCCGGAGCGCGGGGCAGAGCGCTTCAACCACTTCCAGGGAAACGAGGCCCGGGATGGGCGAGGCAACGTAGGGGCGGCTGGCCATGAAGCGAAGGCTGAACATGCCCTCCCCGGATATCGGGGCGGTTCGCGTGGCGGGAAGCACCGCTAGGCGCGATCCGGTTTCAGAGACGCGATAATGCACGTGGCCGCGTCTTACTTGCTTGGATTGCACTCCGCAGTCATGGGACTGTTTTTTTCTAGACGGTGCGGACTGTTCGTGTCAAAACGCCTAAAGAGTAGAACAGTCCGGGTGTCCTCCTGACCGAAATGCTTAACATCGTCGGCATCGAGGGTGGTCACCAAAACGAAGACCGGAAAATTGGGGGAGCAAGCTAACCTAAAATCCCCACCCTCCGCGATGTTTCGCGAAGGGTGGGGAAGGCGAACTAAGCAAGCGGCAAAGGCGAACAGGCAATTACCGGTAGGCTGGACCGTGGCAGGAGCCGACGCCCTGGTCGGTAAAAGTAGCGGGTGTCCCTGCAGGCGCTACAGGAGCTTGCAGTGCTGACTGGAAATACCACTTGTAGCCGTTCGTCTCAAGCGTCAGGGCCAGCACACCCCAGAAGTTCCCAGTTGACCCCGCCTCGAGATTCAATGCGTTGAAGTTCGGGTTGCCGGCGGGATCCTCCATGTTTGTTTCGCCTGTGCCGGTCGTGACAGTGGTTGTGACGACCGGATCGAGTGTCTCGCCGCCGGTGCCCACGATGAATTCACGGATGCCATTTTTGGGATCGTGATTCCCCGAGGGGTCGAGGGGACGGTAGTGGGCATAGAGGTGGTCGTGTCCGTTCAATATCAAGTCGGCTTTGTGTTCGTAGAGCAGTTGCCAAAAGGCTTGAGCGGCAATGCCCTCTGGTGTGATGCCGTTAGTGGCGCTGAACGTGGGCTGATGCCAGTAGGCGGCTGTGCACGCGGAATGATTCTCCTCGAGATCCTTTTTCAGCCATGAGAGTTCGGCGCCAAACCAGGAGCCCGAGTTCGAGCAGCCGCCCGGCTGCGTCGAGCACTCTATATTGAGTGAGATAAGGTGCCAGGAGCCGAGATTATAGGAGTACCAGCCGTCTCCGACTCCGCTCCCGTTTAGGCCTCCGTTCGCCCCCAATTCAAAGTGCCCTGCCTGTCCGTCCGCCCGCGGCACTGGTTGGGGAATGGGGGTGGTGAGGCCGGGAAAGTTGCATGCCGCCGCCAAAGCTGGCGGGCACGGGTCCGGGACCATAGTCGTGATGGGATTTCCGCTAGCATCGATCTGGAAACCGTTGTAGTAGGAAAAGTAGCCGTAGCCGGCAACGCCCGTTTCACTATGTTCGTTATAAAACTCGTGGTTGCCCGGCGCGGGCCGATGGAGAAATTTGAAGGCGCCATAGGTCAAGTCGAAGGATTGTTGAAAGTCCGAATATTGGCCTACCTGGTATTGCAGATCTCCAGCGATCGCGACGGCGTCGGGTTTCATGGCCTCAATCTGATTCGCGGTGGCTTCCTGGGACTGCCAGAGAGAGCTGGCAGTGTAAGGGGACTTGGGGTTGCTGCAGAGTTCATGCGCGGCCTCACCCGTCGGCTCCACGATCGTACCGTTCTCCACCTCGCCTGGTTGGCAGGCGATGTCGCCAACCACTGCAAGCACCGGCGAGCGCCCCGTTCTTGCGTAAGGCCACTTATTGTCGCCGGAGTTTGGATTGCCGCTGCCGTTTTGATTCTGGGCCATTGCCCCAGGTGCGAATACCAGCACCGAGGCGACCGCTACCGTGAGTACTACCACTCGGAACCTGTCTCGGATCGTTTTCACGCGGCTCCTCCCGTTTAAACCCTGTGATTGGATCGTTGCCAAAGCCTGCTGTTTTATTTCTTCGACATTTCATGTGCATGTCAGATGTGTGAAAAAACCGTAACATTGCTTTCGGAGGTCGTTTTAAGCCATCAGCAAAAAAGACGAATCTCTTGACGCAGCCTAGGACTAATAGCACTGCCCCGCCCGCTTTTGCAGGCGATGCCGTGCTCAGGCGTAGCGGAAGAGCGCCCTGAAACCAAAGTCCATGTGCTGCTGGATATGGCAGTGAAACAGCGTGAGGCCGGGCTGGTCGGCGACGAGGTCTACCGAAGCGCGTCCGAATGCGGGAACGATCACCGTATCCTTCTTGATGCCGGCAGTGGGCTTCCCGTTGATCTCGACGATCTCGAACAGGTGCCGGTGGACGTGCACCGGGTGGCTGTCGTCACTTCGATTGTGAAACACCAGCCGGTAGCGGCTTCCCTGCCGGAACACGAATTCGCGTTCATGCGGATATTCCTTGCCGTTCACGAGCCAGTGATTGATCCCGTGCGGCCCGCCAGGCACCTTTTCAAAGACCATGTCGATGATCTGGTCTGGCGCGGGATGCGGCGCGGGCTTGCCAAAGATGGTGTAGTCCCAGCGCGCGTTCGCAGGCGGAAGCCATTGCGGGCGCGGCTGTGCCTGATTGGCGTACTCCACCACGATGCCCATGCCGGATTGCCGCGCGCTATCGCGCAGTTCCCCTAAAATCCAAACGCCCGGCAGGTTCATCTCCACTATCGCATCCACGCGCTCACCCGGGGCGATCTTAATCACATCGACCAGTTGAGGCGTGGGCACGGGATTGCCGTCAAGAGCGATTACCTGAAAATGATGACCGAAAAGACCTATCCGATGAATTTGGGAGGCGCTGGCATTGAGCAGGTGCATGAGGACACGCTCACCTGGCCGCACGCGGAGGGGATCCCCGGCGCCGAGCATTTTATCGTTGATCGAATAGAGAGGAGCGCTGACTTCGAGCCCGTTGGGGCGCGGGTCTGGAGCGCCGGGTTTTTCGGGCATCAGGTCGTTGGGATCCGCCGCCGCTTCGTCCTGATCCATCGTACTCAGGAAATACTGCCATTCACGCAGCGCCAGAAAGACCTCTTGATCGTAGAGCCCAGGGTCATTCGCGGAATCGATCATGAAAAAACCGAATTGCCCGGTGTAGGAGCCCCGATGCAGATCCATCATGGCCGCGGTGTGCGAGTGGTACCATCGCGAGCCCGCCGGCTTGGCCACGAACTGGTAGCGCCGGCGCCCGTGGGGCGGGACCGGGGGTGTGCCTTCTTCCTCTGCCCCATCCGCTTCCGACGGAACGAACAGGCCGTGCCAGTGCACGTATTCCGGGACGTCCGAGTCGTTCACGACGTCGACGGTGACGGGCTGGCCCTCGCGCATGCGCATGAGAGGACCGGGAACCTTATCGTTGTAGCCCATTGTGCTGATGACAATCTGTGGGGCCAGCTCAACCATCGTGGGTGCGATTCGCAGGGAGAAGTCCGCGACGCGTCCGGTGGCCGTCGCTTCCGACATCGCCATCTGCGGATGCTGTGGCGGCGCCGGAACGTGCCGGAGCGCTAGCGACTCCGCGAATGCGGGCCGCAGCTTTCCTGCCCCCGCCCCGATCGCGGTGGCCGCTCCAAGCCGCACAAAATCTCTTCGGTTCATCTGACCCTCACCCCGCCCGCAATGCCAACGCCGGCGCGACCGCCAGATAAGCACCACCGGTATTTCATTCGCAAGGTCACGTCGTCTTCGTTCGCGTTCGTCCCTGCCGGCCCTGTCAAACTGTTCTTGAACATACTTCTTTCTTTTTCACCTGAAAGAGCTTTTCTCTTTTGTTTTTTTCGCTTTCTTGTGTTCCTGCATCGACAATCACGGCTCGTTCAGAATCTAGCGGTTCGGTTTCAGTCCGACCCATACGTCTCTTCGATCCGTACTTCGACCATGATGAGCAGTTCAAACTCCCTTTGCAGGGAGCGGGATGCCCCATCCTGTGCACGGTGATCTACTTCGCGCCGTGTCCGGTTTCGAGAGGTCTCGATTCTCCGGGCTGGGTAGCCAGATTTGCGGAAAGTTGTGCTCCCGCATCAACCTGACAGGAGCTCGGAATCCTTGCGATCCGTCTTCTGTTTTTTCCCGCGCTTGGCCTGGATTTCCGCGGGATCACCGATCCGCAGCTCGAAACCAGCTCTGCCCGCAGCCGCTCGAACCACCGCGAAAATCCGCCAGCCTCCATTCCTACCCGCAAAGAAATTCCGCGCTGCTGCAGATCTCGATAGAATTTCTGCGCTGGTCCATCACTGTGGCTCAGTACCTGTTCACCACACTCGCCAGTCTCTTCGATTAAAAACGCGATTGCCTGAAAAACTCGGGCGGTGATCTACGCCTATGATCATCATGTCCGGCTCCTTTCTCCCAGCCTGCGGTCGTCGATAAACCACAGTTTACTCGGGTCAAGGAGCCCTCATGGTTATGCGGTCATGTGGAAATTGGCCGAAAGGCTCATGTCGCTTCGCTGAGGGTGACGACGGTTTTTTCATCGTCAGCGACGCTGCGGGCTATGGTGTTTTCAGCGTCGCGGTGCTGAAGGCTGCGGATTTAATCAGGAGCGGGCCTTCGGCAGGGTCCACTGGCTTCAGAAGGAACTTATTGTGAGCGGGGAGGAAGCGCACGTAATACACGTTCCCTGCCTCCGCCGTCAGACTTGCCGCCCCGGCCGTCTGGGAGCGTCCCTTGAGCCGCGATTGCTGCGCGACGCAGATGCGATGATCGCCCGGTGATATTGAAAAATACGAATAGGAAGTCCGCTCCATCGCGCCGACCCACGAGCCATCAATTCCCGCCTTTACGATGACGCAGCCGACGCAAGCGCCACCAAGCTGCGAGATCACCACGACTGTAGCCTTGCCCGGTTCCGGCAGGGGGATCGGGTGGCTGCTCTTGTCCAGCTTCACGGTAAATTCGGTTTCGGGTGCTCCGCATCCGGCGGCGGCGAGCGCGGTGGCTCCGGAGTCTTGCGCGAGAGTTGGCAGGGCCCACACAAAGAACGCCAGAATGATTTTTGTCATGATGACCTCCAACAGAAACGTTTGCGCGAATGCCAGTCGGTGGAGCGGTTGGAATCGTAGCAAGCTGGGAAACGGCTGGCAACGGCCTGGCGTGGCTGACGCACGCGATGATGTCGGGGACGCCAAATGCTTTCATCTTCGTAGCCATGGCATGGCCAATCATTTCGTTGGCGAGATTCAATCAGACAAAGTAGTCCTTTAGCCAGGCGGGGAACGTCGGCGGCGATATGCGAAGAAGAGTACAAAAGCTTGTAGCAATCAATCTTTGTACCGGGCCCCCGATTTCGTTCTAAACTCTTGAGCTTGTGGTCTGTGTTTTGGCAGTGGTATGAAACTGAAGGGACATAGTGGCCCTATCAAGGTACATCTATAAGGGCGACGAGTTCACAATACGCTCGCCCTTGTGGTGGCGCGACCTGCTGCTGGGTCTCGCTTTTGGAATTGCCCTCTTCTTCTTTTTTTCCGACGCTCTTCGTTGGGCAACGTTTGAGAAGCACGTTTTCGCGGAGGTCATTTTCATTGGTGTTCCTTTTGGACTGGCGATGCTGTCGCCACGCAGATTACTCACGGTTTTTCTAGGTTTATCTCTCTTACTTTTCAGGTTGGCGTTTCTTATCTTCCTTTTTGAAAATCTCTGGTTGGCTCTGGCGATCGTGGTATGGGCGACGGCTTTAATTTTTCTCGGGAGGGCCGTGAATCGTCGATACCGGAAGCTTGTGGTTGAAATACCTGACGGAATGACTGGCCTTGAGTTACTGGTTTTGATGTCGGGTCTTGGTGCCGCCTTTGGAATGCTGATACTCCTGAGACGGATTTTGGGAATCACATAACTGGACGTTGGAGCAGCGGAACCACTTGTACGCGTTGATCAGGATTTGATTGCGGCAGAATGGAGGTTGCCCACTCCCACTTTCGCCCTTCTACCGGGGGAGCGGACGGCTTGGGACCGAGGCGTGGGCTTTCCCAGATTGGGTCGTCCACAACTACACGAAATCCCATGGCAGATTGGCAAATGCGAGAAAAGCGGCCGCTCCGAGAACCAGTGCGAGAGGAACCGGGACCGGCGCCCAAAAACTACATCACGCCAGCCGGGTTGCAGAGGCTGAAAGACGAGCATCTGTTCCTACTGCGTCGCGAGCGCCCCGCGGTGGTCGAGGTCGTGGCATGGGCTGCCAGTAACGGGGACCGCAGTGAAAACGCCGACTACCTCTACGGCAAACGACGGTTACGCCAGATCGATTCGCGCATTCGCTTTCTCACCAAGCGCATTGACGCGGCCGTGGTCGTCGATCCCGCCGCTTCGCGGTCAGGGTCAGCCGCTACGCGCGTCTTCTTCGGCGCAACTGTCACCTACAAGAATGCCGCCGGCCTTGAACATGTGGTCTCGATCGTTGGCACGGACGAGGTGGACCTCGATCGCGGATACGTCAGTTGGCGCTCGCCTCTCGGCAATGCGCTGATGAAGGCGTCCCGCGGCGACCGCGTGCGCCTGATTGCGCCAGCAAAGTCGGAGCATCTCGAGATCATCGACCTCGAGTACGCCCCGATTCCCATGGATCCTTTTCGCGAACCGCTAGGAGCTCAGTCGACGCCCAAGGTCGAACGCTCCTAGACCAAGCCGCGCGACTCTGAGCGTTCCGCCGAACTTACCGTTTTGCACGTTGCGCCGTCAGGAGCTGGACGGCGAAACGCTTAAAATAACTGCGTGTCCGCTGGCGATAAAACGCCGGGTCACTCCTTCGAGAGCGCGAACAGAGATTTTGGACGTCGCGTTTCAGCTTCGTCGATCGCGCCTGTGGTGCATTCCATGGCCTGGCTCTTGACCCGTACCGGGTGATGCACAATCCGCGGCGCGGGATATACTATCCCCTCGAGCGAATCTATTGCCGTGCCTCGCGGAGGCTGCCGCCATGCTTCGTCTAACCTGCGCCATCCTAGCTCTGGTGATGCTCGCTCCAGCCGCCTGGCCGCAACAAAAGGAGACTCCCATTCCGCCAATGACCCGTCACGCCCACGGCACCTTCACGGTTAGTATTCAGCCCCTCACCCCGCCGCCCGCCGACGGGCTGTCCCGTTTCTCCATCGATAAGCAGATCCAGGGCGACCTTGAAGCCACCACCAAGGGCGAAATGTTCTCTGGCGGCGACTACAAAACCGGCGCAGCCGGATACGTGGCCATCGAGGTTGTCACCGGTGTGCTGCAAGGAAAACGCGGCACGTTCGCGCTACAACAGATGGCCACCATGGACTCGAACGGCCTCAAATTGTCCGTGGTCGTAGTCCCCGGCTCCGGCACCGGCGAACTCAAAGGCATCTCCGGAACTTTTACGATCACCATCGCCGACGGAAAGCATTCCTACGACCTCGAATACACCCTTCCCGCCTGACGCCTCTTTTAGAATGAAAACGATCCGTGACACCCGCCCGGCAGGCGAGGGCGCACGAATTCCCCCAAGCGCAGTTACAGGATGTAGTGCAGGAGAAGAATGCCCGCCAGGACGTAGGCGAGGGGTTTCACCTCCCCTGCTTTGCCGAGGGCTCCGAGCAACAGGATATTGGTGATGAAGCCCAGCGCCAGGCCGTCGCTCGCAGAGGCCAGAAGCGTGAGCATGACCGTCACCAGGGCCGTGGCAGCCACGATGCCATCGCGCAAGTCGATGTCGGCAAAGCCTTCCATCATGAATATGCCGATCATCACCAGCGCGGGGGTGGTGGCGACGGCGGGGACAATGGCGATCAGCGGAGTCAGAAACAGAGCGATGAGGCAGCAGACTGCGACGACCACGCTGGTCAATCCGGTGCGCGAGCCTTGCTCGACGCCCGCCGCAGACTCAAGATAAATGACCGTAGTGGTGGTTCCGAGCAAAGCGCCGCCGGAGGCTGCGGCGGCATCGGCGGAAAGAGCTTCTCGCATCTTTGGCAAGTTGCCCTCGGCGTCGTTCAAATGGGCGCGCGCGGAGATGGCCATGAGGGTGGCCATGGCCGAAAAAAGGTCGGAAAACAGGAGGGCAAAAATAATGGGGAGGCATTGCACCAAATGTTGCAGGGGATAAAGCAGATCGAGCTTGAGAAAGAGCGGAGCGACCGAGTGCGGCCAGCCGAAAACTTGATGGGGCGCCGGGGTAAGTTTCGCGCCGCTGCTACCCGGGAGAAAGATTCCCGCGACGGTGATCAGCACGATGGAGAAAATCAGCGCGCCGCGCACACCCCGGTTGACCAGGATGATGGTCAGCAGAATGCCCGCGAAGGCCAGTAAAACCGGGGCGGAGGAGAAATTTCCGAGGGCCGCGACGGAATGGGGATTGGGGACGATGATGCCGGCGTTGCGCAAGCCGATAAAGGCGATGAACAGACCGATGCCCGCGCCAACCGTTTTTTTGAAGCTGCCGGGAAAAGATTCGATGAGCTTCTGGCGAATCCCGGTGACGGAAATCAAGAGGAACAATAATCCGCTGTAGAACACCATGCCTAGCGCGGCCGGCCAGGGAATGTGCATGCCTTGACAGACTTGAACCGCCACGTAGGCGTTGACGCCCATCCCCGGAGCCATGGCCAGCGGATAGTTGGTGCGCAGGCCCATGATCACGGTGAAAATCGCGGCCGCCAGCGCGGTAACAGTGATGAGCGCGCCGCGATCCATTCCCGACTCTGCCAGGATCAAGGGATGAACGACCAGCACGTAGGAAAGGGTGCTAAAGGTGGTGACACCGCCCAGGATTTCGGTCCAGAAGGTTGAGCCGCGTTCCTGGTAATGGAAAAAGCGATTGAGAGCGCTGTCCGCGGGCGGAGAACCGCTTGCCCGGACAACCCCGGGGCCCGGCGCGGCTTGGGTCGCAGGATCGGTCAACGGGCGTTTACCAGATGACCGGATGGGTCTCGCCCGTGCGCACGTTTACGAATCCTTCCGGCAGCGCGTCGCTCGGCGGCATAAACGTCCAATTCCACGGCGGGCAGGTGAGAAAGGCATAGCAGAGGGCTTCGGTGACGTGCTCGACGCCAAGAAACTCCTGAATGCGCGGCACCGGCTTTTCCATCCACTCGAGTTTTTCCATTTCCGCGCGCATGGCCAGCAGGTCTTTGGCGAGTTCTTCGGCGGGACGCGCGGTCATTAGTCCGCCGATTTCGAGACGGACTTTGGCGGCGACCTGGCCGGCGATGACCAGCACAAAGCCGCCATCCATTTCGGCCATGGTATTTACCGCCAGGGCCATGGCCGCATCGCTGCTGCCGATGACCCAGGCGTTGTGATTGTCGTGGACGATGGAGCAACTCATCGCCGAGTCGGGCGTCTTCATGCCCACGTCTTTCCAGAACATGCGGGAGATGCGTGTGCGCCCGGAATAGCGATCAAGGAGCGCCACCTTGGTGATGGCGCGGGCCTCGTCGCGCTGCACCAGGCCATCCTCAACGCGCAGCTCCACGGTGAAAAAATCCTTCTCGAAGTGAAAGGGGGGGACCACCGCGGCCTGCACGCTGCTGCGCCCCGGGGGTGCGGGAACCGCAAAATCCGCAGCCGCGATGCGGCGCCCCAGATTTACCGTCTTCCTGGCCCATTCCGGCCAGTCGATGTGCGGCACACTAACGAGCATCCGGTAGTTTTCGGAAACCTTTATGCCATCGGCGTAAACCGCCTGGATCTTGACCTGCTCGGGATCGGAGAGCAGCACCACGTCGGCGAAGCGTCCGGGAGTAAGCGAGCCGACGAGGTGATCGATACGGAAGTGCCGGGCGGTGTTGTAACTGCCCAGCACGTAAGCAATTTCAGGCGCGACGCCGTTCTCGATGGCGCAACGGATGTTGTGGTCCATGGCGCCGCGGCGCAGGGTGGTTTCGGCGTTGCGGTCATCGGTGGTTACCGCCACGTTGGACCAATCGCGCAGACCGCGTTGCACCAGGTATTTTAAAATGTGCTGGGCGTTCGGCCGCGTTTCGAGAAAAATTCCGCGTTCGAGCTTGTCCCAGGCTTCTTGCTCCTCGCGGATTTCGTGGTCGGAACTGATGCCCGCAGCTGCAAAGGCGCAGATCTCTGCGGGGGTGGTTAGCCCGGTGCCGTGACCTTCGACGACGCCGCGGGCTTCGAGCGTAGCTTCGATATTTTCCCAGAGCCGCTGGTAGCCGGGGTTTCGCGGGTTGACGACTGCGGACCAATCCATTACTTCATCGAGACCGGTCACCCACAGGTTGCCGTCAATAAAGTCGCGGATTTCGCGGTAGCCGTAGTAGCCGCCGGATTCCTCCCAGCCGGTCGGAGGCGTGGCTGAGCCCAAGGAGGGGAAGATCTTGAACGGGCTGCCGTGCTCGCGGGCCTTCAGCCAGAACTCCACGTTGCGCGCGCCGTTTACGTTGGAAAATTCATGCGAAGCCTCGACGTTCCAGGTGGTGCCAAAGCGCAGCACCAGATCGGCTTCGTATTCGGGACTGAGCATGGTGCTTTCGATATGCTTGTGGGCCTCACCGAATCCCGGAACGGCGCAAAGACCGTGCACGGACACTTTTTTGCCGGCCGTTCCAGGCCACTCGCCGTGCGGTCCCACCCAGGCGATCCTCTGCCCCTTGACCACGATGTCCCAGTTTTCTTTCCAGGTGAGTGTGTGCGCGTTTAGGAGCGTCGCGCCCTCCAGCACCAAATCGGCTTCCTGTTGCGCCAGCGCTACGGCAACGAGCGTCTGGCGGGTAAGGATCTCTGCGCTCGATGCGTGCGCCGCTCGCGTGGTCTTGGTCATAAGGGAATGGGCAATCTTTCATACCGTCCGGAAACTGGCAAGTGTAAACTTCGCATGCGGGCTATAAGATTTTATCTCTCTAAGTATCGCCGCCTAACGCATGACTCGACTGCAATTTCCCGGAGTGCTCGATCTCCTAACGCGCGCCCGCGCCGTTCAAGCCGCGCAAGGCCGGGCGCCTTTTGACGTTTTGATCAGCGGCGGCACCATCGTCGATGTGATTACCGGGGAGTTGCGCCCGGCCGATGTGGGCATCAGCGGAGCGATGATCGCGAGCGTGCATCCTTCCGGCTCGCGCCGCGACGCGACGGCAACCTTTGACGCTTCCGGAAAGTGGATTTGCCCCGGGTTTATCGATACGCATGTGCATTTTGAAAGTTCGCACCTGCTGCCCGCCTACTACGCAGAGCAGGTCGTCAAACAGGGCACCACCACGGTCTTTTATGACCCCCACGAACTCGCCAACGTACTCGGCCTCGCGGGGGTGCGTTATGCCATCGCAGCCAGCCGCGGCTTGCCGTTGCGCTTTCTTTGCGCGGCGCCTTCTTGCGTGCCGTCCGCGGAAGGCTTGGAAGTTGCCGGCGCGGCGTTTGACGGCGCGGAAATGCGCGAGATGCTTTCCTGGGAAGAGGTCGCGGGCGTCGCCGAAGTGATGGATATGCGCGGAGTGCTGCAGCAATCCCCGCGCATGGTGAATGTGCTGGGCGCCGGCCT
The DNA here is from genome assembly GCA_049516615.1 of Candidatus Acidiferrum sp. Taxonomy (GTDB): domain Bacteria; phylum Acidobacteriota; class Terriglobia; order Acidiferrales; family UBA7541; genus Acidiferrum. The sequence continues at coordinate 24,182 of JBEKSZ010000032.1, read as the reverse complement.
GGCCTCCGGCAAACTCATCGAAGGTCACGCGCGCGGGCTAAGCGGCGGGCAATTGCAGAGCTACCTGTCCGCGGGCATCACGTCGGATCACGAAATCACCTCCGGCGAGGATCTCCTTGAAAAGCTGCGCGCCGGACTGGCGATCGAAATTCGCGGCTCGCACGACTACGTTCTTCCAGGCGTGGTCGAGACGCTCCGCAAGTTACCGCATCTTTCCTCACAAGTCAGCATCTGCACCGACGACGTTCCACCGGACTATCTTGTCGAACATGGCGGCATTCAGGATGTGCTGCGGCGCCTGGTGGCCTACGGAATGGATTCAGTCGATGCCATCCGTTGCGCTACCTGGAATGCGGCCCTGCGCCTGCGCCGCGCGGACCTCGGCGCGCTTTGTGCCGGACGCGTCGCCGATGTGCTTATCCTTGAGAAGCTCGAGGAGTTCAAGGTCGCCAGTGTTTTCGTGGCCGGGAACCAGGTGGTCGAACAGGGGCGATGGCTGGTCCCACTGCGCGACCCGCAACTGGTCCGGGCGCCAGAGACGTCCATCCAGCTCCCGGACCTCACGGATGACGATTTCCGGATTCGCGCAACCGGCCAACAAAATGGACAAGGCCGGGTACGCGCCATCTTCGGCATGCGTTTTCCCGAGTGGCGCGAGCTACAACTGAACGTTCGCGATGGCCTGGTCGAATTGCCGGAGGACGCCAGCCTGATTTACGTGCGGCACCGCCACGGACGGCACGAGGCTCCCGGACAATGCGCCGTTCAGCTAGGTATCGGGCGCATGCGCGGCGCCATCGCCACAACGTATTCGCACGACGCGCACAACCTCGTGGTGTTGGGGAGCGAGCCTGGCGATATGCAAATGGCCGCCAATACCCTGATTCGCTGCGGCGGGGGCATGGTGGTGGTGCAGAACGGGGCGGTGCTGGCGCTGGCGGAATTTCCCGTGGCTGGAATTCTCGCGGAACTGCCGCCCGCCGCGGTGGCGGAAAAATTTCGCGCCTTGCGGCACGCGGCCGCAACAGTCACCGAGTGGAGACCTCCCTACTGGACCTTCAAGGCCATCGAAGGCACATGCCTGGCCTGCAATCCCGGGCCGCACCTCACCGACCTCGGTTTAACCGACGGCAGCGCGCTTTGCTAACCACGCCATGCGCCAGAAGCGGCCTTTTGGCGCGATGCCAGGCAGCGCCAATCGCCGTGCGGAGCAGGACGGCAACTTCTCGAGGCCTACGCCGTTTCCTCCAACAAACGCCGATGAGTCACTCTTAGCTCCGAGGCCCGTTGCCAAAACGCGGCCTTGACCTGCAAGCTGGTGGAATGCCGGAACTACCGGATATCACCGCCTACATCCGTGCGCTCGAGCGACGCATCCTCGGTCAAGCGATCGAGCGAGTGCGCCTGGCGAGTCCGTTTCTGCTGCGCACCACGCAGCCGCCGATTACGGACGTAGAGGGTCGCACCGTTCGTGAAGTGCGGCGAATCGGCAAGCGTATCGCCATAGCAGTAGAAGGCGATCTCTGGCTGGTGCTGCACCTGATGATCGCCGGCCGGCTCCACTGGCGGGCAGCAAACGCCAAGCTGACAGGCCGCAACAGTCTGGCAGCTTTCGATTTTCCGAGCGGTTCGCTGGTGCTCACCGAGGCGGGCGCCAAGCGCCGCGCATCCTTGCATGTGCTCGAGGGCGAGGAAGGCTTGCATTCCATCGATCCGGGAGGAATCGAGGTCTTTGCCAGCGACCTCGAGGCCTTTCGTCACGCACTGACGCTCGAAAACCGCACGCTCAAAAGGGCGCTGACCGATCCGCGCCTCGTCAGTGGCATCGGAAACGCTTATTCTGATGAGATCCTGCACGCCGCGCAACTTTCGCCGGTGACCCTAACGCACAAGCTCGCGGCGCACGAGTGGGAACGGCTGTTCGCCGCCACCCGGCAGACGCTCGAGCTGTGGATCGACCGCCTGCGCGAACAGACCGGTTCGGGCTTCCCGGAAAAACTGACTGCCTTCCACAAGGAAATGGCCGTCCACGGGCGCTATGGACAGCCCTGCCGGCGATGCGGAGAAAAGATTCAACGGATCCGCTACGCGGACAAAGAAACCAACTACTGCGCCCGCTGCCAGACGGACGGGAGAGTTTTGGCCGATCGCGGGTTGTCGCGATTGTTGGGGGCGGACTGGCCCCGCACGCTCGAAGAACTTGAGGCCCTCAAGCGCGGCCCGCGTTGAAGACCTGAGGCCACTCGCTGCAGTTGGTCGCAGGAGGGGAACCGGCCCGGCGCGAAGAACCCGGGGCGCGGCGGTTCGGCCGCGCGCCGTGAGCCTTTTAGGCGTCTGGTCAGACGCCGCCACCCAAGCGCTCGCAGACGAGGCGAGCGGCTTTGACGGCGCTCACCACCTTGCCGGAAAACACGTGCAGTTCGCCGGGCGCGCTTTCCTCGATCAACAAGGTGCGTCGATCCTCGGCGGGATTGTTTTCAACCACGCGCATGGTGAAGCGGGAGCCCAGATACTGGGCGTCTCTTGAGCCGGGAACAGCCAGCGCGGAGTCTTGGCGCATGGCTTCGAACCTGGTAGCCGCGAAGGGCGCGAACTGTAAGGCGTTCAGCAGCGCCGCGTATGGTTCGGGAACTGGCGCGAAGGGATCGTTGGTGGTCCAGTGATTGGTGTGCTTGGCGGAACCGAATTGCGCCTGGCCCGAACTGCCGTAGGGATCAAACGCCGTAAAGGGGCCGTCGATCACCACCAGAGAAATTCCGCGCAATTGCGCGGGCAGGTGGATCAGGATTTTTTCCGCAACCTGATATTTCGCAATCTTAAACAGTCCGCGGCTCGGACCCATTCCGTAGCAGGCGCGAATCACGAAATCGTAATCGCCGCGCATCTCGCTGGTGAACTCGCGCTGCAGGAAAGGAATTTCGAGCGCAGCGATCCGCGCTTCGATCGTGCTGCGCAGAATATCCGGATCGTAAATCTGTTCGTCGACTTGGTAGCAACGATCGATAAAGTCGAAATTCATCCACGACGGTTGGCAGGGTTTGAAAAACACCTGGTGGCGCGCCATGACCTGCTCAAACAGGTCCGGCGAGGTCTGCGAGCCCGCTTTAGGAATGGCATAGAAATGCTTACTCGTGCGGATAATGGCCGCCGCGAATGCTGCGGTGAACTCCGCGCGGGCTTCCAGAGTTTCGCGAATGGTCTCCGGGCTGCGTGGATAGTGATAACCGGAGTGGATCCGGAACTGGTTGATGGCCGAAGCCGCGCGCAGGATTCCCAGGGGATCGAACAGGGTTACGCTGTGCCCCGCTTCGGCCAGGCGGATGGCAATCGTTGCGCCATAGATTCCCGCTCCGGCAACGGCCACCTTTTTCGCGCTCACAAGCACCTCGGAGCCCAGGCCGCGATGCGCGGCGCGAGAAAGGCGGCGAGCGGCGTCTTGCTCATCGCAGGAAAGGGCCTTTTCTCAGCGGGCATTTTGCGCTTTCGCCTCTGCGGGCAACACCAGCATCCCGTCGCGGATGGTGTAATTCACGCCGCGCCAGCGAATGGTGCTGCGCGTGAAACTGGCCAGCCAAATGGCGAACGCCACGGCATCCCAGACGGGAATCAGAGCCATTTTGCGCCCCATGCGCGGCTGCTTCATGCCGTGCACGCCGATCAGCGAGGCCATGGCTACGCGCAGCACAGCATACGCGCCGAGAAAGCCCGTCAAAACGGCCAGTGTGGGGTGCACGGCGATGGCCACCAGCGACCAGGGCAGTCCCCAGGTAAACAGCAAGCCGAAATGACCCCAGGGACGCATGAGGCGCATCACCGTCATCCAGCGCGTGCGCTTGTACAACAAATCGCGCAGGGAACTAAAATCGGCCACGGTCTTTACCACGTAGGGCAGCAACTTTACTTGGTAGCCGGCCTCCGCGACCATGCGCCCGGCGAGCAAATCGTCCGCGGGCTTGTTTTCGTTGACGCGATAGGTGCCGAACGCGGCGTTGGCCTGCCGGGTCATTGCGATGGTTTGCCCGAACATGAACTTCACGCCGTCCAGTTGCCAAGCCACCAGGATGCCGGCAAAAAAATCGGAGATCATGCCGATGGACTGCAGTTCCTGGATAAATTTGGTTTCTTCGGTCGAGGCATACAGGGTGGTCGCGCCGCCCACTTTCGGATCACGAAAGGGATGGGCGATGGCGCGCAGATAGTCGGGTCCGACGCGGATATCCCCGTCAGTGATCACCAGCAAGTCGTACTGGGCTTCGTCGACCAGCCGGGTGAGGCGCCCCACTTTGTCGTTGATGGCGTTGCGCCCGGAGCCGTAGAGCAGGCGAATCTGGCGCTCGGGAAAATCACGCGCGAGCTGTTCGAGCACTGGCAGCGCCGGGTCGTCCTTATCCACACAGAAAACAATTTCATACTGGGGATAATCTTGCCGGCAGAAGCTCGCGTAATTTTCGTAGGCGTCTTCGTCGAGGCCTTTAATCGGTTTCAGGCAGCTGATGGGGGGAAAGAAATCGTTGTTGCGAGGATTCTCGCGCGTCGCTACGGAAAAGTAGCGCGCCGTGCTGTATAGCGCCAGCAGGTAGTAGACAAAGGGAATGGCGGCAAAGGCAAGAACCATGTAGGCGGCAACCGTCAAATGCGAAACCTCATTGGAAGTAATCGCGGCAAACGTCCGATGCCGCTGTTTGGTGAACTTGGCGCGCGAAACGGCGGTGAAAACATCTTACCTGATTTCCTGAAGGCAAGGCCAAACACGGAATCAAACACGGACTGGCGCAGCCATTTGTGCGGTCATCGCGCGTTCAGCGAAACCCGCAACGATTCGCGCAGCGGCACGCGCGGGCTCCAACCCAGCTCCGCGCGAATGCGCTGCGTCGAATAGTGACGGTTCTCGAGGGCGCGTTGCACCTGGCGCACGGAAAAATCGCCGGCCCCCGGCTTTACCAGCCCGACGCTTTCCGCAAAACGCGCGGCCGCCAGAACCGGCGCCCCCGAGAAAAATAGCGCACGCGTTCCCTGTACCTCCTCGCGCGCCGCGTGGTATTGCGCCAGCGTCAGTTGCTCATCGTCGAGCACGATATATTGCCGCAGGCCCGCGTGCCCATCTTGCGCCGCCAGTTGCATGGCATCGACCAGATTTTCTATGTAGTTCAGTGGCATGCGATTCTCGCGACGGCCAAAGATCACGCTGGTTTTTCCAGCGGCGAAACCGAGCAGAGCGACGGGCAAGCGCTTTCCCGGCCCGTAAATCACCCCGGGCCGCAAAATGGTCACGGAACATTGCCGGCCGTGGGCTGGCGAGGCGCGATATTGCCCTGCGATGTTCCGGGCAAACGAAACGGCCAAGGCATCGGCCTCGATCTTGGATTGCGAATAGGCGTCGCGCAGTTGCGGCCGCTCGTCGTAGGGGGTATTTTCGTCAATGGTCTCTCCCTCGCGCACCAGGCCGTACACCGCAATCGAACTGGTATAGACAATGTGCCGTACGCCGTGCTGCGCTGCGGCATGAAACACGCGTTCTGTCCCGCCCCGATTGGCGTCCAGAAAATCCGCCAGATCTCCGGGCGCTTCGACCATCGCCGCGACGTGGTACACAGTGTCGCAACCGGCAACGGCTTGCGCGATTGCGCTGGCATCGCCAAGGTCGCCGCGCACCAGCTCGGCGCCAGACTCGGCAAGCTCCTCGGCGCGCGGCGAAGGTCGCGCCAGCGCGCGCACCAGCGTGCCTTCCGCCAGCAAACGCCGCACCACCGCGCCGCCCAGAAAACCCGTGGCTCCCGTCACGCAAACGCGCATGCTGGCATCATTGCTTTCCGCGCACCGGAATTGCAAGCGTCCCCGCCCGCGCGCGGGCGCGCTGCGCCCGGCGCCACGACGGGAAAAAGGATTGCGGGGCAGAAAGGTCGGGCCGGGTATCCGTTGGCGGCTCCCCGCCTGCGGGCCGGAAACGCGCTCGGTGGGCGCATTGACGCGCGTGCTTCCCGGATGTTATAAATTGACGTTTGAGTTGGCGGGTTTTGCCCTGCCGTGCACTCCGTCCCGGGTCGGAACACGGAAAAACCCAGTCAGCTTAGGAAGCCGCTCTGCGGTTCACCCAAAAACGAGGTTTGGCGTCACCGATTCGATGGAAATCCTTCACCAACTGGGAGAGTTGTTCCTTCAGGCTGTGCCCACAGCGCTGATCATCCTTGTTTTCTATGGCTTACTGCGGGTTTTATTCTTTCAGCCGCTGCTAAGAGTCATGGCCGAGCGCGACGCGCGCACCAGCGGGGCGCGCAAGGCCGCGGAAAACGCGCAGGCGGCAGCCAGCGACAAAGTGAAGCAGTATCAGGACGCGTTGCGGGCGGCGCGCGGACGAGTTTACGCCGAACAAGAAGCGGCGCGGAAGAAACTGCTCGACGAGCGGGCGGCAAAGCTGAAGGATGCGCGCGCGCGCGCCGCGGTGCAGGTTGGCCAGGCAAAAGAAATCGTGGCCAAGGAACTGACCGCTGCGCTGCACGAGGTGGAAAACAGCGTGCCGCAGCTCGCGGCGGAAATCGCCAGCCGGTTGTTGCAGTCGCCGCTGCGCCCGCCGAGCGAGGCCCGATGAAAAAACTACCCCGCATTCTGCTGCTGGCCTGCGCCTTCGCGGTGCTATCTTGCGCCGCGGGCCTTACGGCCAGCCTGGCGCACGCCGAAGAAGACACCAACAGCAACCCCAAGACGCAAACGCCGCAGGAAATCTTCAAGTGGATCAACTTCGCGATCGTGGCGGGCGGAGTGATCTGGGTTTTCGGCAAGGTGCTGCCGCCGAAATTCCGCGGCAACGCGGAAAGGATTAATTCCGCGATCAGCAAGGCCACGGAAGCCAAAAAGGCCGCCGACGAGCAACTGCGCGAAGCGGAAAATAAGCTGGCCAACCTTGAAAAGGAAGTCAACGAATTGCGTGCGAGAGCCACCCGCGAGGCGGCTGCGGAAAAAGAACGACTGCAGGCGGCCACGCAGAGCGATGAAGAAAAGATCGCCGCGGCTGCCAAGGCGGAAATTGCCGCGGCGGAGCGCGCCGCGCGGCTGGAGTTGAAAGCCCTGGCCGCGAAACTGGCGGTGGACGGCGCGGAAACGCTGCTGGCCAAGCAGCTGACGCCGCAGGTGCAGGAATCGCTGGTGAACGCGTTTGTGAAGAGCCTCGAAGCGAGGCCGAATTGAAGTCGGTGAGCTTCCAGTACGCGAACGCGCTGGCGGATATCGCCTTGCCACAGGGTGCCGCGGAGCCGGCGGGGCGGCAACTGGAGGAATTTGCGGCGGCCTACCGGGATTCCACGGAGTTGCAGAACTTCCTCGGCAGCCCGGCGGTGACCGCAGAAGACAAGCGCGGGGTGCTTGAAAAGATTGCCAGCCGCATGGGGGCCAGCAAAATCATCCGGAATTTTTTGTTCGTGATCTCCGACCATGGACGGGCCAACGATGTGCCGGAGATTGCCGAGGCCTTTGCGGAAGTCGTTCGGCAGCGGCAGGGTATTGCGCAAGCCCAGGTATATTCGGCGGTGCGTTTAACGGAAGCGCAGAAAACGGAGTTGACGCAAACGCTGGCGCGCTTAACCGGGAAGACCGTGGACCCCAATTATTTTATCGATCCGGAATTGCTCGGCGGGGCACTGGTGCGCGTGGGAGACACCATTTACGACGGGTCGCTGCGCAACCGGCTGGAGCAGATGCGGACGCGGCTCGCGGTCGACTAAGGCCACAGCCCAGGTACCCCGGAAGGCGCAGGGCAACGCCCGAGAAGAGCAGGGAAAAGCACGAGTTTGGGAATTGACGGAGCGGGAATGGCGAATATCAAGGCAGATGAGATCAGCAAGATCCTGCGCGAGCAGATCGCGAATTACGAACAGACCGTAGCGGTCGATGAGGTCGGGACGATTATCAGCGTCGGCGACGGCATCGCGCGCGTGCATGGACTGGCGAAGGTCATGGCCGGCGAGATGCTGGCGTTTCCCCATGACATGTTCGGCATCGCGCTGAACCTTGAAGAAGAGCAGGTCGGTGTGGTGCTGCTCGGCGAGTCTTCCGAGCTCAAGGAAGGCGACACCGTCAAGCGCACCAACACGATCATGTCCGTGCCGGTAGGAGAAGGTCTGATCGGGCGGGTGGTCAATCCGATTGGCGCGCCGGTCGATGGCAAGGGACCGATCAATTCCAAGCAGCGCAATCCGCTCGAGAAGCTGGCACCCGGCGTTCTCGACCGGCAGCCGGTGCGCCAGCCGATGCAGACGGGCATTAAGGCGATCGACGCCATGATCCCCATCGGGCGCGGGCAGCGCGAGTTGATTATCGGCGACCGGCAGACGGGAAAAACCGCGGTCATCCTGGATACCATCATCAATCAAAAGGGTGGCGACCTCATCTGCATTTACTGCGCGATCGGGCAGAAGCGCTCGACGATTGCGCAGATCGTCAAAACGCTGACGGATGCCGGGGCCATGGAGTACACGATCATCGTGGCGTCCTCGGCTTCAGAGCCAGCGTCGCTGCAGTACATCGCACCGTACGCGGCTTGCGCAATGGGCGAATATTTCCGCGACAACAAAAAGCACGCGGTGGTTTTCTACGACGACCTTTCCAAGCACGCACAGGCCTATCGCGAAATTTCCTTGCTCTTGCGGCGGCCGCCTGGACGCGAAGCGTTTCCCGGCGACGTGTTTTATCTGCACTCGCGGCTCCTCGAGCGCGCGGCGAAGCTGAACGAGCAGCTCGGCGGAGGCTCGCTGACGGCGCTGCCGGTGATTGAAACGCAAGCCGGCGACGTGTCCGCTTACATTCCGACAAACGTGATTTCCATTACCGATGGACAGATTTATCTCGAAGCCGACCTTTTCAACGCGGGCATCCGCCCAGCCATTAACGTAGGTATTTCCGTGAGCCGCGTGGGCGGTAACGCCCAGATCAAGGGCATGCGGCAGGTGGCCGGTTCGTTGCGACTGGACATGGCGCAGTATCGTGAACTGGCCGCGTTTGCGCAGTTTGGCGCGGACCAGCTCGATAAGGCCACCCAGGCGCAGCTGGCTCGCGGGCAACGCCTGACGGAAATTCTGAAACAGGATCAATTCGCGCCGTTTAGCGTCGAGAAGCAGGTGCTCAGCTTGTTTGTGGCCACCAGCGGAGTGATCGACAACATTCCCGTCGACCAAGTGCGGCGATTTGAGAGCGAGTTCATCCAGTTTGTAGAGAACAGCAACGCGGGAATCTTGAAAACCATCGCCCAGAAACAGGCGCTCGACGACGGAATCAAGGCGGATATCAAGAAAGCGGCGGACGGCTTTAAAGAACAATTCCTGGCCGCCATCAAGGATGCTGCGCCCGCAGCCGGAGAAAAAGAAGCTAAAGCTGCGGAAGGCAAGGCTGCGGCCGCTAAACCGCCCGTCGCCGCGCCCGTCAAGTGATGCCCATGAACATTTCCAAGGAACGCATCCCATAACGCAACGATGGCCACACTTCTCGATTTTCGGCGGCGCATACGCTCGGTAAAAAATACCCAACAGATTACCCGGGCGATGAAATTCGTGGCTGCGGCGCGCCTGCGCAAGGCCCAGGAGTCGGCCCTGGCGGCGCGGCCCTATGCACTGGAATTGGCACGGATGCTGCGCTCCATCATGTCGCGCATCGAGGAGCCCGAGCACCCCTTGCTGGCCAAGCGCGAAGAGAAAAACGTGCTGGTGATCGTGCTGAGCGGCGAGCGCGGGCTGGCCGGGGCCTTCAACAGCAATATTTTGCGCAAGGCCAACGATTTCATCCGCAGCCAGGGCGGGAAAAAGATCACGGCCATACCGGTAGGGAAAAAAGGCCGCGACGCGCTGAAGAAAGCCGGCTATGCATTCGCCGCCGAATACGTCAATGTGCTGGCCAAGGTGGAGTTCAGCGTGGCGCGGGATATTTCGGCGCTGGTCTCCGAGCTGTACACCAAGGGCGAGATTGACGCGGTGTATATCGCCTTCAGCGAGTTCAAGTCGGTGATGAGCGCAAACCTGGTCGTCGAGAAATTGCTGCCGGTCGAGGAGATTCGCGACGAGGACAGCAAGAAGCAGGATCCCGAGGGCGCAGAGAAACAGCAGGGCGAGAAGGAAGACGAGACGCCCATCGACTACATCTACGAGCAGCCCGCGGAGCAATTGCTCGGGAAACTTTTGCCGCGGTATATCGAGACGCAGGTGTTGCGCAGCATGCTGGAATCCTCCGCTGCGGAGTACGCGGCGCGCATGGTGGCCATGGATTCGGCGACGAAGAACGCCGGCGACGTGATTGAAGCGCTCACCCTGCACATGAACAAAGTGCGGCAGGCGGCGATTACCAAGGAAATTATCGAAATTGTGAGCGGCGCGAATTACGGCGCCTAGGAGAGAGCATGGCGGAGCAGAACGTCGGACACGTGGTGCAGATCATCGGGCCGGTGCTGGACATTCAGTTTGATTCCGGGCATTTGCCCGCGATCTATAACGCGCTGCGGATCACCAGCGAAGGTTTCGATGTGCCGGAGCCGGCCGACGTGACCGTCGAAGTCGAGCAGCACCTCGGCGAGGGACGCGTGCGCACCGTGGCCATGGAGCCGACCGAAGGCTTGGTGCGGGGGATGAAGGCCGTGGATACCGGCGCGCCGATTACCATTCCCGTGGGGCGCCCGACGCTCGGGCGGGTGATGAACGTGCTCGGTAAGCCCGTCGATCAGCTCGGGCCGCTCACCAGCCAGACCAATTATTCCATCCACCGGCCGGCGCCGCCGCTCGAGGATCAATCAACCACGCTCGAAATGTTTGAAACGGGAATCAAGGTTATCGACCTGATTCAGCCCTTTTTAAAGGGCGGAAAAATCGGCTTGTTTGGCGGCGCGGGAGTGGGCAAGACGGTTTTGATTCAGGAATTGATTAACAACGTGGCCATGCAGCATGGCGGCGTCTCGGTGTTCGCGGGAGTCGGGGAGCGGACGCGCGAAGGGAACGATCTTTGGTTGGAGTTTCAGGAAGCCGGCGTGGTGGTTCCGGGGAATTCCGAGAAATCGCGCGCGGCGCTGATTTACGGGCAGATGACCGAACCGCCCGGAGCGCGTTTGCGCGTGGGATTGACGGGGCTGACGGTGGCGGAATATTTCCGCGATCAGGAGCACCTCGACGTGCTGCTGTTTATCGATAATATTTTCCGTTTTGTGCAGGCGGGATCGGAAGTTTCCGCCCTGCTCGGCCGCATGCCCTCGGCGGTAGGTTATCAGCCGACGCTGAACACGGAAATCGGGGAGTTGCAGGAACGGATCACCTCCACAAAAAACGGGTCGATTACCTCGGTGCAGGCGATTTATGTGCCCGCAGACGATTACACCGACCCCGCGCCGGCGGCGACCTTTGCGCACCTAGACGCGACCACCAACTTGAGCCGGCAGATTGTGGAACGCGGAATTTATCCCGCAGTCGATCCCCTGGCCAGCTATTCGCGCATTCTCGATCCGCGCATCGTAGGCGCGGAGCACTATGCCGTGGCACGCGGGGTGAAGTCGATTCTGCAGCGCTACAAGGATTTGCAGGACATCATCGCCATTCTGGGCATCGAAGAGCTTTCCGACGATGACAAGCGCACCGTGGCGCGGGCGCGCAAGATCGAAAAATTCCTGTCGCAGCCGATGTTCGTGGCGGCGCAGTTTACCGGCCTTGAAGGCAAGTACGTGAAGATCGAAGACACCGTGCGCAGCTTCAAGGAAATTGTCGAAGGCAAGTACGACGACATTCCGGAACAGGCCTTTTACATGGTGGGCACGATCGACGAGGCGCTGAAGAAGGCGGAAAAAATGAAGGCGGGCTCGTAAATAGAAATGCTGCCGGAAGCCATAGAACTGATCATCGTCACGCCGGTGCGCGAGTTGCTGCGCGAAGCGGTGACAGAAGTGCAGTTGCCGGGCGCGGACGGGTATTTGGGCGTGCTGCCGGGAGCTGCGCCGCTGATCACCGAGCTGGGGATTGGCGAATTGACCTATCACCGAAAGGGCGGCGGGGAAGCAGCCGAGCCCATCGCGATTATCAGCGGCTTCGCCGAAGTGCTGCCGGATCGCGTGACGGTGCTGGCCGAGACCGCGGAACTGGCGCACGAAATCGACGTAGCCCGCGCGGAGGCGGCGCTGCGGCGGGTGCAGGAGCGTATGGCCACGAATCCGCCGGAACTTGATTGGGACCGCGCGACCATGGCGCTGCAACGCGCCTTGATTCGCATCCAAGTGGCCAGGAAACAGCGCGGCGCGCCGCTGGTTACCTCCTGACACTCTGCCGGGTGGTTGCCGATTCCCATGAGCGCGCCCGCTGCGACGGCCGGCCGCGGGCACCATCTAATCTTTGGGGAGAAACCCGAGTCATGGATGTCATAACGATGTACAGTTCGCCGTGGTGTCCGGATTGCCGGCGCGCGAAGTCCTTCCTGAAGGAACGCGGCGTGGCGTTTCGGGAAGTCAACATTGAAGAAGACCATGCCGCGGCGGAGTTGGTGATAAAGGCCAATAACGGCAAGCGCAAGGTGCCGACGCTCGAGATCGCGGGGCGTTATTTTGCCTGCAGCCCGTTTAGCGCGCAGGCTCTCGCTGAGGCGCTGAAGGTGCCGCTGAATCCTTGACGGCCCGGTTTATGGCCGGGGCTATCGCCAGGTTATCCCGTGATCCCCGCGCTCAAGGAGTTTTTGGATCTCTCAGACGGTAATAGCGGAGCGCCGACTCGATGCCCAGCCAGCGAAAAGGCTCGTTGGGTATGTAGGGCGGCAGGCGATTTACGAACGGCAGCCAGGCCCACTGCTCGCCGCTCCCGGTGGCCAGGTCCGCGATAATTCGGCCGAACAGAGACGTAAGATTGACGCCGTGGCCGGAAAATCCGATTCCATAAAGAATATTGTGATATTTGCCCAGCACCCCGACGGCCGGGCTCTGATCGAGCGACATATCCACCACGCCGCTCCAGGTGGTTTCAAACGGCACGCCTTGCAAGGCGGGGAAAATACGCAACAGTTCCTGGTGGATGCGTTGGTATCCCTGTTGCGCCGAAGCCGGTTCGGCGGTTCCGTTGTTGAAGCAATAATCCACGGGGCCGCCGCCGATGTGAATGCGATTGTCGCTGGTCAGGCCGAGGTAGTAGGTCTCAACCCGGCTATCGTTGAAGGGTATGCGGCTCTTCCATTCCAGCGCGGAGAGCTGGGCGTCGCTTAACGGGGCGGTGATGCCCACATAATCGAAAACCGGACAGATGGCGCTTCGCAAGTACCCCAATTTCGAGGAAAACGCGTTGGTGGCCAGCACCAGAGTTTTCGCTTTGACCGTGAAGCCCGCGGAGGTGGTGAGCCGGTGTGTCGGCCCTTCGGCGATGTGTCGCACCTCAGATCCTTCGCAGATTCTTACGCCGGCCGATTCGGCGGCAGCCTTCAGCGCGGCGACAAGTTTTCCGGGATGCACTTGCCCACTGCTCGGATCAAAGAGCGCGCCCGCATAGACATCGGTACCCAGCGCTTGCGCAGTCTTGTGGCGGTCCCAGAGCTCGACAGGAATGCCCGACTGACGAGCTTTCGCCAGGTACTCTCGCCCCTCTAAAAACTGCTCGGGAGTGTTACAGACCTGCAGGGCACCGCGCGTCTCGATGTCACAATCGATGTTGGCCGCCACGGCGATGCCCCGCAAGGCGCGAATATTCCCGCTGGTCAAGTCGTAGATTCTCTTGTCCAGGGCGAAATCGGAACCAGACTGCATGTAGCGGTCTTCGGTAAGGGTGAGGAGCATGCCGCCGTTGCGCGCGGAGGCGCCGCTACCACAACGCTGGGCTTCAAGAAGCACCACGCTGCGCAAAGGACGCTTGTTCTGAAGATAGTAGGAAGCCGAGAGACCGGTAAGACCGCCGCCGATTACCGCGACATCGACTGCGAGGTCCTCCGCGAGGGACGGGTTCGGCGAAGGCAGAGCGCGCGACCAGAAGCTGTGGTTCTCTTCGAAGGTCAGAGTCTCGGGAAGCACGAGCGGGCTGACAACGTTGACGCCGCCGGCAGCGGCGAGCGAGCCGGCACCAGCGGCGGCTGCGGAAGTCAGCATCTTTCGGCGATTGATTTTTCGCTGGGCAAGAAAGCCGCCGTGCGTTTCGCGCGCGTCCCTCAATGCACTGCGACTCCGCGGGTCCACACTCCGCTGACGAGCAGGCGGTCGTCGAGCAGAACGATGTCGGCATCGGCCCCGGCGCGCAGGGAGCCTTTCTTGAACTCGAGGCCGAGCAGCGTGGCGGGATTGAGGGTTAGCATGCGCACCGCGTCACAGAGCGACGCGCCCAGCGCGACGATATTGCGCAGCGCGCGGTCGAGAGTCAAGGTGCTGCCCGCCAGCTTGCCCTCGGCGTTGCGGCAGATTCCGCCGCTTACCGTTACTTCAAAATTTCCCAGCTGATATTTTCCGTCGGGCATACCGGTGGCGGAGATGCCGTCGCTGACCAGGATTACGCGACCGGCACCTTTGGCCTGAAGCAGGAGACGCATGGCGGCTTCGTCGACGTGAACGTTGTCGGCGATTAATTCGGCGCTCACTTCGCTGGAGGTGAGGACCGCGCCAATTACGCCGCTGTCGCGATGGGAAAAGGGGCGCATGGCGTTGTAGACATGCACGGCGTGGCGCGCGCCGTGGGCGATGGCCGCGCGGGCTTGTTCGTAGGTGGCGTCGGTGTGGCCGAGGGCCACGACCATGCCGGCCTTTCTGGCGGCATCGATGCACGGCATAGCGCCGAGCAGTTCGGGGGCTATGGTGAGGATGGCAGCGTTTCCGGCCGCGGCTTGAAGAAGCTGGTCGAGAAATTCCGCAGAGGGCAAGCGCAAATACTCGGCAGGGTGCACGCCGCGGCGCACAGCGCTGATGAACGGGCCTTCAAAATGAATACCCAGAACTTCTGCGCCAGCTCCCGCGCGCGCCTCGCTGCCCGCATCGCAGGACTCGTGCTGCTCGCCAATGTATTTGGCGATGCCCGCCACGCTGCGCAGCGTGGCATCCGGGGCGGCGGTAACCGTGGTGGCCACCATACTGGTGGTGCCGTGCGTAGCGACCGTGCGGGTAATGGTCCGCAGAGCCTCCGGCGTACCTTCCATCACGTCATGACCGCCCGCGCCGTGGATGTGTACGTCGACGAACCCGGGCACCGCGGTGCTGTCGAGAGCGGAAATCTCCTGGCCGTCGACAGGAAGCACGATGGAATCGCGAGACCCGATGGCTTCGATCACGCCATCGCGGATCAGGATGGCGGCATCCGCGATTTCTGCCGTGGGCGTTAGGGCGCGTTTGCAGTGCAGAAGTTGAATGGTCATTGGGCGATGGTCGGTGGGCACAAGCAGGCGCTCAGGGCGTTTCTAACCCCTGCCCACATGGCTCTCTCATCGTAATGGATATGCGGCTGGGGGCAAAACGGGAAGGTGCGCGTGCCTGGGTTTGGGAATCTGGCGCACCAAAAAGAACGGGCGGGAGGATTCTCTGGTATCCTCCCGCTCCCTGCTTCGTGGTTCTCGGAGAAACTTCTCTTGGCCGGCGCGAGGCCCGCCAATATCGCGCCCGTGAGCAGCGGCGGTTACTGTTGCGCGGGGGCTGTGCTGCTCGCGGAGGCGGTGCCCGGGGCTTTCGGAATGCTTAAATAGCCGGATGCGCTGGTCTTGCTGACCTTGTTGACCACGAGTTCGAGCGCGGCGCGGCTGCCACCGACGTAGAAGAAGATGGGTTCGTTGACGGAGCGGTTTTTCTTCTCAAACTCCTTGTCGTCGGCCAGCACGTTGATGGTGTACTGGTTTTTCTTGGTGTTGGTGTCGCGCAATTCGACCTGAATGCTGCCAACTTTCTGAGCGCCGGCTTTGCGCGTCACGCTGAATTCATAATAGTCGCGCTGTCCCATGCGGCGGAGCTGGTCGATTTCGTCGTGGTTGCGGGCGATGAGCGTGCCCATTTCGCTGCGCGCCATTTGCAGATTGCTGTTGGTAGAGTCGAGGCCGCTCTTAACGCCGTTCACATCGCCATTGAGTTTCGAGACATCATCGGTGCTCGCCTTGGTTGCCAGCTGGGAGCTGACATCGGTCTTCAGTCCGGTCAGTTTCTTGTCGTAGGCCACGACCGCCTGCTTGGACTGCTTGCGGGCGGCCACCAGATCGGATTGCGTGACGTCGAGCTTATCGGTGACCACCTTGAGATCGCTCTGTAGTTGCTGGTTGCTTTCTTCGGCTTTGGCCAAACGCTGGCTGAGGGCGTCGTTGGACTGTTTTAGAGAGGCTTCGCTTGATTGGGCAACGCTTTTGGCCTGGTTCAGTGCGCTCCAGCCGAGACCTAAACCGGCGAGGGAAATGGCGGCCAGGACGATCACCGCCAGCCCGATCCAACGCGGCGTACCGGATGTCGTGCTTTGATAGACAGGTTCTTGAAATTCGCTCATAACTTGGCTCCTTGGGGGTTCGACCTGCGACCCGAGACCCTTGATCAATGGTGTTCAGAGGTTAAGGGTGCATACCGCTCGCCACTGTGGATTCTGCCCTGGCGAAGCGCTAAGCATTTACAAATCAATGTATTATAGATGTCAGAGCGAGGAGATGCCCTGGTTTTAGAAGTACTAGGACTAGTAAAGATTACCCGTTTGTTTCGGTTATGGTAATAATTGCTGACAAGGGACCCGAATCGAACTCGGCGGCTTAGAGGGCAGGGTAGGTCGAGCGCTAAAGGCCTTGGGGATTGCGCCCCTCGCAAAACAAAGTTCGATAATTCAGTAATTTAGCAAAATCTTGTTACGCGGCTTGAATCGCGGGACGCATCTGCGGACGGCGCGCATTGGGGCTTGACGAGCCGAATTCGCGATCAAGGGTGGTGGTCGCAGCTTCCTGGACCATGCGGCAGTCGTCGCAGCGCGTCAGATGGTTTTCAATCTCGGCTTCAACCGCGGGCGAGAGCCGGCCCTCTAAATACCAACAAATCAAATGGATAGTGTCCCGACAGCTCATGGTTACCGCCCCCCAGGGCCGGAAGTTCGTGGTCCAAGCTGCTGGAATATAGGGCACTTGGGAGGCCAAATTCGCCCGCTCCGAGTTTCGCGTAAGTCTTCTATTTTGAGAAATTTAAAATTTGATCTGCGGAGGCTCGCGCGGCCGGCGAGCAATTTTGGGAACTATTACACGCGCGGGCGTCTTAGTCTGTGCAGAGTTTTGGACCGCGAAAGAGGGCGCGAGCCCTCCCGTGCGCCCGCTCTCCGGGTGCGGCGGCATCCACCCCGTGACCCATCGGCACTTCAGCGTATGGGTGATATGACCATCTCGCGGAGGGCCGCGATGCGCGCCTCGAGCGGAGGATGAGTACTGAGGAGCGCCCCCAAACCCTCGCGGCCAAACAGTGGCTGCACGATGCACAGGGCTGCGGTTGACGGCGATAGCGCCGTCGTGGGGATCTCCTGGTTGTAAGCACCGAGCTTTCCTAGGGCGCTAATCAGCCCGAAAGGCTGGCCCACCATGCGCGCGCCGGTTTGGTCGGCCGCGTATTCGCGGCCACGCGAGAGACCGAGCTGCAACAAGAGTGCCGCAAGTGGCGCGAGGATGATCATGAGCAGGGCGGCGAAGCCGCCACCGCGCTCACGATCCTCGCGCGCACCGCCGGAAAACATGCCAATCTGCGCGAGGTAGGTGACGGCTCCCGCGATGGTGGCCGCCACGGAGCTGGTCAGAATGTCGTAATTGCGGACGTGCGATAGCTCGTGCGCTATGACACCTTCGAGCTCATCATCATTCATGAGCTCGAGCAGACCCTCGGTTACGGCCACGGAAGCGTGCCGGGGATTGCGTCCGGTCGCGAAGGCGTTGGGCGCGGCCTGGGGGATGACGTAGAGGCGCGGCACGGGCAAGTTGACTTTGCCGGCCAGGCGCTCCATCACGGCGTACAGGCGCGGAACTTGATCGCGCGAAACCGGCTGCGCGCCGCTCGATGCCAGGGCGATTTTGTCGGAGAAAAAATACGAGATGCCATTCATGGCCACGGCGATGCACAGCGCGATCTTCAGTCCGTTGGCTCCCCCGATAGAGCCGCCGACGATCACCAGCAATACGCTCAGCAAAATCAGCAGCGCACCGGTTCTAAGTATTTTCATGGTCGCGATTCCCTTCTTTCACCGCGCAACGCAAGTGTCTGTTTTACACCGCGGCCGCGGCAGGTTTGGCGGCCGCGGTGCGTTCAAACTTCATGGTTTCACTGCGCCCCTCGCGATCCACCTTGAGGTGGTCGCCCGGCAGGACGCTGCCTTCGAGGATGCGCATGGCCAGGGGATCCTGGATGAGCCGCTGGATCGTGCGGCGCAGCGGCCGCGCGCCGTAGGCTGGGTCATAGCCTTCGCTGAGGAGCAGCTCCGTCGCCGCGGGAGTGAGCTCCAGCGTAATCTTGCGCTCGGCCAGCAGGTTCACGACATTCTTGAGCAGCAGATTCACGATGCGCGCGAGCTGCTCTTTGCCCAGGGGATTAAAGATCACGATTTCGTCGATGCGGTTGATGAACTCGGGACGAAACGCGGCGCGCAAGGCTTCCATGGCTTGCTTGCGGGCGGCCTCGGGATCCCTGTGGGCCAGTTCAAAAATGGCCGTGGAGCCGACGTTGCTGGTCATCACCAGAACGGTGTTGCGAAAATCCACGGTCCGTCCCTTGCCGTCGGTGAGGCGTCCGTCTTCCAGGATCTGCAGCAGCACATTGAAAACATCGGGATGCGCTTTTTCGATTTCGTCAAAGAGCACCACAGAATAGGGATGCCGCCGCACCTGTTCGGTGAGCTGCCCGCCTTCTTCATAGCCGATATAGCCTGGAGGTGCGCCCATCAGCCGCGAAACACTGTGCTTTTCCATGTATTCGGACATGTCGATGCGAATCATGAGCTTTTCGTCATCGAAGAGGAATTCCGCCAGCGCGCGGGCCAGTTCGGTTTTGCCCACCCCGGTCGGTCCTAGGAAGATGAAGGAGCCGATCGGCCGTTTGGCGTCCGACAGGCCGGCACGGCTCCGGCGCACGGCGTGGGCCACGCGCGCAAGAGCATCCTCCTGACCGACGACCCGCTGGCGCAAGCGATCTTCCATCTTGACGAGCTTCTGGGCTTCCCCTTCCAGCAAGCGCCCCGTCGGGATGCCGGTCCACTTGCTGACCAGCTTGGCGATGTCTTCCTCGTCGACCTCCTCCTTGAGCATCGGCGAGCCTTGGTGCAAGGAGGCAAACCCGGACTCCGCCTGTTTCAAATCGCGCTCGGCGGCGGCGATCTGGCCGTAACGGATCTCCGCGACCTTGGCCAGCTCTCCGGCGCGTTCGTATTTGAGTTCTTCTGCGCGCAGCTGTTCGATCTGTTCTTTGCGCTTGCGGATGGTGGCGATGGCGTTTTTTTCCGCCTGCCACACGGCCTTGCGCCCGCTGGAATCTTCTTTGAGTTTGGCCAGCTCTTTATCGATTTGCTCGCGACGCTCCTTGGAGTGCGCGTCTTTTTCCTTGAGCAGCGCCTGGCGTTCGATCTCGAGCTGCAGAATGCGGCGCTCGATTTCGTCAATCTCGACGGGCAGCGAATCGATCTGCATGCGCAAGCTGGCTGCAGCTTCGTCAACGAGGTCGATGGCTTTATCGGGCAGGAAGCGATCGGCAATGTAGCGGTGCGAGAGCGTGGCGGCGGCCAGGATGGCGGCGTCCTTGATGCGCACGCCGTGATGCACCTCGTAGCGCTCTTTGAGGCCGCGCAAGATAGCGATGGTATCTTCAACCGTCGGCTCGCTGACCAGCACGGGCTGGAAACGGCGCTCGAGGGCCGGATCTTTCTCGATGTTTTTCTTGTATTCGTTGAGCGTGGTGGCGCCGATCGCCCGCAATTCGCCGCGCGCGAGCGCCGGCTTCAGCATGTTGGACGCGTCCATGGCGCCTTCGGCGGCGCCGGCTCCGACCAAGGTGTGCAGCTCATCGATGAACAGGATGATCTGCCCTTCCGCGTCGGTAATCTCTTTCAGCACGGCCTTCAGGCGATCTTCAAATTCTCCGCGGTACTTGGCGCCGGCAATCAGCGCGGCCAGATCAAGCGCTACCAGCCTCTTGGTTTTCAGGACGTCCGGCACGTCGCCGGCAATGATGCGCTGCGCGAGGCCTTCGACAATGGCGGTTTTTCCCACGCCGGGTTCGCCGATGAGCACGGGGTTATTTTTTGTGCGGCGCGCGAGAATCTGCATGACCCGGCGGATCTCTTCATCGCGACCGATCACCGGATCGAGTTTGCCGCGGCGGGCCATATCCGTGAGATCGCGGGCGTATTTTTCGAGCGATTCGTAAGTGGCCTCGGGATTTTGCGAAGTGACGCGCTGGGTGCCGCGCACACTGGTTAAGGCCTGCAGAATCGCTTCGTGGGTCGCGCCTTGTTTCTTGAGCAGCGCTCCGGCGGGATCTTTTTCCGCTCCGGCGATCGCCAGGAACATGTGCTCGGTGCTGACGTACTCATCCTTAAAATTTTTGGCTTCATCGAAAGCCCGCTCGAGCACGGCATTTAGGGCCTTGCCGAGGTGTTGCTGATCGAACCCGGAAACCTTCGGCAGGCGCGCCACTTCTCGGGCCATCTCCTGATTGAGCGCTTCCGGGCGAATGCCAAGACGAGCCAGCAGGGGCGCTACGACGCCGTCCTTCTGGGCCACCAGCGCTTCAAGAAGGTGCAGCGGTTCGATTTGCTGATTTTCGTGGCGCGCGGCCACTTCCTGCGCCTGGCGCAGGGCTTCCTGGGCCTTCACGGTCATTTTTTCAAATTGCAGCATTTAGCTCCTCACTTGCTTGCCGGCTTTTTCGTCTCCGGCAACCGCCCGTGGCCATTGGATGCATGAAAAAAGGGGCTGGCCCCTAGCCAGCCCCTGCTCTTTCCGTACTACTGGCGCCTGGCGACTTACTTCCCGGCGGCAGCCGCGGCCATCGCCGGCGCCGCGGTTGAACCGCCCACCGTCACTTTGATCTGCTTGGGCTTGGCTTCCTCGCGCTTTGGAAGGGTCAAGGTCAGGACCCCATTTTCATATCCGGCCTTGATGGCTTCCGAGTTCACGGTATTGGCCAGGGAGAAGCTGCGGGCAAAGGAACCATAGGAGCGTTCGACGCGCAGATAGTCGCCTTCGTTGCTGCGCTTCTCAAATTTGCGCTCGCCACGGATGGTCAGCAGGTTGTTCTCGACGCGAATGTCGAGAGCCTTGGGATCGACGTCCGGCAAATCTGCCTTTACAACCAGTTCATGCTCGTTTTCAAAGATATCGACGGCCGGAGCCCACGTGGTCAAGTTCGATTCCTGGCCGGCACGCTCAAAAAGATCGTTGAAAATACGAGCAAAGTGTTCTTGAGGATTGGAAGAGCCGCGTTGGCCTTCCCAGCGTTGAACAAGGGTCATGATGGTAAAACCTCCAAAGTTTTTATATCCAACAACGCGGTAATAATAAAATATGCGCGTCTTACTGTCAAGTATTATTTTTGATCCTTAGATATGAATCTAACTTCTTTTTTATAAATATCTTACAGCGAAGGTCTGATCTGGTTCGATCGCTGGGTTTCTTGATTGCGGCTGCCGGAATGCCTGCACAAAGCTGCTTCTCGTTTGCTGCTACACTGGGATCCCTGATGCGCCTTGAAGACTTCGACTACCGCCTTCCCGAGGCCCAGATCGCGCAGGTTCCTCCGCCAGAGCGTGATGGCGCGCGCCTCCTCGTCGTGGACCGCGCGGGAGGGAGCCTCAGCGACCGGCGTTTTGCCGAATTTCCCAGCCTCTTGCGCGGAGACGAGTTGCTGGTGTTCAACAATGCCCGGGTCATACCCGCGCGGCTCTATGCTCGCCGCGAGGCCACAGCCGGCCTGTCCCGCCGCGTCCCGCCAGCCAGCGGAGCGATCGAGGTATTTCTGTCGCGCCAGCTTTCGGCGGACGTCTGGGAGGCCCTGGTAAAACCGGGCAAGAAGGTAGGGGTCCGAACCAAACTCCTGTTTGGTTCAGGAGAGCTCGAGGGTCTGGTCACCGCGCGCGGCGAGTTCGGCCTGCGCGTGATCGAATTTCATTCAAGAGACGCGCAGACGGTCGGCGCGCATTTCGAGGCGCTGGGGCACATGCCCTTGCCTCCGTACATCGACCGCGCCGACCAGGCCGCCGATCGCGAGCGGTATCAAACGGTATTCGCCAAACACCCGGGGGCCGTGGCCGCTCCGACCGCCGGTTTGCACTTTACCCCCGAAATCCTGCGAGCCATCAGGGAGCGCGGCGCGGAGATCTGCGAACTGACACTGCACGTGGGCCTCGGGACTTTTCAGCCCATTCGCAGCGCAACGCTCGAAGAGCACACCATGCATGCCGAGTCCTATGTCATCCCGGTTGAAACCGCCGAGCGCATCGCGGCGGCGCGCGAGGCGGGGAGGGCCATCCTCGCCGTGGGAACCACCGTGGTGCGCGCGCTCGAAGCCGCAGCGCTGCGCGCCGACAGTTCCCCTCGCGCGGGATCAGAGCAGCACAGCTGGCTCGCGGCGGGAAGCCACGAAGCCCGCCTGTTTATCTATCCGGGATTTTCGTTTCGCGTGGTGGATGCCCTGCTGACCAATTTTCATTTGCCGCGCTCGACGCTGCTGGCGCTTGTGAGCGCGTTTGCGGGTCGTGAACAGGTGCTCGCCGCCTACCGTCACGCCGTCACGCGTGGTTATCGCTTTTACAGCTACGGTGACTGCATGCTGCTGCGCTGAGCCGAACGGCCAGGAACCCCGGGGGCGCGGCGCGCCGCCATGCGTCAGATCCCGGTCGGAAGTAAAAACTTGCGGGCGCCTTGGTACCAGCTCACCGCGATCATCTGTAGCAAAGCCACGCAGGCGTCGGCGGGATTCTGCCACTCGAGCATTCGTGCGGAAAGACTCACGAACAGGGAAGTGGCCAGTGCTGGCCACTTCCCGCTCGTGTCGCTAAAAGAGTTCACCGGCAGTCCTTTCGTTATTCCGTGAAGACAAAAACTTTGGTCTTGCCGGAGAAACGAATTTCCTTCACGTGGCCGTCTTCGCCAACAATGACGGCGTCGTAGCTTGATTTGGAATCGCGATCTTCCCAGCGGCCTTCCGATTCCGCTACCACGTTGCGGCCTTTCTGCACCGTGGCGTGGTTGCCATCGATCAGAAGCCGGTAATCGCCGGCGCTTAAGGATGCTTTGCCGACCTTGGCCTCTTGCGCGATAGAAAGGGTGGTGACCGTGGGTTTGGCAAACACGGGGGTGGCCAGCGCCACAGCCGCGAGTACAGCGACAACACGCAATGCGGAGACGAATTTCATAGATGTGTCCTGCCTTTCAAAGCGAACGAGTCAGCCGTGCAGGACCACCTTGGGAGGCAAGCGAGTTGACACGCGGGCGGCGGACGAGTACTCTCGCCCGGAAGACACCTATACTTCCTGGACTAACGGCCCGGAAAGATTGCGTGTCGCACGCCCCGCGGCTGCCACCGCGGGGTTTTCGTTTTCACATCCCCAGAGACCTTGCCCTGGCTGCACTGGTATAGACGAAGCCTCCCTTGAGAATGTTTCGGAGATTGGTAAAAATAGTTCGCGGCCAAATTGGAGCGTAATTCTAATTCCGCAGCGTCCCTCATGGGCGCGTGCAATTGTTCCGCCACTCTGTTTCAAAGTTTGGTAAATGTAGATTCTCCGTTAAGATCGCCCCAGCCTGGCGGCGACAGGATCCGCGTCGCGCGCGCATCGGCCCGTGCATCGTTTCGCAGGTTCCTTTATACTCTCTCGTACTCACCTGATGCCTGGCGCGCGCATTCTCGTACTCAGCGATCTCCACGCTAACGCCACTGCTCTCGACGCCGTGCTTTCCGCGGCCGAAGGGCGATGGGATAGCAGCGTGTGTCTTGGCGATGTGGTTGGTTATGGCCCGGATCCCAATGAGGTTACTGCGCGCATTCGGCAACTGGGCGCCACCAGCATTCGCGGCAATCACGACAAAGCCATTGCCGGCATCATGGACACCGTGGACTTTAATCCCGTGGCCCGCGCGGCGGTGGACTGGACACAGGCGCAACTGGAGGCGGGAAATCTCGCTTGGCTTGCCGCGCTGAGTCCAGGCCCCCTGCCAACGGATGGCATCGTGCTGATTCATGGCGCGTATCAGGACGAAGACGAGTATGTCTTCACACCTTCGCAAGCCATGGACGGGTT
>JBEKSZ010000031.1:0-44668 GCA_049516615.1 Candidatus Acidiferrum sp. | reverse complement strand
CGGGCATGGCCTTACGCGAAATCCGTCTGCGGACTCTGCCGCAACGCGCAGCGACTTAAGCGAGAAAGACTTTCGCGAAGCCAAACGAAAATTTGAGATAGCCTATCTGCTGAAACAACTCGGCGAACACCACTGGAATGTTTCGCGCACCGCTGCCACCATCGGCTTGCATCGCCAGAGCTTGCAGGAGAAGCTCCGCGAACTCGGCATCCGCCGCCCGGGCCGGGAGTCAGCAGAGGAAGAGGCCTTAGCCGAATAAGATGTCGGGTCCGCTTTATGGCTCGCTGGTCGCAGCGGCGCCCGCTCCTGCCCCGCGCGCCATCCGGTCGGTCTCTCGGAAGGCCCGACTCGAGTCGGGCCGGCAACGCCCCGCCGCAGGAGCCGCGTCCGGGGACTCGGAGGAATCAGCTTGCCGCAAGCTCTAAAGACCACGGAAGGCCTCCGGCCTGAACCTGTCGCGGCATATGTCATGGCCGGCGGCGGCAGCACGCGTTTCGGCGAAGACAAAGCGCGCGTCTTCCTCGGTGGCCAACCAATGCTCACCCGCATATGCGATCTGCTCTCGGCGGTCACTCCGCGCGTGTACATTGTTGCCCCGCTCGGGCGGTACGGGTTCGCCATCCCGCCGGTGATCGAAGATCGCTGGCCAGGGCAAGGTCCTCTCGGCGGGATAATCACCGCTCTCACCCATACCCGGGAGCGACTCCCCAGCACGGCATGGAATCTCATCGTCAGCTGTGACATGCCGTTTCTAACGCCCGGGTGGCTGAGCTACCTTTGCGAATTCGCATCAAACAGCGGCGCCCGGGCGATCGTCCCGGCTTCCGCGCGTGGTCGCGAACCGCTGTGTGCCTGCTGGTGCACCTCTGCGGCGCAGGACATGCAAGCCGCGTTCGAGGGTGGCATGCGCCGTGTGAATGACGCCTTGAAACTATTGCACGCAGAAGTGCTTGACGAGGCGCACTGGAAACGATTTGATAGCGCTGGGCGGCTTTTCTGGAATATGAACACTGCAGAAGACTATCAAGAAGCGCAACGGATTCTCGATTGGGAGCGGACTTGAGCGAGACGGCAAACCTGAGCGATGGCAGGAGTCCCCAGAGCGAAAGCTTCTTTGAATTTCGTGGTGTGAGCAAAGGCTTTGACGACCGCATGGTGCTGCACGACGTGAGCTTCCTGGTGAAGCGGGGACAAACCTGCGTGATCATGGGGCGCAGCGGGGTGGGCAAATCCGTGACCCTAAAAATACTGATGGGCTTCCTCAAGCCCGACAGCGGCAGGATTTTTATCGATGGCGAAGATGTGACCGATTTTAGCGAAGCGCAGTTTGAAAAGGTGCGCCTGAAAGTCACCATGGTGTTTCAGTCGGGCGCCCTGTTCGACTCCCTCACCGTGCGCGAAAATATTGCTTTTCCGCTTGAAACTCAGTCTGGCCTGGGCGGCGAAGACATCGATGCCTACGTGGAAAAATATGCCCAGACACTGGAAGTCGATCAGGTGCTCGATAAATTGCCGGGCGAACTTTCCACCGGCCTGCGCCGCGCGGTGGCCATTGCCCGGGCGCTGGCGCAGAATCCCAAGGCCATTTTGTACGACGAGCCCACCACCATGGTCGATCCCATTATGGCTGACCACACCGGCAATTTAATTTTGCGTTTGAAGGAAGCCTTTCACCGCACCTCCATCGTGGTGACCCACGACACCCATCTGGCCAAAAAGCTTGCCGACACGGTGGTCTTTTTGCAGGAGGGCAAGGCCACGGTGTTCGATTCCTGGGCCGCCTTTGAAAACTCCCAGGATCGTTTTCTGCACAACTTTCGCATGCAGGACGAGCTTATCCCCGCGCTGGACGTGATCCTTTGAGCGACGCGCCCAGCGCCTCCGCTATCAACAGCACAATTTCCAGTGACACCGGCGCAGCGAATCCCATCAGTCAGCTTCGCAGGGAAATGGGCTTTTGGGATGTCCTGCTTTTTAACATCGCCACCGTGCTTGGTCCGCGATGGATCGCTGCGGCGGCGCACAACGGAACTTCCTCGATAAGCTTATGGGTGCTGGCCGCGGTTTTATTTTTTGTGCCCAGCGCGATGGTGATCAACGAGCTCTCTTCGCGATTTCCGAGTGAAGGCGGTTTGTACGTGTGGTCCAAGGAAGCGTTCGGCGATTTTCACGGGTTCATCGCCGGCTGGTCGTATTGGATCTACACCATCTTTTATTTCCCCGGACTGCTGCTGGCCAGCGCGGCGATGAGCGGGTACACGGTCGGTGCGGGAGGCGCGTCGCTGGCGCAGAACCGCACCTTTCTCCTGATCGGCTCTATGATTTTGTTGCTGATCGCCGTGGGTCTCAACATCATCGGATTAAATATCGGAAAGTGGCTGCAAAACGCGGGTGGCGTTTCAACTTATTTGCCATTGCTGATCTTGACGGGCATCGGCGCGGTTTTATGGCTTCATCACGGCTCGGTAACGGCATTCACGTGGTCCAACATCCGGCCGCAGTGGAGCTGGGATACCGTGAATTTCTGGTCCCAGATCGCTTTTGCGTTCACCGGGCTTGAACTGGTTTCCGCGATGAGCCAGGAGATCCGCGACCCCCGGAAAACGCTGCCGCGCGCCGTGCTCGGTGCGGGGGCCCTGATCACGGTCATCTATATCCTGGGAACCTTCGCGGTGCTGTCGATGATTCCGGCCGGGGACGTGGATCCGAAGAGCGGCGTGTTTCAAGCCATCACCCAGGGCAGCACCCTGTTGCGGATCGGCTTTGTCGGCGTGCTCGCGGCGGTGCTGGTGTCCGTCGGCAACGCCGGCGGCGTGGGCAGCACGGTCGCGGGGATCTCCCGCGTTCCCTTTGTGGTGGGCATCGATTGCTATTTGCCCGCCGCATTTGGAAAAATTCATCCCCGCTGGAAGACGCCGTACATTTCCATTTTGGTGCAGGCTGTCGCTTCCGCAGCGGTGTTGCTGCTCAGCCAGATTAACGAGACCACGCGCGGCGCATACCAGAGCCTGATCGACATCACGGTCATCATTTATTTCATTCCGTTTCATTCCGTTTCTGTATATGTTCGCGGCTGCCATGAAGTTGGCTGGCCGCCCGGACCGCGCGGGGAACAGGCAAGCCGTGCTGATTCCAGGCGGCAAGCTCGGCGTCTACGTCACTGCCGGAATGGCCGGAGTTGTGACCTTCGCGAGCATTATTTTCTCCATCATTCCTCCCGGGGATTCCTCGAATAAAGTCTTGTTTGAGGTGAAGGTGATTGGCGCATCGCTGGCGTCCATCGCGGGCGGGCTCATCCTGTATTGGCGCGGCGCGCGCAACAAGGCCCGCGAAGCGGCGCAGCTTATAACGCCCTGACCGCCGCGGCCTGCGCGAGCCGTGCTCGCGCCTTGCCGACCGCGCAGCGGGCTGTCCTCGGAAAAGCGCCAGCCGGGCGGCCGCCTGCGGACCAGCTTACCAGCCTTGCTTCAGCAACTCTTTGACGGTCAGGCGCGATTCGGGCGCTGAAGATTTGCGCGCTTCCAGATGTTGCTCCACGTATTTTCCCAAAACATCGCCTTCAAGATTTACGGCGTCACCCGGTTTGCGCTCGCAGAGATTGCTGTGGGCGTAGGTATAGGGGATGATGGCGATTTCCGCGATGCGATCCTTCCAGCGCGCCACCGTGAGACTGATGCCGTCGATGGTGATGGAGCCTTGCGGGACCACGTGGCGAGAAAAATCCTCGGGAACTTCCACGCCCAGCCACCAGCTATCGCCTTCGCGCTGCAGTTTGGTTACCCGGCCCACGCTATCGACGTGGCCCTGAACGAAATGGCCGCCGAACTCTTTTGCGGCGGTGAGCGGTTGCTCAAGATTCACCATGGCGCCCGCCTTCAACACGGGCGGTTGCGCTCCGAAGGTAGTCTTGCGCACGGTTTCGCCGGAGAGGTCGGCACTGAAACTCTTCCCCGTGAAGGCCACGACTGTCAGACAGCAGCCATTCACAGCCACGCTCTGCGATACCGTCAGCTTGGGCGCCAGTTGGGCTGCGTGAATGCTGATGCGGCCGCCCGGGTTTTGGCCGTCCGCGCGCGCTTCGAGGAATTCGATGGTGCCGAGCTGTTCAATGATTCCGGTAAACATTTTTCAAGTAACCCTCGACGGCGAAGTCCGGGCCGTACCGTTTGATGCTGAGATCTTCGAGCGGCCTGGGCGTTAGCTTCGGCGCAAAAGCCAAAGGCACGCGCTGCTCGCCCGCGATTTTCGGCGCATAGAAAAGCACGAGCTTGTGCACCAGACCTGCGCTGAGGAGCGCTCCGTTGAGCGTCGGCCCGGCTTCGACCAGGACGCTGAGGATGTCGCGGCGGCCAAGTTCGGCCCGCACGGCTTCGAGATCTATGTGCCCGTTGACCGACCGAACCTGGAGGACTTCGACGCCCGCGCGCAAAAGTGGCGGCGAGAGCCGCGCATAGGACGGGCGAGCGGTGGTGAACACCAGCAAGTCGTCATCGGCGGTCTCTACGATGCGCGATCGCGGCCGCAGAATAAGCTGGGAATCGAGGATCACGCGCAGCAGCCGCCGCCGGCGCGGGAGTCCGCTGCGGTCGGTGAGCAACGGATCGTCGCCACGAATGGTGCCGATGCCGGTAAGCAAGGCGTCGGAGGCATGGCGCATGCGCTGCACTTCGGCGCGCGATTCTTCCGAGGTAATCCAGGGTGCCTGCCGGGGTTGCCTCTTGTTCGCGCGCAAAGGAATCTTGCCCCCTTGAATGGCCAGTTGACCGTCCAGCGTAAGCGCGGATTTCACGGTGACGAACGGTTTTTGCGTTTTGATCCAGCACGCGAAAGACTCGTTCAGCCGGCGGGACTGTTCCTCAAGCAGGCCACACTCTACTTCGATACCCGCGGCGCGCAGTTTCTCGAAACCGCTTCCGGCCACCACCGGATTCGGATCCTGCATCGCCGCCACCACCCGCTTGATCCCCGCCGCGACAATCGCTTCGCTGCACGGCCCGGTGCGTCCGGTGTGATTGCACGGCTCCAGGGTTACATACAGCGTCGCCCCCTGCGCCCCGTCTCCCGCCGCGGCCAGCGCCAGAATTTCGGCGTGTTTGCGGCCGTCGTACTCGTGGAACCCCTGGGCGATTATTTCTCCGCTGCGGACAATCACGCAGCCGACCAGGGGATTGGGGCTGGCAAGGCCCGTAGCTTTACGCGCCAACTCCAGCGCGTGCTCCATGAATCTGGTGTCGTGTGCGTCCACGGTGTTCTAGTCAAAGAGGGAATTGGCGTAGGTTTCGGCGTCAAAGGGAACCAGGTCGTTGATCTGTTCGCCGGTGCCCACAAAACAAATGGGTAGTTTTAGTTCCCGCGAAATGGGTACGACGATGCCGCCCTTGGCGGTGCCGTCGAGCTTGGTGAGGATGATTCCCGTGACGCCCACGGCGCCGGTGAATTCGCGGGCTTGCGCGAGGCCGTTCTGTCCCGTGGTGGCGTCGAGCACCAGCAAAATCTCGTGGGGCGCGCCGGGAATTACCTTTGCCGCGGTGCGCTTCATTTTTTCGAGTTCGGCCATTAGGTTGGATTTGGTGTGCAGGCGCCCCGCGGTATCCACGATGACGATGTCCGCGTTGCGCGCTTTGGCGGCGGCGACCGCGTCGTAAACCACCGCGGCAGGATCGGCGCCGAATTTTTGCTTGATCATCTCGATGCCATTGCGCTCCGCCCAGATGGCCAGTTGCTCGATGGCCGCGGCCCGGAAAGTGTCCGCGGCACAAAGGACCACGCTGCGGCCTTCCTGTTTCAGGCGGTTGGCCAGCTTGCCGATGCTGGTGGTCTTTCCAGCGCCGTTGACCCCGACGATGAAGATCACCCGTGGGCCCGGCCTGCTCGTGCCGTTGCCCGATGGCGGGCCCGTTGAGGACGCGGGCGCCTGGGGCGGGGCGAGCTTCAGGATGCGCACGATATGCGACTTAATTTCGCGCTTCAGTTCGGAAGCATCGGAGAGTGCGCGGCGATCAAGTTGCTCCCTTACGGATTCAAGAATCTCTTTGGTGGTCGCGATACCCAGGTCGGCGGACAGCAGCGCCGTTTCCAGCTGCTTAAGGAGCGCCGGATCGATCTTGCGCTGGCCCTGGAAGATGGTGTCGACGGTTTCTGTAAGGGCAGCCTTGGTCTTGCTGACGGAGGCTTTTAACTTGTCGAGGAGTGAAGGCTCGACGGGTTCGGGTTTGCCAAAAAGAGTGATCATTTGCCGGTGGTGCTCAAGGTGTTTGCCGCGCCGGAGGCGAATCAAAAGTGTACCAGAGAGCGGCGCGGGCCGTGGCGCAGGGGGCAAGCTCCCAAACGGTTGAGGAAACATTGCGATGATCAAGCGGCTCGAAATTCCCCGGCTTTCACCATTTCTCGCAAGTACTCATTCTAGACGGCTTAGGCTCAAGAATAATACGTAAGCGAGTCAGCAGGTTTAGAGGGGGGAAGGCCTGGGCGATCTGCCGGACTTAGAAGGCAAATGACCGCCAGCCACAGGTTCCCGCCATACCAGGTCGGACAACTTGGCTCCTTGCTCGAAAACTGTCCGGTGGTACAGTAGCCATCCCGCGCAACCGTCGGTATCGTGCGTGCACCGGCGAAGTGTCGAAACCGAGAATGCGATCCGGGCGAGCTGAGGAACCCAGACAGGCAAGGGACCTCGCGGGATCGGGCCTGGCTGGCAGAAATCTCCGCAAACGGCCGAGGGTCAAGAGTGCGGTCCAGGGGAGCGTGCGAAATGAACGACGAACCGAAATTGCGCGTGGTTGCACGGGACCAATCGCCGCGCGACGAGGGCGGCCTTGAAAGTCGAAGCGCGGGCGCGGGTGGGACGGAAAGACCCGGCCGCGGGAGCCGGCGAGCATTTCTCGGAAGTGTCAGTGGAGCGGCGGCGGTGGCGGCGACCATGGGGGGCATTGTTCTCGAACCGCTGCTCGGAGCAAAGAGCAGCGCGGCGCAGGCGCTGCCGACAGCGCTCGATATCAGCGGGTTGACAGGAGCGGCGCGAGCAAATGCGGCGCTGGCGATCCGTGTGGAACTGGCTGGGGCGGAACGGCTGGTGCCAATTCCCCAACACCCCACGAACGGCGATGAGGCGCATTATCCCGACAAAGCGAATTCGTATTCAAAATGCCTGCTGCACGACGCCTACGGCGAGGTGGATCTGAATTCCTACGCCAGTCTGCGCCAGGCCTTGACGACGGGAGACCCTGCGGATTTTGAGAACATTATTCTGGGCGGGACCCGCTTGCTAAATGGTCCGCAAGGGGGATTCGCGTTCGATACCGAGGGTACGGACGCCTACCAGTTCGGCGCTCCCCTGGTACCTGCGGCTCCGGCGCTGGCGAGCGATCTGAATGCTACGGAGCTGGTCGAATTGTACTGGGCGGCCCTGTTGCGCGACGTGCCGTTTACAGAGTACGCCACAAATCCCGTCGCCGCGCAGGCGGCGGCCGAGCTGGACGGATTGCCAAGGTATCAAGGACCGAAGGCCGGCGGGCAGGTGACTCCGGCGGTCCTGTTCCGCGGAGGATTTCCGGGAGAGGCGCTGGGGCCGTACATTTCCCAATTCTTCCTTCAGCCCACCAATATGGGCGCGCAGGCCATCAGCCAGCTGCAGACTTCCTATGCGCCGGGGATTGATTACGGCGCGGACTTTGCCACCTGGCTGGACATTCAGAACGGTGTGGACACGGGCCTGCGCAACCAGCCCGATCCGCAATTGCGCTGCATGCACAGCGGGCGGGATCTGGCCGCCTGGACACACGTGGATGTGTTGTACCAGGCGTACTTCACGGCGTTTTTGCTTTTGCAGACTCTGGGTGCGCCGCTCAATCCCGGTAATCCGTACTTCCGTTCGAAAACGCAGAACGGTTTTGGAACCTTCGGAGCGCCGGATTTCGCCGCGACACTCGCGGAAGTGGCCACGCGGGCGCTGAAGGCGGTGTGGTTCCAGAAGTGGCAGATTCATATGCGCGCGCGGCCGGAGGCCAATGGCGGGCTCCTGCATTTGATCAAAACGGGGCAGGGAAATCGGACCCAGGGAAAATTGAGCAACGTGGTGCTTGATTCACAGGCGGCACAGGCGGTGTTTAACAAAAACGGCACATGGCTCTTGCCCCTGGCGTTCCCTGAAGGGTCTCCGGCGCATCCTGCTTATCCTACCGGGCACGGGACGGTGGGCGGGGCGTGCATCACCGTTTTGAAGTTCTTCTTCAACGGCGCGTTTGTGATCCCCGATCCGGTCGTACCCACGGATGACGGAACGGCGGTGATTCCCTACACCGGAGCGGATGCCGGGGAGCTTACCGTAGATGGCGAGCTGAACAAATTGGGACACAATGTGTCCTTCGGGCACGGGATTCATGCGGGAATTCATTGGCGGACCGATACGGACTCGTCGTTGCTGTTGGGAGAGGCGGTGGCTTTGGCCGTGTTGCGGGATCGCGCGCGGACCTACAACGAGAAGTTTACCGCCCAGTTGACGAAATTTGACGGGACCACGGCGACAATTTCCAACCAGCAGCGACCCTGACCTTAGAGGGGGGCGAGCGCTTCGCAAAGCAAGCTCCCTTGTTGAAACTGAGGAGCCGGGATTAGGACCTCTGCGCTGCAGCCGATTTCGGGCGGTGGAGGGTCGGGAGCAGCCCCGTCAAGAGGCCGATGGCCGGGAGATAGGCGCAGACTTTGTAGACGAAGATGACGCTCGTTGCGTCGGCAAGACGGCCGAGAACGGCGGCGCCGATGCCGCCCATGCCAAAGGCGACTCCGAAGAAAAGTCCCGAGATCATGCCCACGCGGCCGGGCACTAGGTCTTGGGCGTAGACGAGGATGGCGGAGAAGGCCGAAGCGATTACGAACCCGATGATGACGCTGAGAATGGCCGTCCAGAAAAGGTTCACATATGGAAGCAACATGGTGAAGGGCAGCACGCCGAGAATCGAGACCCAGATGACCAGCTTGCGGCCTACGCGGTCACCGACCGGGCCGCCGATGAGCGTGCCCGCGGCCACCGCGCCGAAAAAAACGAAAAGATAGAGCTGCGAGCTTTGTACGGAAAGCCCGAATTTGCTTATGAGGTAGAAGGTGTAGTAGCTGCTGAAGCTCGCCAGATAAAAATACTTCGAGAAAATCAGGGCCATCAGCACGGACATGGCCAGCGCGATCTTTTTGCGCGGCAACGTTGAAAGCGCCTCAGTGTGTCTTGCCGGGCGGCTCTGCAGATGGAGCAGCCGGGCCTTGTACCAGTGGCCGACGCGGATCAGCACGAAGATTCCGAGCAGAGCTGCCAGTGAAAACCACGCGGCGCCGATTTGCCCTCGCGGGAGGACGATCAGGGCGGCCAGCAGCGGGCCAATGGCGGAGCCGGTATTGCCGCCCAACTGGAAGAAGGATTGCGCCATGCCGTGGGCGCCGCCTGAAGCCAGACGAGCGACGCGGGACGATTCCGGATGGAAGACTGCCGAGCCCACGCCGATCAGTGAGGCTGCGATGATCAGCAGAAAAAATGACGGGGCCACGGCCAGCATTAGCAGTCCCGCCAGGGTGAAGGCCATGCCGACGGGGAGAGAATAGGGCATGGGCTTGCGGTCGGTGAAATAGCCGATGAATGGCTGCAGCAGCGAGGCGGTGATTTGGTAGGTCAGGGTGATCAGGCCGATGCGTGTGAAATCCAGGTGAAAGCTGGTCTTCAGTATCGGATACATCGAGGGGACCAGCGACTGCACCATGTCGTTGAGCAGATGGCAGAAGCTCACGGCGGTCAGGACGCGGAACAGCGTGCCTTCTTCTTCGGTTAGCTTCGGCAGCCTAGGCGCGGCAAGTTCTGTGGGGGTAATGCTCTGGGAGCTCATGCGGGAGGGCCTGAACGATTCACATGACTATTTTAGGCGAGAGTTAGAGCGTTGCGCGCATAAAAATTGGCGACCGGGCCATATTGGAAATAGTTTTGGGAGGCCAGAGCGTGCGTCGGGCGAAGCCGGCTAGACGTGGACTTCGACCGCGCTCAAGCGAAGTTTGCCCGCGTTGATCGTGGACTCGAGGGCGTTGACGATGACCACATCGAATTTGGTGCCGCCGAGGGATTTGATGCGCGTTAGCGCGAAATCCAGATCCATCGCATTCTGATAGGGTCGATTGGTGGTCATGGCATCCAAGGTGTCGGCCACGCCGATGATGCGCGCCATGAGCGGAATTTGCGGGCCTTGCAGACCGTAGGGATAACCGCGGCCGTCCATGTGTTCGTGGTGCAGCTCGATGCCGGGCAACATTTCTTTCAGCTGCGAGACCGGGCGCATGATGTTCGCGCCTTTTACGGTGTGTTGCTTCATTAATTCAAATTCTTCGGGCGTTAGCGCGCCAGGCTTCTTTAGAACGCGGTCTTCGACGCCGATTTTGCCGACGTCGTGCAACAGCGCGGAAATCTTTAGTTTATCCAGCTCGGGCGCAGGCAAGCCCAGTTCCTGCCCGATAAGCGTGGAATATTTGGCCACGCGACCGGAGTGCCCGCGGGTGTAGGGGTCCTTCTCGTCGATGGCCGCGGCGAGCATGCGGATGGAGCCGAGGAACAGTTCACGATTTTCTTCTGCGGCCTCTTTCAGGCGCTCAATGTACTCTTCGATGTCGCCGGCCATTTTATTGAAATTTTCGGCCAGCTCGCTGATTTCCGTGGCCCCGCGCACGGGCGAGCGCTGGTGGAACTCACCGCGGCTGATGGCGCGCGTGGAAGCAGCCAGACCGCGAATCGGCGTGCTAATGCCCACGGCGAAAAAATAGCCGAACAGGATGGCCACAAGTACCACCACGGAGACGAAAGCCAGCGCCTGGTGATTCAAGTCGGATACGCCGGCGTCGGCGCGCGCCTGGTCCAGGCTGCGTTCGGCAATTACCGCCCAGTTGACCTCGGGAAAAGTGCTGTAGGTTCCGATCATTTCGATGGAATGCTTCTTGCCCTGTTCGCTGAAGCGCACCGTTTCGGTGTTGCGCAGTTCCTGCGGCAGAGCCATGACCTGGCCCACGAGTTTGGAGATGGAGCTGGCATCGGCGCCGGGGACGAAATTTCTGGTGTCGGGGTGGGCCACGATATGGCCGTAGTGATCGACCACGAAAACATCGCGGCCGCGCACGCTGGCGTCCTGCAGACGGTGCAGGATGGGATCGAGCGAGACAACCGCGGCGAGCATGCCGGTGAAATTGTCGTTGATGTCCTTGAGCGGGACGGCGATCACGAAGGCGGGGCGATTGTCGGGCGCGAGCGCCAGGGGATCGCTGCGAAACTTGGCCATCTGCGTTTGCTGCGACTGCAGACAGGTGACGAAGGCGCGTTGCAAAGCCTTGGCGACGAAGGGATCCTGCTCGGCGCGGAAATTGCCTTGCGAGGCGCTGGTGCCTTTGCCGGATTTGCCGACGGCCGTGAGATAGATGAAGGTGTTGCGGTTGCTGTCGACGAAATTTTCCAGCAGGCGCGTGACTTTGGGCTGCTCGACGGGATCTTCAATATGGTCGATGAGGCCCGTCAGCGCCAGGATTTGACGTTCGCTTACCAGCTGTTGCGTCAGGTTGGACTCGAAAAATTGGATTTCCTGCGCCAGAGAACGTGTCAGGTCGGTCTGTTGCACCCGCTCGGTGTCGACCAGTTTATCCTGGCTGAGCTGCAGCACCTGGCGGTGGTACAGGCCAATGGGCAGAGCGCTGACCAGCAGTAACGCGCCCAAAACCAGCCACAAAATGCGGATGCGGCCACTACGTAGGCGTGTCCAGGCGGAGGTGGGGCTGGGGGGCATGGTCACACACTATTTTACGGAAAGGGGAGGGCTCGGCGGGGGTCACGAGGGACAGGCGTCGCCGATGTCTAAATGGGACGATAGTACTAGGGGCGGTTTCTCGCCGATCAGCCAAGTTCGGCGAAAGTCCCGCGGCCGATCCTCCTTTCAAGCGCGCAGCCTCTCGTGGCACTCGGGCGATGCGCTTTTCGGATGGCCGGGAACGGCTAAGGCCACAGGCGTTGTCGCCACCCGGACGCCCGGCCTCACGCGGATTCGGCTTTTTGCGGGCGATCCATGATTTCGCGGATGGCTTCGCGCGGCGGGCGGGAGTGGTGCAGGATGGCGTCGACCTGCTCTGTGATCGGGAGCGCGACGCCGCGCTGTCGCGCCAGAGCCAGGAGCGGGGCGGTCGTACCGATGCCTTCGGCGATCATATGCATGGGGGAGAGAATTTCCTCTAAAGTTCGGCCTTTACCGAGTTCAAACCCTACATGGCGATTGCGGCTGAGCTCGCCGGTGCAGGTCAGGACGAGATCTCCGAGGCCTGCGAGCCCTGCCTGGGTTTCTGGCTTGCCGCCGAGGGCGGCCGCCAGGCGGGCCATTTCTGCCAGGCCTCGCGTGACCAGGGCCGCGAGGGCGTTCGAGCCGAGCCCCAGGCCCTGGCACGCGCCGGCGGCGATGGCGATTACGTTTTTCATGGCGCCGGCCAGTTCGACGCCAAGAACGTCGTCGTTGGTATAGAGGCGGAAACCCGGGGCGGCGAATTCGTTTTGCATGGCCGAGGCGAGCGATGGACTCTTGATCGCATCGGCGGCGACGACGACTGCGGTGGGTTCACCGCGTGCGACTTCCACAGCGAAGGACGGGCCGGAGAGAACCGCTACTTCGGCGAGAAATTTTACGGACAACACCGCCTGCAGGACTTCGCTCATGCGCAGGTGCGTCAGAGGCTCGAGACCTTTGGTGGCGCTGACGATCGGAACCTTGTGCCGCAGATAAGGCAACGCAGAGCTGAATACGCTGCGCACATGGGCTGCCGGGATCGCACTGACTACTATGTCGGCGTCTTCCAGCGCCGAGCGCAGGCTCGCCGTGGGCTGTACGCTATCCGGCAACAAAAAACCCGGCAAATACACTTGGTTTTCCCGGCCGTTTTGCAGCGATGCGGCAAGCGAAGCATCGCGAGCGCAAAGGTTGATCTGGTGTTTTCGCGGGCTGCGCGAAAGAGTGATGGCCAGCGCGGTACCCCAGCTGCCTGCGCCCAAGATGGCGATTTTGCTCATGTGCGGTTTTGCGGGCTCGAATATTGCGAGGCCCAAGGATAACGCAGAGACGCGGTGTTCGCCGAGCGAGCGCAGCAAAAGATCGGATGTTGTGCCGAGCAGCCGAGACCTGGCTGGAACGGCGGGCGGGCGTCAGGCGGCGCCTTTCTCATTGGGCTCTTGGGGCTCGTTCGGTTCTCGCGACCTTTTGCTAAAGGAAAATTTTGTTTCGGTACCTTCGATCAGGCGTTGCATATTGGCGTCGTGTTTATAGATGACCAGGGTCGAGATGCCCAGCGAGCCGAAGCTGACGAGTAGTGGCGGCGCGTGATGCGGGGCCCAGAGAAAATACATCAGCAGCGGGATCGCCGCCGCCGCTGCCAGGGAACCGAGCGAGACGAAGCGCCAGAAGACCACGACCAGAATAAATACCGCCAGCGCGGAAAACATCGCCAGGGGGCTCAGCACCAGAAAAATTCCGGCGGCAGTCGCTACGCCTTTGCCGCCTTTAAAGTGCAGCCACACTGGGTAGCAATGGCCAAGCAGCGCGAGGATGCCGGCAATCATCATCCACGTGGCGGAATCGCCGGTTAAGCGAGCGGCGGTCAGGACGGCGAGCGCGCCTTTGGCGGCATCGAGCAGCAGGGTGAGGATCCCGGCCAAGGGCCCGGCGACTCGCGAGACGTTGGTCGCGCCAATATTGCCGCTGCCGGCTTTGCGCACGTCTTTACCGCCGAAGATGCTTCCCACCAGCAGGCCGAAGGGGATGGACCCCAGCAGATAAGCGACTACGGGAACGCCCAAATAGACAAGCTGCGCGCGGTCCATGTCAGGACCTTTTCAGAGGCGTGGCCGAGTGAGAGTCGGACGGCGAGCCCAGTTGCGCGGCGCGCTGGGCATTGAGCGGAGCGCTGAAGTTCGCGCCCAGCGGGGTCCCCTGTTGTGCGCCGTTGTACAGGAAATGGATGCGCACCATATCGAGCGCGGCCTGCGACGCTTGGATGCGGATCATCTCGCGATCGCCGGGAAAATGCATGCGGCGTTCTTTGACTCCGGTGGCGCTTGAAAGGGCGATGTGCACCGTGCCGACGGGCTTTTCTTCGCTGCCGCCGCCCGGGCCGGCGATGCCGGTAATGCCAACCCCGAGCATGCTGCCGGCGCGGCGACGGATCCCCTCTGCGAGGGCCGTGGCCACTTCGCCGCTGACTGCGCCTTTGGTGGCGATCAGCGAGGCCGGGACATCAGCCCAGGCGGTCTTCAGTTCGTTGCTATAGCACACCACGCCGCCGAGAAAATATGTCGAGCTTCCCGCGATGCTGGTGAGGCGCTGGGCGAAGAGCCCGCCGGTGCAGCTTTCCGCCGCGGAAATTGTAGCGTTGTTCAGGATTAACAGATGGGCGACCACCTCATCGAGCGAGGACCCCTCGCGCGAAAAGATGCGGTCCGTTAGCGCGATTTCGAAACCCTGTACGATATCGTCGAGGGTTTTCTGGGCGTGCGGGAAATCGTCGGTCCACATGCGCAGATGGATCTGCACCTCGCCCGGAGCGGCCAGGATCGTGGTATTCACATCACTGTAGCGCTTATAGATTGGCGCTATACGCTGCTCGACGTGCGACTCGCCGAGGCCGGTGACGCGCAGCTCGCGATGCACGAGGCGGACTCCGGAAACGCGCCGCGCGAGGCGAGGCAGAACCTGTTCAACGAACATCGGTTTTAGTTCGCGCGGTACGCCAGGCAAGAGGGCGAGCAAGCGGCCGCTCGTTTCAAGCCACAGTCCAGGCGCGGTGCCTCGCGGATTGTCGAGCACCTCCGCGCCCTGGGGAACCATCGCTTGACGCACATTGATTTCGGGCATTTCGCGCTTGAAGCTGCGGAAACGAGCTTCGATGGCGCGCAGGATTTCCTCGTTCCGGATCAGCTTGCGGTCAAGGAGTGCGGCGACGGTTTCGCGTGTCAGATCGTCTTCCGTGGGGCCCAGACCGCCGCTCGAGATCACCAATTCCACGCGCTCGAGGGCTTGCTGGAAGGCGTCGCGCAGGTCGTCGCGATTGTCGCCCACCACGGATTTGCGGACCACTTCCACGCCTAATTTGTTTAGTTCTGCCGTCAAGAAGAGGGAATTCGTGTCCAGGCGGTCGGGGGTCAGAAGTTCGGAGCCTACCGCAATGATCTCAGCTTTCAGCATTTTCAATGTTCCGTTCCACTGCGCGCCCGCTGCTGGTCGCCCAGGCACCCCGCCGGCGTAAACAAGAGCACCCGGCGCTAGGCGAGAAGTGGCAGGCCGCGGACATCCCAATCGAGAGTGTATAGCGCTCCGGTGGTTGCCAGGATGGCGCGGCCGGAAGGCTGCAGCGCCACACCGACCAAGCCCGAGCCGCTGAGCGCGATGTCCGCGTGGCCTTGCGGCGAGATACGCACCAGGCCGCGCCGTCCGGCGTGCGAGGCGGCTACGTAAAGATGGCCGTCGCGATCGAACGCCAATCCTTGCGGACGCCCAAGCCCGCGATAAAAAACCAGGACTTCGCCGCCTTGCGTGATGCGGAAGACGCGGTCGTAGCTCGAGGTTGTCGGGCCAGTGACGTACAGGTCGCCGCTCGGATGAAACGCCAAGTGATAGGCGGCCACCGAGGGCTCCAGGGTGGCAAAAACAAAGATTTCGCGCGTGGGGCTGATCTTGAAAATGGTGCCGCTGCGATCGCCGACATACAGGTTGCCGGTTTTGTCGAAGGCGATGCCGGTGGCGATGCCCATGCCTTCGATCCACTCTTCGGAGCGGCCATCGGGTGACACGCGGTGGATCGTGCCGTCGTGGCGGCAGGAGACGAAGAGATCGCCGCCGGGGCCGATGGCCAGCCCGCTCGGATTGACGAGCGAGGTCACGAAGGGCTTGACGCTGTAGTTGGCGGTGATTTTGTAGAGCGAGACGGGCACGCGCTGGCCGCGCGCGCCGGAAAACGTCACATAAATATTCCCTTCGCCGTCCACCGCGGGGTTGGCCACGGGATGCAAGTTATCGGCAATTTGCAGTCCGATGGAGACGGGATGCGGGGCGCTCTCATGATCGGCCATCGCTACCAGCACCGTCCCGCCACTGGCGCCTTCCGGCACCTTGGCGATGAGACGCGATTCGCTGGCCAGCGAGAGATTGGCTTCCGTCTCGCCAAAGCGCACCACCGGCCGCGAGCCGTTGCGCGAGGCAAAGCCACTGCCGTAAATGACGATCTCCCCGCCGGGGATGGCCGCCGAGGGCGCGACGCGCTCGATCCGCGGGATGCCGTTCTTTTTGGAGCTTTCGCCCAGCCCGAATTTCATAGCAGGTTAAAGTGTAACGCCAGACGCAGCAGAATTGCAGCGTAGATGCCCGCCATCCAATCATCGGCCATAATGCCCCATCCCCCCGGCAGCTTTTCCAGTCGCCGTATGGGAAACGGCTTCCATATGTCGAAGAGGCGGAAAAGCAAGAATCCGGCTACCAGTATCTGCCACTCGAAGCTGAAGCCAAATACCTGAACGGGCTCAAATATCCTCCACGTCGAACTGCTAGCGGAGTCGGGAACGCCCGCGACGAAGGTCAGCATTTGACCCGAGATCTCGTCGATGACCACAAACTGCGGATCTGCATGTCTTGCAGAGCTAGCCACGCGAGAACTGCTCCAGACCCCCAGTGCTGCGGTTAATGCACAGCAGCCGATCAGAACGGACCAATAACTGAAGGCGCTCGGGAGGTAGGGCCAGTGGACTGTCGATCGCGCTGCGCACCGTGCCGCGAGTTCGGCGGCGGCGGTCAGGATGAGCCCGGCGAGCGACCCCCATGTTCCAGGTGCCTTGGGCAAATAGCCGGCGCCGAAGCACGTGGCA
Source organism: Candidatus Acidiferrum sp. (assembly GCA_049516615.1). Classification (GTDB taxonomy): domain Bacteria; phylum Acidobacteriota; class Terriglobia; order Acidiferrales; family UBA7541; genus Acidiferrum. The sequence continues at coordinate 27,768 of JBEKSZ010000031.1, read as the reverse complement.
AGCAGAAAGGATATTGGAGACTTTTTTTGCGCTGGCGCCGGCAAATCGCCAGGCTCAGTGTCCGGCAGCATTCGGCTCGTCGAGCTCGAGGATTATGGTTTTGCGCGACGCGGCGATTTCGTCGCCGTCGTCCTCGTTAAAAATAGGCTCCGAGACCACGTACTTTTCCGTGGCCCAATTGCCTAGATCGCGGTCGCGGCAGCGTTCGCCGCAAAAAGGGAAGTCCCCGTGCTCCGTCGAGTCGGTGGGTGTTTTGCAAATCGGACATTTGTGCAGCATGACGCGGACCTTTTGATTGAGATTGTACCGCCCGTCCCGCAGGGAAGTTTACCTCAAACGGCCAAGAGTGGGAATTTGCCCGCGCGGCACCGCCAGTCCTCGCGCTCGCGCCGGCGCCCTAGAGACCAGGCTTACGCCAGCACGCGCAGCGGGGCGCCCGTGGCAATGCGGTGCAACTTCTCTGCGGGCGCGGAAGACTCCGCGGCGGCGCTCGTCGGGGGGGCATGGGCGCGGGCCTTGGTCTGCAACTCAGGCGAACGCGGCATAATTTCCACTACCCGCCCGATCAAATCGTAGGCATCGGTCTTGGTAATTTCGACGCGTGCCACATCGCCGGTGGCCGCCACCTCGCCATTGGGCACCTGGATATCCGTCACATACAACTTGCCATCGATGTCCGGCGCCATACCCTCGAGGCGCGCTTCCCAAACCAGCGGATTGTCTTTCGACGGTCCTTCGACGAGCGCGGTATGTGTCTGCCCGCGAAAACGCTTTAGCCGCTCGCGTGAAATTTTCTTCTGAATGGTCATCAGCTGGTGGCGCCGAGCGGTAATGCTTTCTGCGTCGACCTTTTCGTCCAGCGCAAAACTGCCGGCATTGTCGACATCCGAGTATTCGAATACCCCCATCCAATCGAGCTGTGCCGCACGCACAAAATCGCAAAGCTGCGCGAAATCGTCTTCCGTCTCCCCAGGAAAACCCACAATAAACGAAGTACGTAGCGCAACGCCGGGAATCGTGGTGCGAATCCGGTCCAGCAGCTTCAAGAAGGAATCGCCGTTACCGCCGCGCTTCATGCGCGCCAGAACATTCCGGCTGGCGTGCTGCAGCGGCATATCCATGTATTTTGCCAAACGCGGATAAGCCGCTAGGGTGTCCAGCATTTTCTGCGTCACACGATTCGGATAGGCGTACAAAAAACGCACCCACAGCAAATCATCCCCGTGTCCTCGCTGCGCGCCGCCGATGTGCGCCAACTTCTCTAAAAGCAGCGCCAGGCCGTCGCGCAAACCCAAATCCTCGCCGTAGGAGGTCGTATCCTGCCCAATCAGGGTGATCTCGCGCGCCCCGCCCGCCACCAAGTTCTCCGCCTCGCGCAACACCGAGGCAAACCGCCGGCTGCGGAATTTTCCGCGCAGCTGCGGAATAATGCAGAAGGAACAAGGATGATCGCAGCCTTCGGCTATTTTTATATAAGCCGCATGCCGCGGCGTGGTAATCACGCGCGGGGTTAAATCGTGATACAGAAACGCCGGTGGTTTTGCGGGCAGCACACGCAAATCGCCTGTCACCGCCTCCATAATCCGCTCCACTTCACCGGTACCCACCACCGCGTCCACTTCCGGCACCTGCTCTAAAATCTGCGCGCGATAACGTTCCACGAGGCACCCAGCCACGATCAGTTTCTTGGCCGCGCCGAATTTCTTGTGCTCGGCCATCTCCAGAATGGCATCCACCGATTCCTTCTGTGCTGACTCTATAAAGCTGCAGGTATTCACGACTAAAATCTCGGCTTCGTCGGCGCGCGCCGTCAATTCATACCCTTGGCGGGCCAGAATACCCATCATCACCTCGCTATCGACGAGGTTCTTCGGGCATCCGAGACTCACAAACCCGACCTTGGTCGCGACCTTGCTCATAAGCAGTAAAAATGCGCCTTTCCGCAACACTCAATTGTACCACGGCGCACGGCGGGCCTCTAAAACCGGGGAGCCGGGCAGAATAAGGGGTCACCTTCGGGCAGCTATCGCGTGCGCAGGCCGGCGCGAACCTGGGTCAGCAAAAGGCGCAAGCGCGAAGTATCGCAAGGCGCCCCGCCAAAGCGCGCCTGGGTGTAAATCTCCGTAAACTCCCGCACCACCGGCGACAAGGCGGTGACGTTAAGAAGCTCCGCCGTACCATCTTGAACCGGCAAACTGCCGTCCCCCAGTGCCGCAGCAAATTCCAGCGGCGTCTGCGACTTCGCGCGCACCAACCCGCGCCGCTCGAGCAGGCGCAGCAACTCAAAATACAGCCGCGAAGCCAAGAGCGGCGCAGCCACGGCCGATGGTTTCGCGCGCAATTGCAAAAACATCCGCAAGCGACGGAGGGCGCGCGCCAGCACATCAAATCGCAGCGCCAAGAGCAGCAACACCAAAGCGATGGGCGTCAGATAGCGCAGGCTGGCGTGTTGAAATTGCCACGACTTGATCCAGTTTTTTCCGCGCTCTTCTTTGCGTGCGAACCACTCGCGGCCCGCCTCCATCCAATTCCGCGAATCGCGCTGTAGCGCCTGGGTCAAGACCGCCTGGTGTCCGAAATCGTAACTGACCACCCAGTCGTCCCAGGTGAGTTGCAGAAAATCCGCGTACTTTTCGAGTTGCGATAAAATGCCCGCCGAACCTTCCGGCGCATCCGGCGTGGGATCGAAGACGATCCAGCCATTGCCCGGAAAAAATACCTCCACCCAGCTGTGCGCATCGCTCGCGCGCACGATGTAGTCTCCGCCCAGATCGTTATACTCGCCTGGCAAAAAGCCGTTCACCTCACGCGAGGGAATGCCCAGGGTCCGCAGCATCACCGCCAAGGAGGACGCAAAATATTCGCAATGCCCGGCGTGGGTATCGAACAGAAAATGGGGCAGGGGATCGTCTCCCGGCTTGCCCGTCAGAAGTAGCGTGTAGCGAAAGCGGTTGCTGCGCAGATAATTCTGGATGGCGCGGGCTTTGTCGTAAGGGTTGGTGGCTTGCGCGGTGACTTGTCTGGCCAGTTCCGGAATGCGCGGGTCGATCGCCGGAAGCTGCAGGTAGGTGTCCGCGATGGCGTCAGGATAGACGGTTCCGGCTTCGCGAAGTTTGCCCACATCCGGATTCGGCAATCGCGAAAATCCCGAGTAACGAATGGAGGCGTAATTGTGAAAAGGATTCAAGATCGTTCCCGCGCCATCGCGAAGAAGGTAAGTATTGCGCACCGCGCCATAGACGCTGCTGGCTTGTCCGCTGAAATTTCCCCGCAGTCTCATGGGCGTGCCGGGAACGAAGATAACATCCGTGGACATTGGCTCCAGCACCGCGGTGTACAAAAGTCCCGGAATGCCCGGATTGTTTTTCCCTTGGCTGACGTCGATCCAGCCATCGGCGTTAGGCGACAACGCCTCGTTTCGGCGCTCCGGTGAGGTCCAGCGTTTGCCGTCAAAATCGACGAGTGAGTTGCCGCGCCAGCGTAACAACGCGTAACCCACGGGATGCCCGGTCTCCACGCGCATTACCACGGTGGAGTTTTTTTTCAGTTCGCCGATTTGCCCCAGTTCGACTTCGTCGGTGAAGCCCGTACCCAACGGCGGATTAAAGCTGGTGCGCCCAAGATAGCCGGCACTAATGCGGGGAAACAGAAAGAACAGTACGCCGCCGATGAGGATGGCGCCCAGGGAGACGCTGAAGACCGCGAGAGCCAGCGCGCGCGCAAAATGCCGTTCGCGCACCTGTTGCGCGGCGGAAAATGGCGGCGAGATGGCTCCCCGTCCGGCGCGCCGAAGTTCCATGCTGACAAAAGTGGACACCGCGAAAATAAGGTACAGGAAGAAAAACAGCAGAAAGGCGGTGTCCACGGTGAGGACCGCGGCGGCCAAAACTCCGGCGAAGGAAAGCATGGCCAGGAATAAGGCGTCGCGGTCCGTCGTGGCGCTGTATAGCCGCACCACCATGACAAACAGCAGAAAATGCACCACCGCCACCAGCGCCGCAAACAAGGGAGGGTTCGAGGAGTTGGACACGAAGGAGCGCGAAAACAGCACAATGTCCACGGGGAAAAAAAACAGATAGGCGATCACCAGAAATGTGGCTGGCCGCGCGCTGAGCTCCGCCGGCTTGCCCATCCACAGGCGAAAGCCTTTGCCCATCACCAGCAAGAGAGCGCACAGCGAAGAAAAGCCGTCCAGCTTTCCGGTGGTGGCCACGATAGAAACGGAAATGAGCAACAGAAAGAACAAGGAGAGCCGGAAGACGCGCTCGGCCGTCGCGGTCGGAAGCTGCAAGGTGCTGTAGGAAGCGGCCATAGGCAAGCATAAATCGTAACATTAGCCTGCGGCACGGCGCGCCCCGCCGCGAAATTCAGGCCACCTAACGGACAACGCGGGGCCGGGCGTGTAGCGTCTTTTGTTTACTCTGAGGCAGAAGGGCCGGCCGGCGGTTCCGCGGATGGTTCCGCGCGCATGAGGCGCAAAGCCCCGGCGCCTGGTTCTTGCATCGCAGCTCGGACAATTTTTCGCGTGAGACCGGAAATCGCCAGCGTGCTCGCCTCCTTAAGAGCCACGACCTTGGCCCCGGCTATGGCCGGCAGCTTCTTGACCGCAATACGAAACGGGACAATGGCGATTTTCCGGTAGGTCACCGTGTGGCGGACGCCGGCAAGTGGTGTCAGCACCAAGGGGCCCGCTTTTTGCCGGGCGCACAGCTGGTGCAAGTGCTGTTCGAGCTCCCCGCGCGGTTCGCCGTTCGCGGCAATGGTCGGGAAGTGCCACATCTTCGATACCAGGGAGGGCACGTGCTCGGCGCTTACTTCCTCGTCAGAGGAAGCCGGCGGGGGGAGCAGCAGCGTGAGCCCGTGTTGATCCACAAATACCGCGGCGGCCAGGGTAACCATCGCCGGCGCGCGCTTCCGGCGCTTTTCGGGGATCTCCTCTGTTAGGCCTTGCTGCCGTGCGGCGCAGTGTTTCGCGAACGGGCAGAGCATGCATTGCGGCGCGCGCGGCGTACAGACCGTTGCACCCAGTTCCATCATCGCCTGATTCCAGTCGCCCGGCGAACTATGCTCCAGCAGTTGGTCGGCGTGGCCTTGCAGCGTGCGCCAGGTCGAGGGTTCGCGCAGTTGGCCCCGCACGGCAAACAGCCTTGCTAGAACGCGCGCCACGTTGCCGTCCAGCACCGCAAGGGGTTGCTCGAACGCAATGCTGAGAATCGCCGCTGAGGTGTACGCGCCGATGCCGGGCAGCGCCCGCAGCGCGGTCTCGCTTGCGGGAAACCTTCCCGCGTGTCGGGCGACGATTTGTTGTGCGGCGCCTTGCAGATTTCGCGCCCGGCTGTAGTATCCGAGTCCCGACCAGAGGCGCAACACTTCCTCCGCGGGAGCCTCGGCCAGGGCCGCAATCGTCGGAAAACGCGACAAGAAACGCTCGAAGTAGGGAATCACCGCCGCCACGCGCGTCTGCTGCAACATGATTTCCGAAAGCCAAATGCGGTAAGGATCTTTGTTCAGCCGCCACGGCAGTTCGCGTCGATACGCGCGAAACCAATCCGGGAGGTTTTTGCGAAGCGCTCGCAGTTCTACACGGCTCAGCATAGGTGGAGGAATTCTCGCACACAAGAACCCCACCCCGCAGGGGCGCGCCACGCCTGGTGCAGGCTTCAGCTGCGCGTTTTTTTGTTTGCCGTTTGAGAAGTGGTGTTTGCGGCTAAAAAGAGATCTAACTGAGGTCGTCGAGAAAAATCACGTAGGAGGAATGCCACACCGACGCCGGAATCGAGCCGTGCGGCTGGCTAGTAATCACAATCTTGAACAGGTCAGGAGCGGCCGCGAGCTCGGCAATCAACGCATGGCGCGGGTCGGGTGGCAACGCCTCCGCCACCGCCAGATGGCGCAAAATCACAAAGATGTTTTCCGCTGCGGACGCCAACGGCGTTTCCAGGCCGGCGGTGCGAAACTGCAGCGTGGCATCGGTTTCGGAAAAGTGCCACGCCAGGCTGGCGCACAAAGTAACCGCTTGTTCAAAACGTTCGGCAGCCGATGGCCTCGCGCCACCTTCCCCGTTCGCGGGTTTGGCGTCGACGTGCGGATCAAGCACCAGCAACACGCGGCAGTCGTCATCCCGCGTGAATTCGCGCACCATCAGCGTGCCGTACCGTGCTGTCGCTTTCCAGTGCACGTGCCGCGCGCTGTCGGTGGCCACGTAATCGCGCAGCGCGTACAAATCCTGTCCTTGCCCCTTGGCGATGCTTTCGAGCGAACCTTGCAGCCCGGGAAGAATCTCGACGAGCTGGGAGGTACGCTCAACCGAAGGGTACACCAGGGCCTCGGTCTTCAAATCCACGCGTCGCGCCTTTTGCAGAAAACCGAATGGAAAACGTGTCACGATGCGGAAGGCTTCCTGGCGATACAATCCGCGCCGCGGAAAGGTCATGGGCACCGCTTGCGCCAGGTGTTCCCGTTTGGGCAGATACGGAAAATAAACCGGTGTATCGAGAATCACGGGAGCGGGCGCGCCTTTTTTTGCCGCCGCTTCGACGCGCAGGGAAAATGACGGCAACGTCAGTTTCTCATTGCGCAACTCGATGGAGGCCCGCACGGTTTGTCCCGCGAAAATGTGTTCCGGCAGCTCCAGGCGCAACTCCACGCCGGACAAGGTGATGGAGGAAAGAACACCGGACATCAAGATCGCCGCCACCAGCGTGGCCAGAATCAGAAACAGCAGATTGTTGCCGGTATTCAGCGCCGCCAATGCCACAAGGAAGATGCCGGAAATATATACCCAGCCGTGGCGCGTAACGCGGTACTCCATCTTGTAGCTGATCCAGCGCAGGGGGGTGCGCTTGGCCAGCACCGGAACCAGGGTAACCGCTACCCAGCCGGCAACGGCCAGCGCCACCAGCGCCGAGGTGCTGGCCAGCGCGATTTGCCCGAGTTCCGCCGCCGCACCGGAATACAAGGCCAGTAGCAAGGCCACCGTCAGCGCTGCGATGGCAAGAAGAAACGCGCGCACCGCCGAGTGGTCGGCCTTGGCCCACGCTCGTCCGATGTTGGAAGTGCTCGGCATTTAGGTGGCCCCGGCACTCTGGCCGCTGTGCGCCGGCGGCCTCACCAGGCGTTCACCTGCCTGGCCTTTCTTGAACCAGTCGCAATTCCTCACAAGGGCACAGGCACAGAATCCACAATCTCCCGCAACACCGATTCCGTGCTCTCTGACTTTTTCTGCGCCGAAGCATGCCGCGAACTGGCCACCACGCGGTGTGCGAACACGGCAACCGCCAGGGCCTTAAAGTCATCCGGCAGGCAATAGTCGCGCCCGTCAAGATACGCCCGCGCCTGCGCCGCGCGCTGCAACATGAGCGTCCCGCGCGGGCTAACACCCAGCGCCAGTTGATCCGTCGTCCGCGTCCGGTTGACGATGTCCAGCGCGTAATCGTGCAGGCTGCCATCCACTTTGATCAGCGCCACGGCTTCCTGCATGGCCAGCACGTCGTGCACGTCGGCAATCTGCTCCAGGGCCTCGAGGGGGTCGGCGGTAGCCCGCCGGCGCAGAATTTCGCGCTCCGTCTCAAGCGAGGGATAGCCCATCTTGATGCGCATCAGAAAGCGGTCCAGTTGCGATTCCGGCAGCGGGTAGGTGCCGTGGTGTTCGATGGGGTTTTGCGTGGCGATCACCAGAAAAGGCTGCGGCAGCGGCAAGGTCTTGCCGTCCACGGTCACCTGCGCTTCATTCATGGCTTCAAGCAGCGCGGATTGTGTGCGCGGCGTGGTGCGGTTGATTTCGTCTGCGAGCACCACGTTGGCAAAAATGGGACCGGAACGAAACTCAAATTCCCGCGCCTCGGGGTTGTAGACGGAGACGCCCAGCACATCGCTGGGCAGCAGATCGGAGGTAAATTGAATGCGCTGAAAGCTGCAGTGAAACGATTTTGCCAGCGCTTGCGCCAGAGTCGTCTTGCCTACCCCGGGTACGTCTTCGATCAGCAGGTGCCCGCGCGCCAGTAGGGTGATCAGCGCCAGCTGAATGGCCTCTTCTTTGCCGAGAATGATGCGCGCGATGGCGCGGTGCAATTGCGAAACCAGGTGGGACGTGGCGGTTGGCATAGTTGAAAATCCGGGCTCTTTCCTGTTACAACTAGAACGCTGCATCCGAGCGCCTACCGGTGGCACGGCAGAGGGGCGCGCTTCGCGCCAGTCTCTTGGATGCGGGGCACGGCATAGTAACCCGTCCGGGACGGGCGATTAGCTCAGCGGTTAGAGCGCTCGCCTCACACGCGAGAGGTCAAAGGTTCAAATCCTTTATCGCCCACCATTTTCTGCCGATGCGCCGGCGAACCTTTCCATTTTGCCACCATTCCCGCGCCGTCCGCGCCCGCACCCCGGGTTTCTGTGCCGAAGTTGTTATTCATCGCTGCGTCCCGCGGGCCCCGGGGCCGCACGCTGGCGTGGCCCTGGCCAGCTAATTGATCCAGAGGGACCGCACCGGCGTTTCCGGGCCGCGGTGGCCACCGCTCCTGCCGGTGGCCGGGTCCGACCAGGTTTGCCAGTTCTCCCTGGCAAAAAAGGCCACCCGAATTCTCCCCTGACGATGCCCGCCACGGAACTCGCGCAGCGTCGCGAGAATGGCGTCTTGCGCTGTGGCCTCCGTTACCCCGTACACGTAAACATTCTCGTAGTGCTTCAGAAGCGGCAGTTGAATCGCGCGATCGCAAAAAACCGCTGGACTCCCCGGCGCGGAAAGCGAAAGCGGAATCGAGTGTTTGGCGCTTACCGCGGATTCCAGTTCGTGACACTCCGCCAAGTCCACATCTCCTGTGCTCATCGCGTTGAAATAGGCATAGAAGTACGCCAGCAGGAAAATCCCGGCTCCCCAGGACCATGTCTTCAGCTTCGAGGTTTTGGGGCTCTCGCCAGTCAAAATATCCGGGTAGAGCGGCAAAGGCGTGTCCCTAGGCGAAATTTAAAGATGTGATAGTCTGGCGCTGCCCGATATACGGTTCGCTGCATGGACCAATGCCATCCTAACGATCTTTGAAGGAAAATTTCCACCGCATAATTGGCCATGTCCAGCTTCCTGCGCACTCTCGAAGTCCTGTCTCTCAGCCTCTGGCTCGGTAGCGATGTTTTTCTCAGTTTTGTGGTCGCGCCCGGGGCGTTTCACGTACTGGCTAGCCGCGATCAGGCCGGAGCCGTGGTCGGATACTCCTTGACGCGAATGCACCTCGGCGGAATATTGTGCGGGATGGTCTTTCTGATGGCCCGCCTGCTGCGCACCCGGACGTTGGCCAGTTACGGCACCGCCCCGGCGCTTTGCCTCCTGGCAATGATCCTGCTGACGACGCTCTCGCAATTTACGGTCAGCGCCAGAATGGCCGTGCTCCGCGCACAGATGGGCTCCATACAGGCGACCGAACCGGGCAGCCCGCTGCTTGCGCAATTTACCAAGCTACACGGCATTTCCGTGGCGCTTGAAAGCGCCGTCCTCCTGGCTGGCTTCGTCGCGATGTACTACCTGGTTCGCGAACGCTCGTCGTTGAACTAGCCACGCAAAAACAGCAATCGCACAGGGTCGCTAACCCTTTTACAATGAAATTCTTTCGCGGTGCGCCATCCCAGGCTATTTAGACCGATTTAGCTTCAGAAAGGCGCGGCCCGCGAACCCGCCTCTATCCTCGAGTTTTTCTATTGTGCTGGCTACCCGCGCAATGAAAATAACCGGGTCCAACCGCTCCTTTTAGATTTGCCCGAGCAGGGCGTCAAAATAGGCGAGCATTTCCGGGGAATCCCACTGCTGCTCCCCGATGATCTTGCGTGCGATTTTGCCGTGCCGGTCGATGATGTAGGTCTCGGGGTAAACGGAAGTGCCGTAATCGAGGGCGATTTTTTTGGTGGCATCGCGGAAAGTCGGGAAATTGATATGGTAGTCTTTCAGAAATTTTGTGTACGCCGCGGGATCTTCATCGACGCTCCCGCCGAGAACCACGCCGTTGCGCGACGCAATGTACTGCTCGAGACGAATCATGGACGGCGTTTCAGTCACGCACGGCGGACACCACGTCGCCCAGAAATTCAGCACCACCACTTTGCCTTTGAAATCGGAAAGGTGTTCAGTCTTTCCGGCAATCTCGGCGGTGAAATCGTCCGCGGACTTTCCGGCGAGAGAGGCTTCGCCCTGCCGGTAGCTGGGCATGGCAAAGAGTGCCAAAACACCCGCCGCCAGAGCCACCGCGCACCACACCAGGATTTTCCGGGCCGTAGCCATGGAGTGCTATACTAACCCATCCGCAAGCGATTCGGGGATGGATCCGCCGGTCGCCAAACCACTATTCTGGCGCGCCCCGAGCGCTGTTGTTTTCGCCCATGAACACCGCCCAAATTAGCGCCGCCGCTGCCGCCGAAGAGACTTCCTCTCCTACGAGGGAGATGCCCGCCGAGCGGATTTCCGCGATTGTGCCGGCGCGCAACGAAGAGGCGTCGATTGCGGCTTGCCTTGAGGCTCTGCTGCTGCAGCCGGATGTGCTGGAAATTATTGTGGTGAACGACCAGTCCAGCGATCGCACCGCAGAGGTCATTGGCGAACGCATGCGACACGAACCGCGAATAAAGCTGCTGGAAACCAGCGAGGTTCCGCAAGGCTGGGTAGGGAAGAACAACGCGGCGGCGCTCGGCGCCAGTCGGGCGACGCAAGCCTGGCTGCTGTTTGTTGACGCCGACGCCGAAGTTTTGCCGGGCGCCTGCGCCAAGGCCGTCGAACTCGCCAACGAAGGCAACGCCGGACTGGTGTCTTTTTCGCCGGAGCAAATAACTGCCAACTGGTACGAGAAGGCGCTGATTCCGTTCATCTATTGCCGGCTGGCGAGGATATATCCCTACGAGGCGGTGAACGATCCCAAATCCCGGGTGGCGGCTGCCAACGGACAATTTCTCATGCTGCACCGCAGTGTTTATGACGCGATTGGCGGGCACGCGAGCGTGGCGGGTGAGGTTCTCGAGGATGTAGCGCTGGCTCGACGCGTGAAGGCTGCGGGTTACGCGATGCGCTTTGCCTCCGGCGCAGGCCTGGTGCGCGTGCGGATGTATCGCTCGTTCGGTGCAATGTGGGACGGGTGGAAAAAAAATCTCTTTCGTCTGACCGGCGGTAAACCGACGGCCTTTTGGGCTGAGCTGCGGACGATTTTTCCGTGGATACCGCTTCTCCTGATCGTGTTCGGATTGTGGTATCCATTGGCGATCTTTGCCGGCGTGGTGCTGCTGCTGGTGCGGCAACTGCAGTACGGCGCAGAATTGGTGCGTAACCAATTCCCATTCCGACTCATCATTTACTACGTTCCCGCGGTGTTGTTGTATGCCGCTGTGCTCTTTGCCAGTTACCGCGGGCATGCGCGCGGGAAACTGGCGTGGAAAGGCCGGGAGGTCGTGGTAGGCCCTGCTGGTAAGCTGGGATAACGGTCTCCGGTATTTCGCTTTCGAGTGCGGCGATTAAAATGGTGTTGCTGACGCGAAAAATCGAGTTTGCTGCTTCACACCGCTACGACAATCCGAATTTGTCGCCGGAGGAAAACCGGCGCGTGTTTGGAAAATGCAACAACCCGCACGGCCACGGGCATAACTACACACTGGAAGTCACTGTGGCGGGCGAACCCGATCCCGTGACGGGCATGGTGCTGGATTTGAAGGATTTGAAGGAATTGCTGGAGCGCGAAGTGCTGCAGCGCATGGACCACCGGAACCTAAACGTGGAAGTGCCGGAGCTGGCGGGCAAGATTCCTACCTGCGAGAACATTGCCCTAGTGATCTGGAATTTGCTGGAACCCAAGCTGGGTGGCGGGAAATTGCATCGCGTGCGGCTCTATGAATCGGCAGATCTCTTTGCAGATTGTTATCGCGCGGCGGCATCCAACGGTCACGCGCCGGCGGCCGAGGAAGCGCGATGATAGCGGCGGAAGGCGGCGCCGAAGTGCGGCGCGCGCACAGCCCGGGAAGCGCGTGCGGCCTGAGGGTTGAATTGGGCCGGCGCTACCGCTTTGCGGCTTCGCACCGTTTGCACAACGCCAAGTTGAGTGCGGCGCAGAACCGCGAGCTTTACGGGAAATGCAATAATCCGCATGGGCACGGGCACAACTACGTGCTTGAGGTGGTGGTCTCGGGAGCGGTGGAGGCGGCGACGGGGATGATTGCGAATCTTGCGGACCTCGATGCCTATGTGGAGAAGCAAGTTTTGAACGATTACGATCACAAGTCGTTTAACGAAGACGTGGCGACGTTTCGCGACGTGGTGCCGACCACGGAAAATGTGTGCATGGATATCTTCGCGCGACTGAAAACCTTTCCGCTTGCAAAGCTCGAACGCATCCGCGTCGAAGAGACGGGCAATAATAGTTTCGAGTATGGCGGGGAACACACCGAGGAAATCGTATCGTGACCAAGCCCACGGAAGAACTGCTGTTGCACGAAAACGGTTTAAGCGCGCCCGGCGAAAGCATCGCCGACCTGGTGCGCAAGATGATCGTGCAGCTTGGCGAAGACCCGAGTCGCGAGGGACTGCGCAAAACGCCGGAGCGCTTCGAACAAGCCCTGCGCTTTCTGACCAGCGGCTACCAACAGAACGTTGAAAAATTGCTCAATGGCGCGACTTTTAGCGTGGCCTACGACGAGATGGTTATCGTCAAGGACATTGAATTCTTCAGCCTGTGCGAGCATCACCTGCTGCCGTTTTTCGGGCGCGTGCACATCGCGTATTTGCCGAACAAGAAGGTCATTGGACTGAGCAAGGTGGCGCGGCTGGTGAACATGTTTGCGAGGCGGCTGCAGATTCAAGAACGCATGACCAGCCAAATCGCGCAGGCGCTTGAAGACAAGATGGAGCCGCAAGGCGTGGGCGTAATCGTCGAAGCCCGCCACCTGTGCATGCAGATGCGCGGCGTCGAAAAGCAGCACGGCCAAGCCGTCACCAGCGCGATGCTCGGCGCGTTCCGCCACAACAAACAAACGCGCGACGAATTTCTGGCGCTGGTGCGGAACAAGAACCGTTAGGCCGGCGAAAGCTGATGGGCGGGCCCGTGGTAACCCGTGTTCCCTGAGCGCCGTGAAGGGAAGCTTCGCGGCCTCCGGAGAATCTCCATAACCTGCCGGGAGGACTATTTCGTGAGCCTGCGCACAGACTTCGTTTCCATCCCCGCAATCCTGCGATTTTCTTGTCGTGCGATGCGGTCTGCGCCGCTCCTGGCGCTGGCCTTTTTTTTCGCGCTCCCAGCGCTCGCGCAGACACGCTCTCCGCAGTTGCTGATACTAGAAAAAGACGATGCCATGCTGGCGGTGGCCGACGCGCAGAGTCTTAAGGTGATCGGGCGCGTTGCTGCGGGCGCGGATCCCCACGAGGTGGCTGTTTCATCCGACGGAAAGATTGCTTACATCACCAATTATGGAGCTTTTGCGACGCCGCTGCATACCTTGTCGGTCGTCGATCTGTCGGCGATGCGAGCCCTGGCTCCCGTCGAACTCGGCGCGTTGCTCGCGCCGCATGGGATCCAGAATGCCGGTGGAGAGATGTATTTTACGGCGGAAGGGAGCAAAGCGATTGCCCGGTTCGATCCTGCCGCGGGCAAAGTGGACTGGATTTTGGGCGTGGGCGAGAATCGCACGCACATGCTGGTGGTGTCCACGGATGCTGGAAGGATTTTTACTTCGGATGTGAACTCCGATGAAATCAGTATCTTCGAGGGGGACAAACAGGCGGATGCGTCGGGATGGAAAGAGACGCGCGTCGCGGTGGGCAAAGGGCCGGAAGGTTTTGACGTGGCTCCGGATGGCGAGGAGTTGTGGGCCGCCAATTCGCACGACGGCACGATTTCAATTGTTGACGTGGCCAGCCGCAAAGTGATGCAGACCGTGAACGTGCAGACCAAGCAATCCAACCGCTTGAAATTCTCTCCCGATGGCCGGTTGGTGCTGGTTTCGGATATGGGCGCCGGGGACGTGGTGGTTCTCGATGCGCATTCGCGGCAGGAGCTCAAGCGGCTGCATATCGGCTCGGCGGCGAACGGGATTTTGATGGACCTCGATGGTTCGCGGGCTTTTGTGGCCGCCAGTCGCGACAATTTTCTCGCGGTGATCGATCTGAAGACGCTGGGTGTCGTCGGGAAGATTCCGACGGGGCGCGGAGTGGATGGACTTGCCTGGGCGGTGAGGAAGTAGGCGAAAACAGGAGCGGCGAGCCGTTTTAAGACCCAGCAGCCAGCCAGTGGCCCAACCGGCCGCACTCCCAAGAAAATACTCGTCGAGTCTACTTGTTGGCGGCGCGGGAGCGCCGGACGCGGTTGCGGTTGCCGCAGGTTTTTTCGTTGCACCAGACGCGCGTCTTGCCTTTGGTTTTATCGTAGAAAATCCAGCGACAGAGCGGGTCGGGGCAGATTTTTATGCGCTCTCTGCTGCTCTCGACCAGCGTCCTGGCCAGGGACTCGGCGATTTTGGCTTGAATCGAGCGCCAGTCGTTTTGCCGTGGTGCGTATTCCAATAGCAAACCATTTTGGCGCTGGAAGAGGTGTGGTCTGACCCATACGCTCATGGCGGCGTCGAGGGCGCGGAACTCGGAGCGCTTGAGCGGCTCTGGGGAAGATGATTTTTCGGCGACAACGCGAAGCATTGCGCGCAAACGCAGCAGGGAAGCGACGGGCAGGGCTTGCCTCGGCGGCGCGGACAGTTTCCAGCGCCGGAGAAAGCTGCCTCGCCATTCAGGATCTTGCAGATGGTCGGTAGTGTGCCCGAGGCCATCGTGTTCGAGGCTGTTGACGAAGTCCAGCCACAGGTTGAACTTGCCGAAACCGTGTCGAAGATATTCTCTTTCCGTCATGGCGTAATGACTTAAATGGCCTTGACCCGTTACATGCGTTGGGCTAGCCTCGGTAATTAGTATAACAGTATTTGGGCATTACATGCACGGTGACTCATGAGTGTTGCGGAACAGGCTACGCCGGCGCTCGAAATGAACGGCGCCAAGAAGCGAACGGCGGTTGCGGCTTCGCCAAATCGTCTGGCGGTGATTGCGGCGTTTTTTGCGATTTATGTGATTTGGGGATCCACGTATCTGGCGATTCGCTTTGCCGTCGAGACTATTCCGCCGCTGTACACCGCGGGGTTCCGGCACTTGGCCGCGGGCTTGATTTTGCTGGCTTGGTGCCTGGCGAAGCGGTTGCGACCAACGGGGGCCCAGGTGCGCGCGAGTTTGGTGATCGGAATTTTGTTCTTTCTCATTGGGCATGGTCCGCTGCATTGGGCGGAAACGCATGTGCCCTCCGGGCTGGCCGCGCTGCTCATCGCCATCGAGCCGATTATTGTGTTTTTCATGTTCTCCATTGCGGAGCGGCGCTGGCGCGTAAACGCCACTTTGCTGGGGGGAGTTTTTCTCGGGCTCGCTGGGGTGGGGCTGCTCCTCGGGCGGAGCCTGCTGATTTCTACGCCGGGTATGGCGGTCGGCGGAATGGCGATTTTGCTTGGCGCCACTTCCTGGTCGCTGGGGATTGTTTATTCGCGGCGCTCGAAATTGTCCGGGAATCCGCTGCTGCTTTCGGCCTTGTCGCTGCTTTCCGGGGCGGTGTTGCTGTTGGCCGCCGGGACGGTGTTTGGCGAGTATCGCGGATTTTCTCTAACTGCCGTGACCGCGCGCTCCTGGTGGGCACTCGGATTCTTGATTGTGTTTGGATCGGTGATTGCGTTTACGGCTTACAACTGGCTGTTGGAACATTTCTCTCCGACGCTCGTGACTACCCACACGTACGTGAATCCCATCGTGGCGGTGTTGCTCGGCTGGTGGTTTGCGGGGGAAGCGGTCACGGTAAATGTGATTTTGGCGACGGTGGTCATTATTGCCGCGGTGATGCTGGTGGATCGCGGGACTACGCAGTTGAAGCGGGCGAACGCGGCCTAGCGGGTTCTGAGCGCGGGAGCCTGGCTCCGGCCGTTCGAGACTTGCGGTGGGGTGGGGCGGTAGGAAAGCGGCGGCAGGGCTGGCGCACGGCATATCATTTTCTGGCGATCGCGATGCTGGCGCGGGTGGTTTCCCAATCGAGGTGCATGGTGCAGCCCGTGCCGGATTTGTCGAATGCTATCGTGAAATTTTCTACCGTGGCGGGCAGACTGGACGAGGTCATGTCGATACGCGCGAAATCGCTCTCCGCCCCGGGATAGGGAACGCCCCATTCGCCGGTCTTCTTGCTGATGATCAACGTCCATTTGTCTTTGTCGGGAATGGTGAAGATGGTGTAGCTACCGGCGGAGATGGTTTTACCCCCGACGTTCAGGTCGCTGTCGGTGACGAAGGTGGTCGCTTCGTTGGCTCCCGCGCGCCAGACTTCGCCATAAGGAACCAGTCCGCCGAAGACCTGGCGGCCTTTGGCGCGAGGGCTCGAGTACTCGACAGTGAGCGTTTTGCCGGCGCCAAGATCGCAGGAAGCTTTTGCAGGAGGGCTGGGGCGGGACGATTTGTTCTGCGCGGCGCGAACGCCGATGAAGACGCCGAGGCTTAGCGCGCAGAGAGCGAGAAGTATGGCGAGATTTTTCATGTGCTGCCCCCTATCGAACGTACGGAGTCTAGCGAATCGCGGGGAAAAGTCCAGTACCGGGAAGGCGCGGCAACGCACGGCGCGACCGCTTTAGTACTCAGGCCTGCTGTGGATGGTAGCGGGCCGGTTTCTCGGATATTCTGGCTGCGAGTTGGCCACGATGGCGACCTAGAGTTCAAAGCAAAGAAACTGCCAGAGTGGTGGAGGAAACAGTTTGCAGCGACTGAACGAGATGCCAGTTCAGCCCGGAAAGAGGAGACCGTGTATCGAGTTCAAGGGCTCCGAAACGCAGCACGGGTAGGCGGTTTTATCGAGGTAAACGGTGCAGCCGAGGGAACTGTGCTGTGGTTAAGAAAAAGCAAACCGGATCTCGGCAGGGACACATACCAACGGATGTGCGTGGACGGGCTGACCAATAGCGCCACAGTGTACTGGACGGATCTACCGGGGAAGATAAATTCGAAGACATTTCGCGGCGTCCCGGCGCTCGAAGAGTGGCTCAAGTCCGAAGCGCATACTTTCGCGCAGCGCTAGAGTCCGGGGCAGCAAAACAACACGACACCTTGTAGTTCTGCAGCCGCGCAATGCGGCCGCGGCGCCTACTCCACGGCTGGAGCGCCATGCGGTTGCTGACGCGGGCCAAGCATTCTTATAGAATCCCGCTTGCGTCGGATGCTATGAAGAATTGAGGGCGCCCCTTTGATGCGTGAAGCGCTTTATGGACGCCGGGGACATTTCAGGCTGGAGTCCGGGCATCACGGCGATCTGTGGTTTGAGTTGGAGACGTTATGCCTCAAGCCGCTCGTCGTTCGCCCCTTGGCCGCGCAGTTGGCCGAACGGTTGGTGCAGTACGAAGTAGAGATCGTGTGCGGCCCGCTTGTCGAGGGCGCGTTTGTAGCGCTCATGGTCGCCGAGGAACTCGGTTGCCACTTCACGTATGCCGGACGCCATCAAGATGCAACGCGCGAGGGGCTGTTTCCCGTAGAGTATCGCCTGCCGCAAGCGCTGCAATCCGTGGTCCGAGACAAACGCGTAGCTATCGTCAACGATGTAATCAATGCGGGCTCAGCGGTTCGCGGAACGCTTAGCGATCTAGAAGCGAACGGCGCGAAGATAATCGCGATTGGTGCGCTTCTGGTTTTGGGTGAGGCGGCCGCGCGATTCGCGGCCGAGAAGCGTGTTGCCCTAGAGGCTCTGGACCGCATGCCATACAACCTGTGGACGCCCGCAGAATGCCCCCTGTGCGCCAGCGGCGTACAGCTTGAAATGTTGGCCACGGCGTAGAGCCCCCCGGGCCAAACAATTTCCCGGTAAGCACCGATTGGATTCGGAAGAACTTACGCCGTTGCCGCCTTGGTCTGTGAGGCGTTGGCGATTGCGCGGGAAGGCGCGTCCAAGGAAGCTGGCTGCGCCGGCGAGAGTGCCACCAGGGCATTGCCGCTGTTATCGACCAGGGTCAGCTGCAGTGCGCTGGTAGTTTTTTGCCCTCCGACAAGCGGAAAGCGAACCAGCACCTCCTGAAGGTGGAAGCTGGGACTTGCGCTGGCGGCGCTCGCAGCCTTGGCGTCTGCTTCGGGGACTGTCGCGATCACCGCGTTCGCGGCCGCCACCTGCAGGGCGCCCTGCTGGGCCTGGAGTTGGTAGGCCAGGGAACTGAATGCCGTAGGGCTAAAGTCGTTGGTCAAGCTTGCGAGAAGGTCGACGCTGCTGATGTCGGCACTGTCGAGGCCCAGCGCTTCCAGGGCGGTATTCAGGATTTGCAGCTGTTGCGCGGTCGTCGTCGGGGTGGTGCCGACGGCGGGCGCGGCGTTGGCTGTCGGTTTGGCCGGTGTTGCGGGCGCTAGGGCGGCAGCAGGGGACAGCAGCGCATTGGCGGCGGGGGAGAATGGCGAGACCTGATTTACCGTGAAGAGCCCTGCCACAGGATCCGCGGCCGGCGCGGAAGGCGTGAACTCGTCTCCGGCCGTGGTGGCGGTGCTGTTTTCGGAGATGGGCTTTGCCACCGCGCCGAGTTCGGATTCCTGAGGCGGTACCGGGGGCTGCTCTAACGAGGATTCCGTGAGATTTACGAGTCCAATGATCGGGGTTGCCATGGTGCTCCTCGGGAGGGAATATCGCAGTTTTCGCGCGATGGAATCGGGCGATGTATGGCGGGCTGGAGTTCTCCCAGTAACAGAGTAGGGGGCGGACCAGCAGCTCGTCTGAGCAAAACAGCACACCGGTACTTTTTTGTCTCCGACTGCGGCGATGAACCTCGCTTACGGGCTTGCGCTCGCGATCGTTTGCCAGGGGGCCGAGGGCAGGTCGCGGGACTCTTGAACCCACGAAATCGCGAGAGGCGCGGCGCAGAGACCATTGGGGCGGTGTCGGTTCTTTACACATTTGTAAGAATTGTGTTAGCCTTGGTTAGTCGAAGAGAAAAGAAAAAAATAGGGAAACGACGGAGACGGGCACTTGAGCGCAACGAAATCAGTGTTGATCGAACAGTTCCGGGCCCACGTTAAGGATACGGGCTCGCCGGAAGTGCAAACATGCCTCACGACGCGGCTTGATCATGATGGTGAACAAGCGGCGGCGTTTGCTGGACTATCTTAACCGCCGCGACCCGGTAAGGTACCGCGAGATTGTCGATCGTCTTAGTTTGCGCAAGTAGCCGGCAGCCCAATGCATCGGGGCCGGTTTTTTTGCGTCATCGCACAATCGCAATAGGTAAAAAGCTTCCGCCGGATGTTCGGGCGCTGGCTCTCGTGGTGTAGTTATTCCGGCTTGGTTTGCTTCTTCAACGTGGGAACCTGCTGGATTTTCTCCTCTCTTCTTCCAACTGAATACTACCAGAAGTATGGGGTAGGCATGCCGCTGGGCGGCGGGCCTGCCCGCACACCTGCTCCGCGTGAACGCGGGGCCAAAGGAAATGATTTATGGCTGATAAAAACACAATTCCAGTACCCCATTCCGTGATCGTGGAAGTCGGCGGTCGCCCGCTGATTCTAGAGACGGGAAAGATTGCTAAACAGGCGAATGGCGCGATTGTGGCGCGCTACGGCGACACCGTGGTGCTGACCACCGCGTGCATGGCGCCGACGGCGAATGACCGCGACTTTCTGCCGCTGACCGTGGACTACCGCGAGAACACCTATTCCGCGGGAAAAATTCCCGGTGGATTTTTCAAGCGCGAAGGACGGCCTTCGGAAAAGGAAGTTTTGACTTCGCGGCTGATTGACCGGCCGATGCGCCCGTTGTTTCCCGAGTCTTGGCGGAACGAGACGCAGATTGTGGCTATGGTTTTGTCCGCGGATAGCGACAACGACCCGGATGTGATTGCGGTGACCGGCGCTTCGGCGGCGGCGTATTGCTCGGATCTCCCGTTTCCCACGCCGATCGCTTGCGTGCGCGTGGGCATGATCGACGGGAAGTTGATCGCGAATCCCACCGTTGGCGAACAGAAAAAGAGTTCCTTGAACATCGTGATTGCCGGAACGGAAACGGCCATCGTGATGGTGGAGTCTGGCGCACTGGAAGTTTCTGAAGAGTCCGTGGTCGAGGCCCTGGAATTTGGCCACGCGAACATCAAGAAGATTGTCGGCGCGATCAAAGAGCTGCACGCCAAGGTGAACCCAAAGAAAGTCACGGTGGCGCCGCTGCCGTTTGACGAGAAGCTGTACAAAGAAATTGAGAAGAGCTATGGCGCGAAGTTGCACGATGCGCTCGATACACAAAAGCATCCGAAGAAGGAAAGCTACGAACTGGTCGATGCGCTGAAAGCCGAACTAAAGGCTTCGATTCCGGAAGACGATGAAGAGAAGCTGGCGCTCGCCAAGCGCGCGTTTGAGAAATTGCGCGAGACGATTTTCCGCGACGATGTCTTGAACAAGAAGCGCCGTCCGGACGGCCGGGCGTTTGACGAGATTCGCTACATCTGGTGCGAAGTGGGTTTACTGCCGCGCGTGCACGGCTCGGCGCTGTTTACGCGTGGTGAGACGCAAGCGTTGGCGACTTTGACGCTGGGCACCAAGGAAGACATGCAGCGGCTGGACTTGCTCTTTGAGCAAGACCAGTTCAAGCGCTTCATGTTGCACTACAATTTTCCGCCCTTTAGCGTCGGCGAGGTAAAATTCCTGCGCGGACCTGGGCGGCGTGAAATCGGTCACGGTGCGCTAGCCGAACGGGCGCTGCTGAATTTGCTGCCGCCGAATGAATCGTTCCCGTACGCCATGCGTTTGGTTTCGGACATTCTCGAATCAAACGGGTCGTCGTCGATGGCCACGGTCTGCGGCGGTTCGCTGGCGCTGATGGATGCCGGCGTGCCGCTCAAGGCGCCTTGCGCGGGTATCGCGATGGGCTTGGTCGTTGAGGACGAAAAGAAATATTCCATCCTCACGGACATCGCGGGCGCGGAAGATCATTACGGCGACATGGATTTCAAAGTTGCCGGAACGCGCGAAGGCATCACCGCTTTGCAGATGGACATCAAGGTGCTCGGCGTCAGCATTCCGATGATGCGCGAGGCTTTGGCACAGGCTAAGAAAGCGCGTTTGCAGATTTTGGATACGATGGAGAAGACGCTCAGCGCGGGTCGCGGGCAGATTTCTTCCTACGCTCCGCGTTTGTACAAGCTGAGCATTCCGCAGGACAAGATCCGCGACCTGATCGGGCCGGGCGGAAAAAAGATCAAGTCCATCATCGAGCAGACGGGCGTGAAGATCGACGTACTCGAAGACGGCACGGTGCACATCTTCTCAACCAGCGGAGCCGGCGGCGACGCGGCGTTGCAGATGGTGCGCGACGTCACAGCCAGCGCGGAAATCGGCAAGACCTATCTCGGAAAAGTTGTGCGGCTGGCGGAGTTCGGCGCGTTCGTGGAACTCTTCCCGGGCACCGACGGCTTGCTGCACATCAGCGAAATTTCCGAGCATCGCATCCGCGACGTTCGCGATGAATTGAAGCTGGGCGACCAGGTCCTGGTCAAAGTTCTTTCGATTGAAGGCAACAAAGTGCGACTCTCGCGCAAAGCGCTGATCAAAGAAGCGCGCGAGAAGCAGCAGAAGGCGGCGGGTGCGTCCAGCGGTGCGGCGGGCGGCGACGGCGGCGCTTCACAACACGGCCATGGCGGCGAGCACGCGGAGCAGGAAGCCCCGGCGCACCACGATGGTGGCCACGAAGGCCATTCCGGCGACGGCGAGTAATTCCATTCGCTAATTGACCAAACGCTAGTCGAAGCAGAAACAACAAAGCCCGGCGATTTCGCCGGGCTTTGTGTCGCACGCGCTGGTCTTTGTGCTCGCGTCGGTACTCCCTGGCCTTTAGTGCGTGGCGGCGCAGGTTTTGCTTTGGTGGACGGCGTCGAGGGCGCCCCACAGGGCGTCCAGGGCTTCGTTGGTGGTGGCGAGGATTTCGGCGTGATCTTGGTTGGCGTTTTCAAGGAGCCAATTGCGCCAGGCGGCGCGATGGGCTTTGTCGGCTTCTTCGTGGACTTCGAAGTAGGCCAGTGCTTCGGGCTGGTTGAGGGAGTAGAAGTTCTTGAGGCCGTTGATCTTGGTGCTGGCGATTTCGGGCACCTGAGATTCGTAGGCGTAGAGGGCGGCTACGGCTTCGGGGATGGTGCGGTCGCCGCAGATTTCGCGGAAGGTCTGCACGACGTTCTGAGTGCCGGGCAGGGCGGGGCAGTGGGTGATGTCGTCTTCGCAGACGCCGAGGGCGGCGGCAAAATCGCGCCAGAGCTTGGGGTGCGAGGCGGCGGGGTTTTCTTCTTCCGCGAGATTCTCAAGCACGACCTGGCGGATGGGGCCTTCCGTGCGGGCGGCGAGAACGCGCAAGTGCTTGGGGAATGCTTCGACGTGGCGGTAATACTGGGCGGCGTAGAGTTGGAGGGCTTGCTTGGTGAGTTTGCCGGCTTGCCAGTCCTGGTAGAACGGGTGATGCAGGAGATTTTTCTTTGCGATGGCTGCGTCGAGCTGTTCGAGAAGTTGAGCATTCGCCATATGGGGGCCTCCGCAGCGCGACGTTTCTGGCCAGCGCGCCGCATGGAATTCAGGAGGCGCATTGTAGCAAAGTTTGGGATGGATTGCTTTGGAACTGCGGGGCCGGTCGGCGCAGCCGCGGAGCGAAGGGAGCTGCGGTGACCGGAGGAGCGGGGCGCGGGCGGCGAGCGTTGCAGGTATCCCCGGGCGGCCTTGCACTCTCTAGTCGCGGCTGACCGTGCCGGGTGCGGGAAGTGTTCATTCTAATGGGGTTACGCGCGCGCGGGTGTTTTGGAAGTGTTGTAAGTGCAGGGGTTGCGGGAGCGGGATTGGCGCGAAAACGCGCGATTTAAAAAGTGGTCTTCACTCTATTGGGTTTGCAGAATGATGAAATGGATTTTGTAGAAGTGCGGATTCTCAAGGGCTTCGTGTGGCGAGCTCGAGTGGAAGAGGCGTGAAAATGAAGCGATCCAGCTAGCGAGGCTGCGGTAATGTGGCTTGTCAGGTAGATCGCGCTTCTCGGAGATGGTGTGAACGGTGTCGGAAGAGCGGGGTGCGAGGGCGGACGCTGCGCGAAACATGACGGGCGCTGACAGGTGTAACTCAATTGTTAATTATGATTGTTAGTGATCATTTACATGGAAGTGCGCGGATGGAGGTCCGGAAACGTCCCGTCCGGTCCCCGAATTCCGGGTTCCCGCCTATTCGCCGAGTCTCGCGGCTAACTTGCGGAGTTCTCCTGCGCAACGCGCACGGTACGCCTGCGTAATTCGGTTATGAGCGGCAGCACCAAGGCTATGGCCCACAGCAAAAAAAGAGCACCCTCAATGCCCGACCGCATTGTTCCACCGTCCGGGGAAACGCGGCATTTCACTTCCACCTGAAGCGAGCGCCACGCCGACACCCACGGAAATCATGGTTACCCCCGGTTGCTTTTCCGGAGAGTGTCTAACGCTAGAAAGTGTGCGATAGAGAACAGCGTCGCACTTCTCTTTATGCTCTATTGAAAGAGCAGACGACGATAAATCTGCGCCAAGAGTTGCATTCAACGATGGCAGCCTGCTGAGAGTTCCCGATGTGTTCGCTAACTCCCCACCCCACGGGCCCCGTAAGCTTTACCGAGCCAGGCAGTATGGCCTCCTGTGCGCCTTCGAAGCGGTTGAGAATGATCGCACGCTGATATCTCTGTGCGGTTCTAGCGTGCGCGTCGTTTTTGCTGTGTCTGGCTTCTGGCGGTTTGCCCGCTCAGCAACAAACTGCCGGGCCTGAAACTAGCCGCAGTGCCCCCGCGCAAGCACGTTTGCCGAAAGCCCACGCGGCGGAGGGATTGGCCAGCGTTACAGGCAGAGTGCTCGACTTGAGCGGTGCTACGGTTTCCGGCGCAGAAATTAATTTGATGCATCGTGATGGGACGCCATCGCTTGACATGGTTTCCGATGCGAACGGCGAATTTAGTTTTTCGAAGATTCTTCCCGGTTCCTACCTGGTGGTGGTCAACGCGAAGGGCTTTGCGGCCTTTACTTCTGCGGAGTTCCTCGCCACGGATCAGATGGTCTACGAGCTGCCCAATATCTCCTTGTCGGTTGCAACGGCGAACATCGAGGTGATGGTCCGTCCAACTGACCAGGTCGCCGCTGAGCAGATAAGAGTTGCGGAGAAGCAACGCCTGATGGGCGTCATGCCGAACTTCTACACAAGCTACATTCAGGACGCCGCCCCGTACACTTGGAAACAGAAGTTCTCGCTCGCAGTACGAGGCACGCTTGATCCGGTGGCATTTATCGGCGTGGGCTTTGCTGCTGGCATCGAGCAGGCCAACAACTCCTACGCGGGGTACGGCCAAGGTGCGTCGGGATACGGCAAACGTTATGCCGCAGAGTTTGCGGACGGGCGAAGCAGTGACCTGCTGACGCATGCGGTCTTCCCCACGCTGCTGCACCAAGATCCGCGCTATTACTACCAGGGCTCCGGGTCCATCAGGTCTCGCTTGAGGCACGCGGTGGGCTCGGCATTTGTGACCCGCAGCGATAGCGGCGATACTGAACCCAACTATTCTTATTTCCTTGGCGACCTGTGCTCCGCCGCGCTGTCCAATTTGTATTATCCGAGAGCGAATCGGGGAGCGCACCTGGTCTTTACGATTGCCGCAGTCGGCCTCGCGGGACGGGTGGGTGGGAACGTAATTCGTGAATTTTTCTCGGAGCGCGGCAGTCGAAAATCTCAAGATTCTCCCCTTTAGCTGGCGCGACAGAAGTGCAATTTAGGTAGGATCGATCGCTCGCGTGCACGCGGAAAACCAGAAATGGTCGACGGAAGCTTTACCCCGATACGAAGGCTCGCGATAGCGCTAGGCTGGCGACGTAACAAGCTAAGGAAATGCTGATGCCTGCGAGAGGTACGCGGAAAAAATAGAGCTTGCAGAGCACCGCAAAGCCAACCAGCGTTGCTAGCCCGACAACCAGCAAGAAGGCGGATTGAAAGAGGAGTTCGCTGTGAGCCCATGCCAGGAAACCAAAAACCAAGCCGAACAAAATGAGTCCCATGCTGTGGCTGGCGTTGAAGCCTATCCAACATTTCCACATGGTGGTTTCCTTGGTGATTCGAGGCGCAATCTGGTTCATGGTGATTTGCAGGGATGGGTCACGGGGCGTGAGGTTTGGTCCCCAGAATGTGTAGGCGAGGTGGACGGCTCCGAGCGTAAAGACGATACTCGCGCTTAGAACCATGAGAATTTTTGCGGCCAAGATGCCCTCCCTAGTTTTGTGGGTCCATTGCCGAATCGGTTGTGCAACGATCTCTCGGCATGCCCGTGACGTAGTCTATGCCAGATTCTATGTCGCCTCAGATGAGCTAACTGCTGCTATTTTCGCGGATTTTGACTGCTTGGGAGGACGGTTCGGCCTCGGGAGACGGCGCTATCTCGGTAGGAAATTAGCCACGGTGGCGGCGGCGATGCCTAGGGCGGCGACGGCGGCGTAGGTGGCGGTGGCGAGCTTCCAGGAGATGGTTTTGCCGATGATCGAGAAGGAATAAACGCTGTAGATGCCGAGGGTGCATAGAATGGCGACTACGTAGGGGAGCGGGACGTTGTGGGTCATGGCGAGGTAAGCGATGACCACATCGAAGGCCATCGGAACGGGAAGAAAGGCGCCAATCAAGGAGACCGCGAGAACTCCCAACACTGTGGCGGGGTGCAAGAGGGCTTGCTGCGGGGCAAGTTCTATTGCGAGTGCGCCGAGTACGGCGGCTAGGAGCATTAGAGGGATGCCAACCTTGGCGATATACCAGAAATTTTTTGCGTAGGATTTTGCGGCGGAGACGAAGGCTTCGGCCCAGCTTTCGGTGAGCGGAACGCCGATTGGGCAATCGAGCGCTGGCTCTGGCGCGGCGAAGCGGGATCCGACCAGCGGGGCGAAGACGAAGAGCATCAGCAGGACGGTGGCGAGCTTTAGCAGGGCGACGGGAAGCGGGAAGAGGGCGAACGTCATGGCCAGGACGACGACGTTCAGCGTGGGGGAACTGAACATGGAGGCCAGCACGGATTCGGTGGCCATACCGGATGCGTAAAAGCCGCGACCGATGGGCGCGACACAGTTGGCGCAAACGCCTAGGGGCATGCCCGCGACAGCGCCGATGAGTGCGTTGAGCCCCGGAAAGCGCGTGCGGCGATAGCGAAGGGTGGAAAGAAAGGTCAGGGCAGCGGCGCCGAAGAAGAAGCCGAAGGTCATGCCGATTTTGTTTGCGGCAAGCCAGTTTAGGGAGGTGCGGTAGATGCGTTGTGCGAGCGGCATGGATTTGTCGACAGGATAGAGAGCGTCAAAGGTGATGGCACCGGCGGCTTTGACGTGCGTGCCGGAGTTGTATTTGCGGAGGAGGGCGGGGTAGCGGGAGTCGATCCAGAAGAAGGTGGCGATGCCGAGCATCAGGGCGATGGCCATGAAACGTTTGCGCCAGCCTCGGGAGACGTAAGTGCGCGAATCGGCCATGGACACGGTTGCGGTGGCGGACATTTCTTGTGGCCTCCGGGGAGAGATGCTTGGCGACGAATGTGGGAAGACTCTATTGAAAGATGGGGCGGAGGGACATAGTGGAAAACCACTAAAGCCAGCACTTATGCGGCCGGCAAATGCGTTGTGTCGAGGGCGGCGGCAGAAGCATACGATGACACAGTTCGAGGTTCGAAGCGCAAGGGCCGACGGGCTGATGACGTTGTCGGCTCCGAGCTCCGAGTAAAGTTGGTAGCGCTAACGACCAAGGCTCGGGAAAAGGAGCCGACGACGTCATCCCATCGGGGGGGCTTCGAGGTTTAAGGGTGCGCCCACCCGCCAGCCACGGGCTCTCTCGGCTTCTAAGGAGGATGCGCCACCGCGGCCCTTTGATTTATGTGGTTATGGCAGCGGCAGCGGCGGTGGTTTCGACCGTGGTTTTGCGGCGGAGGATGGTGGCGGAGATGAGAGTAATGATGAAGCCGACGGGGAGGGGCTCCATGAAGGTGTAGGCCATGTTGACGAAGGGGTTTTGGTAGAGCTGCTGAGAGTGCTGTATGGCAGCGACCTGCGCGGCGGTGGCGGCGGGGTCAAGGCCGGAGGACTGGACCTTGTGAATCTGCGCGGCGAAGTAGCCGTCCATGAAATGGGGCATGAAGTTGAAGTAGAGGACCTCCCACATAGCGACATAGCAGACGGTGGTGACGAGAGCGATCAGGATGCCGCAGGCGAAGGCGCGGCCGAAGGAGATTTGGCCGGAGAGCGTGTTGTCTCGATAGCTGCGGATGCCGAAATAGATTAGCAGAAACGAGGCCACCATGATGGTGTAGCCGAGAGCCATGCTGTGGCCGGAGCCGATCTTGTCGGCGAGGAGCAGCGAACCGCCCATAAGGACGGAGATGATGAGGCCGGCGATGAGGCCGAAAGTGAGAACGATTTTCTTCATGTGAGGCTCCTGGTGAGAGTGAGAATCATGGAGTCACGATGCGGCGTAAGGGGGCCGGGTGTCGTCATCCTTTCGGATGATTTTGCAGGAATGGAGAGAAAATCGTGCTTTCGGGTGACGTGATCACGGCAGGAGGCCCAGTTCTTTGCCGCGCTGGACGGCCTGCGTGCGGCGGGCGGCTCCGAGCTTGTCAAAGGCGCGGGAGCAGTGGGTCTTGACGGTGTTTTCAGAAACGAAAAGCTGTGTGGCGATCTCGCGATTGCTGAGGCCCCGGGCGACGAGGGCGAGAATTTCGAGCTCACGTGCGGTGATGCCGATGGTCT
>JBEKSZ010000030.1:0-36296 GCA_049516615.1 Candidatus Acidiferrum sp. | reverse complement strand
CACATCGAGAGCTGGCATTGCGTCAGTTCTCAGCAAAGGCCTTGAAATCGTTCAGGGTTAAAGAGCCGGCTTGCTGGCCAGAGGAATTCGTTTCGCAGTGGAACTATTCCGCCGAAGTGTGCCGGTGCGGAACACCGAGCTATGAGAGAGATTTCATAAATCGTCTGAATGAGTTGCTTCGCTATGCGAAATGGCAAGACAAGTGGCAAGTTGCGTGCGAGTAACGCCGCGGGGTGAGAGTGTGCTTGTAGGCTGTGCAGGCGCACGCGAGGGACAAGCTCGAGGGATAGAGCTTGCGCGCACCTGCGCCCGGACGGTGACGTTATTGGTACTGCTGGGGGCGATCCCAGGCAACTTGGCAGGGCAAATAACCACAGATTCGGAATATCAGAGCAAAGCGACCTATCTTTTGCAATTTCCAAACTTTGTCGAGTGGCCAGAGGCGGCATTTTCATCGAGCAAGAACAGTTTTAATATTTGCGTCTACGGAACTTTTTCGTTTGGCCCGTCACTGGCGGAAGCGGCGCGAAGCGAAACGTTTCACGGCCGGAAGGTGCAACTACGCCTGGTGAGCAAGATTAAGGAGCTGCGAGCGTGTCAGGTTCTTTTTGTGAGTCGCTCGGAATCCCGGCGTTATGCGCAAGTGCTGGCGGAAGTCGCCGGCAGCCAGGTCTTGACGGTGGGAGAAACCTACGACTTTCTGAGCGCTGGAGGGGCGGTGTGCCTCTCCTTTGAGAAACAGGCATTGCAGCTGGAAGTCAACCTCACAGCGGTAACCCGGGCCGGGCTGACGGTAAGTCCGCAGCTACTGACGCTGGCCAAACGTGTGGTAAGCCTGCCGAAGGCGGCCAAGGGCTGACGATGCACACCCTGCAATTATCCAGGGCCTCCCTGCGCCAGCGCTTGCTGCTGCTGACGATGCTCACGAGCGGCATCGGCATGACCGTAGGGTACGTGGCCTTCTTGTTGTACGACCTTCATTCGGCGCGGGAACACAAGGTCATAGAGTTGAAAACCACGGCCGAACTGTTTGGAAAAAATGTGGTGGCCGCGCTGGCTTTCGACAGCACGTCCGAGGGCTCCCGGCTTCTGCAAACCCTGCAGACCCGCGGGGACATGCGGCGCGCCGTACTTTTTCGCAGCGATGGGACAGCGCTGGCCGCGTACGTGCGCAGCGACCTGCTCGGACAAGACGCCGTCCCCACACGCAAGCTTGCGCCGCTGGAATGGGAGCGAGACTTCTTGGCCGTGGACACGCCCGTAAGCACAACCTCGCATCCGGTCGGTTCCCTGTACCTGGAGGTGGGGCTCGGGGACTTGCAAGAGCGCACGCGGCGGTTTCGCGAGGTCACCGCGATGATTGCCGCGTTCAGCCTGGTACTGGTGTATTTCTCAACTGTCGCACTGCAGCGTTCGATCACCGGACCCATTCTGGAACTCGCCGGCCTCGCGCGCTCTGTGGCTGCAAACCAGAGTTACGCACTGCGAGCGCAGGGACTGCACGGGCGCGAATTGCGGCAACTGGGCGAAGACTTCAATCACATGCTGGGAGAAATCGAGCGGCGCGACGCGGAGCTGCAGCAGGCGCGGGACACGCTGGAAAACCGGGTGGTGGAAAGGACGCTCGAGGTAGAAGGACAGATGGCGAAACGGCTGCGCACGGAGGAAGAGTTGCGGGAACGCACTGCGTTCCTGGACACGCTGATTGCCAGCAATCCGATCGCGACGGCGCTGGTAGATGCCAAGGCGAGTATCAAGTGGAGTAATCCGGCGTTCGATGCGTTATTCGGGTATACCGCGGCAGAGACCAAAGGGCAGGCGCTCAACAAGTTGATCGCGCCCGCCTGGGAGCAGGAACACAACGACCCGAGCATGCGAACCCTGGTCTACCCCAACACCCTGCACAAAACCGCAAGACGTCTACACAAAAACGGCCAGCTACTGGATGTAGAAGTTGACATCGTGCCGCTAAACGTCAAGGAAAGACCCAACGAATTTCTGATCCTCTACCAAGACATTACGCGACGGGTAAAGTCCGAAAAAGCGACGCGAGAGAGCGAAGAACTGTTCCGAACGCTGAGTTCCGCGGCACCGGTAGGTATCTACATGACGGACGAACGGGGTCGCAACATGTACGCCAACGAGCGATGGGAAGAAATGACCGGGATGAGCGCGGAAGAGGCGCGAGGACACGGATGGAAAAAATCCGTTCATGGGGACGACCTTGCGCACGTGGCCGGCGAATTCCAGCGAGCCATCGACGACGGTAAACCATACATCGGAGGTTACCGCCTGGTATCGACTTCTGGCCGGACCTTCCACGTAGAAAACCTGGCGCGCGCCTTGCCCAATGCGGACGGAACGATTCGCGGCTACATCGGGGTGGTGCAGGACGTTAACGATCGAGTCGAAGCCGCGGAACGTTTGCAAGAAGCAAAAGAAGCGGCGGAGGCGGCCAGCGTGGCAAAGAGCGAGTTTCTCGCGAACATGAGCCACGAAATCCGCACACCCATGAATGGAATTATTGGCATGACCGAACTGGCGTTGGACACGGAACTTTCCGCGGAACAGCGGGATTACATCAGCATGGTGAAGGGTTCGGCGGAAGCGCTCCTGGTTATCGTTAACGACATTCTGGATTTTTCCAAGATTGAAGCCGGCCGACTCGAACTGGAGTGCCTTCCGTTTTCCCTGCTCGATTGCGTAGAAGATGCCATGCAGCCGCTGGCCACCTATGCCCAGGAAAAAGGACTGGATATGGCATGGGCGCTCGGACGCGACGCACCGGACTGGGTGGCTGGCGACGCCACACGATTGCGTCAGGTGCTGGTGAACCTGATCGGCAACGCGATTAAGTTCACGCGAACGGGCGGAATTTCCGTTGTGGTCGAACTGGCCGGGCCACGTGCCGGGGAACGACTGGTATCTCTGCGCTTTGCGGTGTCGGATACCGGTATCGGTATTCCTCCGGAAAAGCATCGCGCGGTTTTTGATTCCTTTTCGCAG
The DNA here is from genome assembly GCA_049516615.1 of Candidatus Acidiferrum sp. GTDB lineage: Bacteria > Acidobacteriota > Terriglobia > Acidiferrales > UBA7541 > Acidiferrum. The sequence continues at coordinate 33,290 of JBEKSZ010000030.1, read as the reverse complement.
GCGGATACCTCGACGACGCGGGAGTTCGGCGGCACGGGCCTCGGTTTGTCAATATCTGCGCGGCTCGTCAAGTTGATGGGTGGTCAGATGGAAGTTGCAAGTGCGCCAGGGGAAGGCAGCACTTTCTTCTTCACCATTGACCTTCCAACGGCCGGTGCACAACCGAACTTTGAGCCTCCCGAAGCCGCAGTACTGAAAGGGATGCGCGTGATGGTGGTGGACGACAACGAGATCAACTTGCATCTCCTCGCGCGACTGCTCCCGCAGTGGGGTCTCGTTCCCGTGCTGACGTCGAGCGCTGGGGAGGCGGTGGAGTTGTTCGAGCGCAGCCAGGCGGCCGGGACGCCGTTCTCCCTGATACTGATGGACCGCGATATGCCGGAGATGAACGGCTATGACGTTGTCGAGAAAATACGAAAGATCGATCGTTCGGGAAAGCCTGTGATTCTGATTCTTTCCTCAACATGCGACCCCGGGGACCGAGACATCGAGAAGGAACTGAGCATCGCGCGCCATCTGACCCGGCCGATACGCCGTGCGACGTTATACCAGGCCATTCTCGAAACTTCTCAACCCCCCGGTGCGCTACCCACGACGAGACAGGCGATGTTGAAGCATCCCCTGAGCCCACAGAAAACACCTCTGCGTCTCTTGCTCGTCGAAGACAACCCCGTGAATCAAAAGTTGGAAACGCGGGTTTTGGAAAAGATGGGCCATCAGGTTTCCTTGGCGGTGAACGGCCGACAGGCCATCGAGATGCTCGAGGAGCAGCCCTTCGATGTGATCTTGATGGACATACAAATGCCGGTCATGGGTGGCGTGGAAGCTACCCGCCTGATCCGCGTTTCAAAAAATCCCGCGGTGCGGTGTTTGCCGATCGTGGCGTTGACGGCGAACGCCATGATCGGCGACGCGGAAAAATATCTGGAGGTAGGTATGGACGGCTATATTTCAAAACCAATTCGCGCGAACCTGCTCAAGGCGGAGCTGGACAAATTTGCTAGCAACCGTCCGGAGGCGAGCGTTCCGTCGGGAATCGCGGCGGAGCAGCCCTCGCTCAAAGGGGAAGAAGCGTTCAGCCTCAACACCCTTCTCGATCGCGTGGATCAGGACCGCGAACTGTTGAAAGAGCTAGTCGAAATATTCAAGCACGAGTTTCCCCGATACCGCGATGATTTGCGTCAAGCCGTGGCGCAAAGTGATCTGCAACGTGTGGGCGCTATAGGCCACGCTTTAAAGGGCATGTTTGCGAATCTTGCGGCAGATCGGGCCGCGGCCCTCGCGGCCGATCTCGAGCGCATGGGCAAAGGTACGGAAACGGCGGGACTGCCGGCCGCGCTCGAGGCATTCGAGGCGGAGTCGGCAACGCTCTTGCAGGCGCTTGACGCCAGTCTCGCGGAGGTGTGCGGATGAAGATATTGATAGCGGAAGACGACGGCATGTCGCGCCGGCTATTGCAGAAAACGCTGGAGAAGGCTGGTTACGAAGTCGTGGCGGTGGAAAATGGTCGTTTGGCGCGCGAGGAGCTGTGCCGGAGCAACGGACCGCGCCTGGCGCTGCTGGATTGGGAGATGCCGGAAGCCGATGGTCCAACGGTGTGCCGGGCGGTGCGGGCGCGGACGGAGAAAGCCTACGTCTACATGATCTTTCTGACTTCGAAGGAATCCAGCGAGGACAAAGTGGCCGGCCTGCAGTCGGGAGCGGACGACTATTTGACAAAACCCTTTAACGCCGAAGAACTCAAAGCGCGGCTGCGCACAGGATTGCGCATTCTGCATCTGGAAGACCGGCTGGTCGAGGCGCGAGAAGAGATGCGGTTCAAAGCGACCCACGACGCGCTCACCGGACTGTGGAATCGCGGGGTTATTTCCGAGTTGCTGGTAGGAGAATTGGCGCGCGCGCAGCGCGAACAAAAGTGCACGGCCATTCTGCTATGCGACATCGACCACTTCAAAGAAGTCAACGACACCCACGGCCACGCGGTCGGAGACGAGGTTCTCCGGGAAGTAGCACGACGGCTGCAAGGCGCGGTACGCTCCTACGATTTTGTCGGCCGCTATGGTGGGGAAGAGTTCCTCATCATCTTGAACAACTGCGATCCGACTTCGGCTTTGACGCGTGCGGAACAAATGCGGGAAACCATCGCGAAACAGGAGGTGATGACCAACGGCGGGCCACTGCGCGTAACCGAGAGTGTCGGTTTGTTGCGCAGCACCGATTGGACAGGGACCTCAGCGGCGGAATGTCTCTGCGAAGCGGATAACGCGCTGTACGCTGCCAAGGCCGCGGGCCGCAACTGCGTGCGGGTAGCGCTGCCCTCGAAGATCAACGCAGACTTGGCAGTCATTCCGGAGAAAGTGCATGAGCGGCGCTGAGTTGAGCCCCGCCCGCGGTCACGCCGATTTGCTTTTTGGTTTGGCCTCGCCGAGCATTTGCCGCATTGCGGCGGTGGAACCGGGGGCGCGCTTTTCTCGCCACTCTTCGAGGCGCTTGCAAGTCTCTTCGATGTTCGAAAAGAGCAGTGGATTCTTGAAGGCGGCGCGCCAGGTGGGCACCACGGATCGCATGCGGTCCCAGACCACCCAAATCTCTCCGTTGCTTTCAAAAAAAAGTTCGTCGTTAATGAGCCCGCGGTTCACGATGCTGCCCACCATTTCCCAATAGCTAATGACCATGCGAATGTAGGTGTTCTCTTCGCTACCCTGTGGATATTTCTGCATCATTTCGTCCGGGGACTCGGGATGAAAATGTTCGGTAAACCAGGCGCGGGCCTTGCGGATTTGCGGTTCGCGGCGCATGTCGTAAAGGCGCAGCAGCAGGTTGACTTCTTCGTAGTTCACTTGGCTCATGGTACTCCTCCTGAAAAACGATCTTTGGTTATCGCGGGGAAATCTCTAAGGCTGCGATTCCAGAGAGGTGGCCGGCTCTTTCGCGGAAGGAAAAAACGCAGTGTCCGCGACGTTGCCTTTCGATGCTAAAGACGACAACGAAGAGGGCGAATGCCCTTCGGAATTTGCCAGCTCCAGGCGCTGCACGTTGGACATCGGAATGCCCTGGCGTTGAAATTCTATGTGGATGCGACGGCGCAACTCGCGCGCGACTTCATCCTGGCGCGTTGGGGCGGTTCGGACCTGCAAACGCACAGTGGAAGCCGCGCGATCGATATTTTGCACGCCAAGAATGCGCGGGCCATCGACCAGCGCCTGGGACCAGGACGAATCGCCGCGCAGATCGGCGGCCGCGGCTTCAAGCGCAGCAAGCGCTCTTTCGATGGGCGCGTCAGGCGCGAGGGCAATATCCACGAAAGCTTGCGACCAGTCGCGGCTAAGGTTGGCGACGGTGCGGATTTCGCCGTTGGAAATGGTGACAAGGGCGCCTCGGGGATCGCGGACCACGGTGCGCCGCAAGGTGACGTGCTCGACCCGGCCAATAGTCTCGCCGACCTGAATGGTGTCCCCCACAACGAACTGATCTTCGAGAACGATATAGAATCCGGTGATGATGTCGCGGACGAGATTCTGCGCGCCGAAACCCAGGGCCAGGCTGGCAAGACCTGCGAGAGCGGCGACCGGTACCACATTGATGCCAAACTCGGCGAGGGCGGTGAGGATGGCCGCAGCCCAGACGATTTTGCTGCCGGCGCTGTAGAGGATGCCCGCGACCGTACGGGTTTGCTGTTCGCGGCTTTGCGCGACGCGAGACTGCGAGGCGGCCGGCCGCACCGCGAGTTTGGTAAGCATGCGGAGGAGGCGGTTGAGAACCAGGGCGACGACAAAAATCACCAGGAGATGTAACAGGTTGACGAATGTGAAATTCGACCAAGTTGTGAAAGAACTGGGCATAATCTTTACGAGAATGCGAGTATAACACTGCTGGCTGGGGCAATTGAGAAGGCGCGGCTGGATCGACACGAATGGCCAACTGGCGCGAAGGAATGTATATGCGTGAGAAGGAACTGCAGGGACGGATCAAGCGGCGGGGATGGCTGGGTTTGTTGACTGGTTGCGCGGCCAGTTTCGCGGCGGGCGCCTGGGGTATGCAAACGGCGGTGCAGAACCCGCCGCATCCCAAGGGTAATGAACCGGCAAGCGGGGACGACGAAAACCCGAAATTGCAGCCCCCCGCAAAGGCTATTTTGGAGGCTAACGATAAAGATATTAAGAAGAGCGTTGAGAGGCTGTATCAATTGGCAGGCGAGTTGAAAGCGGAAGTGGAAAAGACGGATTCCGTGCAAGTGCTCTCGCTCGCGATGCTGAAAAAAACCGAAGAGATCGAAAAACTGGCGCGGGAAATCAGGTCGCGGGCGAAAGGCTGAACGGTGTCGACAGAACGTTGCCCGGACTGTCGGAAACCGGGCCCCGGGTCGCACGGGAGCGGCGCTATGGCGGCGACGGCTGTTACACGTTAGAATGAAAGGACGACGAATTCGGAGCGTCGCGTAGTGAATCGCGTCGTCGTTGGTACGCGCCTGTAGCTCAGCTGGATAGAGCGCTAGCCTCCGAAGCTAGAGGTCGTGAGTTCGAACCTCACCAGGCGCACCACCTAAAACCTTTTGTTATAAACGGTTTAGCTGTTTTGCGAAGGGCCCATTTCGGTTCCACAACAGAGTGGTGTGATAGAAACGTGATGGAAGTCCCCTGGTTCCCGACAGATGGAGTTCAAAATATGACGTCCAAGTGTGTTGTTGCTCGTCGGCGCTCTGCTCGAATCTAGGGGGCGTGCTGCGCGGACGACAGAGGCTCCGCGAACAGGCAGGATCACGGGTAAATGACTAGGTAACCATCCACCTGAAGAGAACACGTCGTGCCACCTGTGGTATCGGTAGTTGCTGCTGAGAAAAGAATCTGGGAGTCGGGGTCCACGTAGTAACGCACCGGTTGATTTGCCGTGTAGTACACGTACGTGGAGTCGTCTCCCTGGGAAATCATCGGGAAATTGTGAGAAGTCTGAACGCCCCCGACATAGAACGCTATGAAGGGCTGAGTGACATTGTTCCCTTTGGGGGCGCTGCAATTGGCCTCTAACTGTTCGATGACAAGACGCTTTCCTGCAGGGCTCCCGGGGTAAGGAACGCAAAACACACCAGCGCCAGGCCCAGGCCCAGTCGTGACGGAGCAACTCGAGACGACGGTCGTCGCATGCTCTGGGCTATCTGCGTCCCTGTTCGGCACGGGATTGGCCGGGGTATTGGCCACCTGTACCAGCGTGGCAACCAGTGCGTGCGTCGCCTTTGGCGCAAGCACCGAAACCAACGCCGCCGCCAACACTACAAAACCAATGAACATCAATACTCTTTTTGCGATATTCATACTGTTCCCTTTCTCGATTTAGGATTGGGCCGAAAACTTTGTGATTGGGTGATAGGACGGTGGTGTCAGGAGGCGTTTACGAGGTAGCCGATTATGGTTGAGCCGCAGTAGTCCGCGCCTCCCGTTTGCGGGCCTTGGAAAGTTACCGTCGTGCCGCCGTCCGCGTAGAAACGGACCATCTGGGTCAGCCCCCAATTTGTGTTATCCCCGGGCGCAGGCGCCGGAAACAATGTGGTGTAGTTTTGCACTCCTCCGGTTGTGACGCCCACAACGGCGTACGGCAGTACGATTTGAAAACAACTTACTTCGACCTGTTCGATCACTAGGGTTTTTCCCGTGGGCACCTGGAACGTATGATCAAATTGCCCATATACCCCGTAGGTATGTGCAAATGGCTGCAGCGCAGGATTGTCGGTGGCAACTGTGGGCACCGGATTGGCTGAGGTGTTAGTAACTTGTACTAACGTGGCCACTATGGCGTGCACCGCTTTCGGCGCCGCCAGTGTGAACAACACGGCCATAAACGCCAGTACACCGAGACCCGTGAACGTCCTTTTTGCGAATTGCATTTTTTTCTCCTTTTTGTGTCGCATCGACTCCTCTAGGTGCGTCGCGTCGAACTTGTTGCATCTCCGTTTGTTGTTTCCACGCATACTGGTGCGCACGCTCATCCGCCCCCCCTTCGCCACCGTCGAGAACGATGTCGCGTTCCCACGTTCAACATAAGTCGAACTAGTCCAACGAAGCGCACTAAGTTTGGTCCCCTTCGGTGATCTGCCCGTGGTCGGGCGAGAAGTTCGCTTGGAGGAGACGCCTGCATCACGGGTAGGAGATCAAGTAACCATTAACTTCAAAGTTGCATTGCGTAAGCCCTGACTGATCGCTCGTGTCCACACTGAAATTAAGCGCCGTGCCGGGGTCCGCGTAATAGCGGACCTGCTGATTTTGTACGAATCTCGTAAGCCCTTGAAAATTTCCCTGAGAGGTTAGAGCGAACACGTGAAAATTCTCATTTCCCCCCACCGTAAGATCTATGACGGGCTGATTCAAATTGTTTCCTTCCGGCGTAGAGCAATTGGCCTCCAATTGTTCGATGACTAAGCGCTGGCCCGCCGGGACGGTATAGGAAGGGCTGCAAAAAACGGCGGCGGCGAGGCCAGGCGTCGAAAAGGCTTGGCAATTCGGGTTCTGGATGTTGCCCCGGCCGGAATTATCAGTATCTCGAATGATCGCCGGATTGGCCGAGGTGTTGGCCACCTGCACCAGCGTGGCAACCAATGCATGCGTAGCCTTCGGCGCAAGCACGGATACCACGGCTGCCACTAAAACTACCAAACCCAGAAACATCAATACTCTCTTTGCAAAACCCATATTTTTCTCCTTCCGAGATTTTGGATTGGACCGAAAAGTTTGCCGTGTTAAACGTTGCAGCCGATAATCGCTGCCGTTTCTCGGGGCAGGTTGCCAAAAGCCCTGTTTCGAAAAGGAGCAGGGCTCTCGGCTCCGCTGTGGCGGCCGTCAGGCCCAGTAGCTTCACTTAGCTGGCACTGGCCTCGATCGCCCAAGAAAATCACGGGTAGTTGATCAAATAGCCGTCGGCTTGAAAGTTGCAGAAGGTGTCGCCGGAAGGGGCGCTTAAATACGCTTCAAAGCCAATATAAGAGCCGGCGTCCGCGTAAAAACGAACCGGCATACTTAGTACGTATTCCGTATTAAATCCGGTTTCCAGCGAGTTTAAAGGCAAAACGTGGGCTGTCGGACTGCCGCCCTCTGTAAGGCTTAGGTGCGCGTTACCAAAAGTGATTCCTGCTGTCGTGAAGCAGTCGGCCTCCACTCGATCAATGGCGAATCGTTGGCCCACAGGAATCGTAGAGTTGGGGTCACAAGTAAAATTTGCGTTACCGTCCGCGTTGCCCTGGCAACCCAGAACCAAAAGCGTCGCCTTATCCGGGTTATTTACATCCGAGTTCGGCACAGGATTGGCCGAAGTGTTCGCCACCTGCACCAGCGTGGCGACTATAGCATGCACGGCTTTCGGCGCCGCCAGCATGAACGACATCGCCACAAACACCACTACACCGAAACCCATAAACAACCGTTTTGCTAGTTGCATTTTTACTCTCCTTTTTTCTTGCGACTGGATTGTCGAGATTTAACGCTGTGTCACTACTCCAAATGGCCGGTCATCGTGAACCCGCAGCCCGCGCGGGCATCCTGATCGGCGTTGGCGAATCCGGTAAAACTGATGGGGCTTCCCGAAACGCCCCCGTAAGCGTAGGACTTTAGATTTAGCGCGGCTTCTTGCGTGATGGTGCCGTTGTACGGGGTTGCTGAGACAGGAGGGATCCGCTGCATGACTGAGGTCCCGCCGGGAGCTGTGAGAGCGAGATCGAACTCGATCAGGGCCGTGCCGCTATCGGTCGAGCACAAGCCCGAAAACGATTCGAGCACCGCGGTCCGGCCGGCCGGCACGGCATAGATAGAGTCGACCCCGCAGAGTTGCGCACTGATGTCGGTGCCGCCAAAGGTGCATGTGCCGGACACCATGAAGCCAGACTGCGCCTCCTCCTCCAGCGTCGGTACCGGATTCGCCGAGGTATTCGCCACTTGCACCAAGGTAGCCACCACGGCGTGCACCGCCTTCGGGGCCACTACATTTAGAAACACGGCCAGCAGCAGCGCTGCGTTTAGGCCCATGAGCAACCTCTTTGCGAATCGCATTTTATTTCTCCTTATTTCCAGGTTGACTGATTACTCCAATATTGGGCTTCGCCGGAATTACTGCGCACACTTCTCCGCCGCGTTCTGCGCCGGGGAGTGGCGGTGAGAACGAAAACCTAAACACTCAGATTGCGAAAGCTTCGTGCGCTTTAGCCGAAGTGCGGCGCGTGATGCAACTGGAAAGTGCGAACTGCGCCTAGGCCAAGTAAGCCGAGGGCAAGCAGAAGCAGGCCGGCGGGCTCCGGCGTAGCGACGGTCGGCGTGATTGTGGTTACGTCGAGCGCGTACGCACCTGAAGTGCTGGCGCAAGCGTCGCCGTTGGCATCGACGTAGATGTTGCAGAACTGGCCGCCGGTAAAGTCAGAAAAACCTTCGCTCAAGTTGCCGAGATCTCCGACTGCATAAGGGACGTACGACCCGTCGCTTAGAACGATGGTGTAGGTTCCAGCAGCCAATGCGTCAATCGTCATCGCGATATCGCCGCAAACTGCGCTACCCGCGTAATTGACGGTGCCAGCCGGAGGGCACCCCATGAAGCTACCGTAGTTGCTCAAACCGAGCGCCGTGCCGTACGGATTGCCCATGCCGTCGGTGAGAATGGCACCCGTCGAGTCAAATACGCCCACGAAATCATCGGTGCCGCCAGCGGCAATGACCGTGCCGGCGGCATTCGTGCCACCGCCAAAGCCGTAGGTCTGGAGGAGAAGATCGTCCCCAGCGGCGACCGTCACGCTCGTCTCAAAAAAGGATTCCGACGTCGCCAGCGCCCCGGTGTAGGACTGCGTGGAAATGCTGTCCGCCAACGCCAAAGGAGCCCGGACGAAAAAAAGAATTGCCAGAGCGGCAAGAACAAAGATTTTGATTGCAGCATTCTTTTGTGCACCCATATTTTTGGACCTCTCTCCGAACCTGCGTCTCTGAACAATTGGGCTGTTGTTTTGCGTGGGCAACTAGCTCCCAAATACAGCCTCGTGGAATCCTGTCGAAGCACACCCTAGCTCGTCAGCGGGAACATTGCCAGTCGCAGTTCCGCTAACTCCGGTGGGGACGAAGCGGTTAATGATCGGGGGGACGTCCCCGAAGGGAAAGACCTTGCTGGCCCTAATAACCGCTGATACAGTCGGCTCACGCAGCCGCATCAGGCAATGTGGCGAATCTTGCAGTAACCGCAAAATAAAGGCCAGTGACAAGTTGTGACAAGTTGTGAATAGCCCCTATGTCTATGCAATCCGAAGGGATATTTCAATTCGGCAAGTTTCGGGTGGACGCTCCCGCGCGTACCCTGCGGTGGGAAGAACAGATTATCCCGCTTAACCGCCGCGCGTTTGACGTGCTCCTGAACTTCGTGCGTAATCCTGGCCGGGTTCTCACCCGAGACGAACTGATAAAAAACGTCTGGTCGGAAGCGTTCGTAGACGAAAACAGCCTGGCGCAAAGCATCTCAACGCTGCGACGGGCGCTGGCGGAGAAGCCGGGCGACAAGAGATATATCATCACTTTGGCGGGTCGAGGGTATCAGTTTGTGGTGCCGGTAACACTGGTTGGCCCCGGGAACGGAAACGCTGCCGCTGATGCGGCAGCTGCCAGCGTGGGTTCGAGCCAGCCGTCGTCTACTCAGCAGGATGCCCCTTCAACCGTAGGAACCGCGGACCAAAAAGACGGTGTCAATTCGCCGATATTTCGAAAGAGGGGGCTGCTTCCACTCTCCGCCGCCCTGGTCACAGGCCTGATTCTCGTGCTCAGTTATGCTTCCTGGTCCATCTTTCGTCCTGCCCCCCACGCCAAACCCCGGAAAGTCATGTTGGCTGTGCTGCCGTTCATGAACTTTACCGGTGACGCCAGCCAGGATTACGTCTGTGATGGCCTGACCGAAGAAATGATTGCGCAACTCGGACAAATAAACCAGGAAGGGCTGGGAATTATCGCCCGGACCTCGGCCATGTCGTATAAAGGCACGTCCAAATCGGTGGGGCAGATCGGCAGGGAACTCTCGGTCGATTACGTGTTGGAGGGTAGCGTGCGCCGATGGGGCGATCGCGCCCGAATCAGCGCTCAGCTTATTAAGACGAGCGACCAGACCAATATTTGGTCTGAGAATTATGAGAGCGACAGCCGCGACATCCTGAAGTTGCAGAGCGAGTTTGCGGAAGGCATCGCAAAACACATAGACCTGGTCCTAACTCCGGAGGAAACGGCTCGCGTCCGGAGCACTGTCCAGGTGGACCCGCGAGTCTATGAACTTTATCTGCTGGGCAGATACGAATGGAACAAGCGCACGGAGGCGGGGCTGAACCAAGCGATAGCACACTTCCAACAGGCGATCGATTCCGATGCTAAGTACGCTCCCGCCTATGCGGGAATGGCCCAGGCGCTTGCGCTGCTTCCCTACTATAGCGACGCCTCCGCGAACGAGGCAACCGCGAAAGCCAAGTTCTACGCCGAGCAAGCCCTGCGGTTGGATGCCAACACGGTCGAGGCCCACGCAACTCTGGGATTTGTTTCCGCCAGCAGCTTTAATTGGCCCGTGGCCGGAGTGGAATACCGGCGTGCTTTACAACTGAACCCAAACTACGCGACGGCTCGACAGTGGTATTCCTTCTACCTGTGGATCACCAAGGGGCACAACGAAGCTCTGGAGGAATTGGATCGTGCCCGGCAGCTGGATCCCCTCTCCCTGATCATTAACACCGATGAGGCCAGGCTTCTCTGTGCTTCGCAGCAGACGGATCGCGCCATTGGGTTACTGCAAAAAGCGATTACGCTAGATCCGAAATTCGCCGATGCCCACCGGTCTCTCGCTCTCGCCTACATTCAGAAAGGCCGGATAGCTGAGGCCATCAGCGAGGCGCACCTGGGAGCTGATCTTGATCCCAACGACTACGAGGAAGCGACTCTCGGTTATGTCTACGCCGTGGCGGGAAAACCGAAGCGGGCACGGGACATTCTGGCAAAGCTCAGCACTAACACCCGCAATCCGGCCGCTTCGCCCGTCTATCTGTCGTTTATCCACGTCGGTCTGGGGGAGAAGGACCAGGCATTTGCGAACCTGGAAAAAGCCTATTGGGAACGCTCCGGTCTGCTTGAGCTTTTGCAGTTCGAAACCATCTTTGATCCCCTTCGCGCTGATCCTCGATTCGCCGATATCTGCCACCGCTTGGGGGAAGCCAATATTGAATCCTCGGCCTCAACAAAACTCAATCTCGGAGACCCTCTATTGCCGCGTCAGTTAGCTGGCCCGGGCTATTTTCCCTAGCCCTGCGGCGAACCGATGTCGCTGCCTGCCCGCGAGATCGCGGTGGCCGATATTTGCGACGCCCAAGCGCCCGCATCGCGAGGCGCTGCCGGAAGACGAGGTTGACTGCATCACCGGCAAGGACCTAACCCGTTCGATCGACGGCCAATGTTTTGAAGCGCTTTTTCTCGGCGCAAACCGCTTGCCTAACCAGCCCCTCCTTGCTACTGTTTCGAGGGCCCGGTACCCAACTTCCTCTTGTACACGCAAATCCGAAAGCTATTCCTCTACGTATAGTTGACCAGAGCTAAGATATGCGAACCTCCGCCTTGATCCTCGCGCTGCTGTTTGCTGGTTCGGCTGGCGCCCAGAATGTTCCACGGGCGATCAACTCCACGCCGGCCGCGACGGGCATCGCGAACGGCTCGACACCGATACACTGGCTGGCCTGGAACGATCTAGTATTTGCGCAGGCCAAACGCGAACACAGATTTGTATTGCTGGATCTCGAAGCGGTGTGGTGCCACTGGTGCCATGTCATGGACGAAACGACCTACCGGGACCCAGAAGTGCGGCGTTTGGTGCAAGCGCGCTATCTGGCCGTGAAGGTCGACCAGGATTCGCGGCCGGATTTGTCCAATCGTTATGAAGATTACGGCTGGCCGGCCACTGTGGTATTCGCCGCCGATGGTTCGGAGATCGTCAAAAGGCAGGGTTATCTCGAACCTGGGCAGTTTGCCAGCATTTTGCAGGCGATTATTGACGATCCTACACCCGGACCGTCCGTGCAGCCGGATGTACCCATCGCGTATCCCTCGAATCCTTTGCTCCCGGAAAAACTGCGCGATGAATTGCGCGCAAACTACCTCGCAGGTTACGACACAAAGCAAGGGGCTTGGGGCGACGACTTCAAATTCATGGACTGGGATTCCGTGGAGTATGCGCTGGACAACGCTGCGCACGGTGACGCCCAGGCCGAGAAGATGGCGCGACAGACTTTGACCGCCCAGCTGAATCTGCTCGATCCAGCGTGGGGCGGCGTCTATCAATACTCTACTGGCGGAGTGTGGACCAAGCCGCATTTCGAAAAAATTATGTCCATGCAGGCGGAAGATATGCGCATTTATGCGCAGGCGTATGCTCTGTTTGACGATCCAGCGTATCTTCACGCTGCCCAAGCCATCGCGAAATTTCTAAGCGTCTTTCTGCTGAGTCCTGCCGGTTCGTTTTACACCAGCCAAGACGCGGATGTGATCGAAGGGCGGCACAGCGCTGAGTATTTTCAGCTGAACGATGTTGAACGCAGGAAGCAGGGCATTCCGCGCATTGATAAACACAGCTACGCCCGCGAGAACGGCTGGGCCATCGCAGGCTTGGCGGCGCTGTACGGCGCCAGTGGCGAGAAACGATACCTCGAACAGGCCACGCGCGCCGCTGGATGGGTGCTGCAAAATCGCAGCTCGCCGAACGGCGGCTTCCGGCACGACGCCAAAGACGCCGCGGGCCCATACCTTGGCGACAACGTGGCCATGGCTCGCGCGTTCGTGGCGCTTTATGGTGTTACCGGCGACCGCCGGTGGCTGGCCAGCGCGGAAAAGACCATGGCCTACGTCGATGAGACTTTCAAAGGTCCGGTCGGCTATTTAACTGCTGCTCACGCCACGGATAACAACTCCCAGCCGCATCCGCAGCGCGACGAAAATGTCACGGTCGCGCGAACCGCGAACCTGCTGTTCCACTTCACGGCGCGGCCCGTCTATAAATCGATGACCGACCAAGCCATGCGCTACCTGGCCGCCCCGGAAATCGCTCGCCGCCTGCCCGCCGCCAGCGTTTTGCTGGTGGACTACGAAGTGGTCCGGCCGCCACTGCATCTGACGATCGTCGGTCCCAAGGACGACCTTGTCGCCCAGGCCCTGTTTCAATCGGCACTCCGCTATCCCGCACCATACAAGCGCCTCGAGTGGTGGGATGTCCGGGAAGGCGCGCTGCCCAACCCCGACGTGCAATATCCCCAGCTAAAGACCTCTGCGGCCTTTGTTTGTACCCAGCGCGTCTGCTCACCCCCAATCTTCAAACCCGAGGATGTCCCCGCCAAGGTCGACAGGCTTTCGGGCCTACCGCCGCGCGCGGCTGCAGGTCCAGGACGCTAATATGTGTCAGGCTCCCACAAGCCGCACGGCCGAATCCGCTTACAGCGCCATTTCGAATTTCGCCCCGTCTGTAACCTTGCAGCCGGAGGCGGCTCTTATTGAGGCCGGCGCGATTCGGGACTATACTCCGGGCGATCACTTGCTCGGGGCCCCCGCGCTTCGCACCGCAGGGCGAAAATGCCACGCTCGTCGGTCGCCTAAGGTCTTCGGGAAGTTTCCGGCCCGAAGTAAGTAAGAAGTAAAATCACACTGGAGGGAAGAAGTATCATGACAAAGTCCAAGAAGATGTTGATCGCCAGCGCAGCTATTGCAGGTTTGCTCGCAGGCAGTGGAGCGGCCATCCAGGCCTCGAACCTGACGCCCGGCATGAAGTCCTCGCTCGGCGCACAGGATACCCAGGCGCCGGCGGACAAAAAGGTGAAGGAAAAGCACGCTTGCAAGGGTCAGAACTCCTGCAAGGGCAACGGTGGGTGTAAGAGCAGCGACAACGGTTGCAAAGGCAAGAACTCTTGCAAAGGCAAGGGCGGCTGTGCGACCGACGGCTCCAAGATGCCGACCGCGTAACTCCACAATAACAATTGCAAACGTCTCACCTCCAGTGAAAGGCTGGCTCATTCCAGCCTTTCGCGGAGGTGAACGGAGTGCCGGTGACGGAGTGTCGAATGCCCGCGAATCGTTTTAATAATTTTACCGACTACGGAATCGGGATAGGCCTGCGCGCCACCCATTACGACCACATCCTCAGGCGCCAGCCGGTGGTGGATTGGTTTGAGATTATCTCCGAGAATTTTATGGTCGATGGCGGCAGGCCGCTGGAGATCCTCGACCGCATTCTGGAGCAGTACCGCGTGGTGCAACACGGGGTTTCGATGTATTTCGGCTCCGCGGACCGGATTGACCGCGAGCACCTGCGCCACTTGAAAGCTTTGGTGAAGCGCACTAAAACCCCATGGCTATCCGACCATCTCTGCTGGGGCAGCGTGGACGGGCGCTACACGCACGATCTTCTGCCGATGCCCTACACTTTTGAGGCCGCGAAGCTCACGGCGCAGAAAATTCGCGAAGTGCGCGATTTCCTGGAGATTCCCTTGGTGGTGGAAAACGTCAGCAGCTATGCGGAGTTCCACGTCTCGGAAATGAGCGAGTGGGAATTTTTGAATGAAGTGGTGGAACGCGCCGATTGCGGCATCCTGCTCGACGTAAACAATATTTACGTGTCTTCGCAGAACCACTCGTTCGATCCGCAGACCTACGTGAACAGTATTCCCGCCGAGCGCGTAGCGCAAATCCACATCGCTGGCCACTCGAAATACCGCAAATATATTCTCGATACTCACGATCACCCGGTAATCGATCCGGTGTGGAAGCTGTACGACCGCGCCATCCAGCGCGTCGGGCATACCGCCACGTTGCTCGAGTGGGACGACCACATTCCCAGCTTCAACGAAGTGCACGAGGAGGCGCTGAAAGCCGACAGGTTTCTCGCGAGCGCTTCGCTGGCCACCGCAGTATGAGGCTGCGGACCCTGCAACGCCGCATGGCGTGCGCGGTGATGACCCCCCTCACGCCGAGCGAGCGCATGCGCAGCCTCACGCCCAAAGGGCGCTCCATGCGCGCGGAAGCCGCGGCGTTTATCAAACCCAATGACCGGCTGACTTCCTTTGAGCGCCTGGAAATCTACAACCGGCAATACTGGTTCCGCGTCCTCAGCGCGATAACGGACGATTTTCCGGGGCTGCGCGCGGTGCTCGGAGATCGCAGCTTCGCCGCGCTAACTAAAGCCTATTTGCGGGATTGCCCCTCCACTTCGTTTACGCTGCGCAATCTTGGGTCCAAGCTGCAGGGATGGCTTCAGAAACATCCGAGGTTCGCGGGCGCGCGGCAGAAGCTCGCCATCGACATGGTGCGCCTTGAATGGGCGGACATCGAAGCCTTCGACGGCGAATCTCTGCCACCGCTAAAACCAGAAAATCTTGCGGGCGCCGATCCTGCAACGCTGCGTCTCCGCCTGCAACCGTATGTCCAGCTCCTCGACCTGCGTTACCCCGTGGATGACTTGCTGCTCGCCGTAAAAGGCAAAACTCAGGAGGATGCCGACTTCGCCAGCAATGCCTTTAGCGAAAAACACGGGCGCAAACGCGTGGCTGCCGTGGCGCGGCTGAAACCGGCGCCCATTTTTCTAGTGGTGCACCGCGTGGACTTTTTCGTCTATTTTCGGCGCATCGAACTCCAGGAATTCAACATCTTATATGCGCTGCGCGCCGGAAAAACGCTGGAGCGCGCGATCGCTGGGGCCTTCCGGGGCAGCACAGTCCCCGCCGACGAGCAGTTGCAAAACGTGGCGCAATGGTTTCACAATTGGTCGGCCCTCGGTTGGTTCTGTCTCTCGGAAAAGTAAGCGTCGGAGCATATGAAGAGTCTTTTCCTGCAGCTGCGTAAACTCTATGCCGGGGGGGTGAAACTCGCCTCCTATTTGCAGTCACCGTTCCTGCTTTTTGTGCGGCTCTATTGGGGATTTCAAATCACCCAGAACGGCTGGGGCAAGCTGCACAACCTCGCTAATGTCACCACCTTCTTTGCCAATTTGAACCTGCCTGCTCCCGGAGCGACCGCGGCGTTCGTGGCTACGTTTGAATTCGTTTGCGGGATTCTGTTAATCCTGGGGCTGGCCTCCCGGCTGATGGGTGTGATGTTGTTTGTCGATATGACCATGGCGTACATCACCGCGGACCGCGACGCGCTTTTCTCCTTCTTCAAGGATCCCGGGAAATTTTACGTAGCCGATCCTTATACCTTCTGGTTCGCCGCCTTGATTATTCTAGTCTTTGGCCCCGGCCTGTTCGCGCTGGACACACTGATTGACCGCCGCTTCGCCAGGCAAGAAGCGTAGCGCTCGGGCAGCTTCGAATGAATTTTCTGCAAAACCCCTTGCAAACCATTGCCGGGGTTCTGACATCTCTCTTACATGGATCATACGGGAGCCGTTCCCTTTGCCGCCGCCAGCCAAGAACGAATTCGTGGCCTCCGTTACAGCATTCCGCAAAACCCGATCAGCCCCACAAACCGCCGATCGGCGATGCACCTTTTTCGAGGCGCGGCGGTCGTTTTCCTGTTGCTGCTGAACCTCTCGCGGACTTCTGCGGCCCTCGACCAAATGCTCTCCACAATCCAAATCGGCAACTCGCGCATTGACGTCAGCCTCGAACAGGGCGAACTGGATATCACGCACGAGGAGTTGCTCAAATGGGTGCGCAGCGCCGCGGAATCGGTGGCCACCTATTACCAGCGCTTTCCAGTTACACACGTCGCACTACACATCATCGCTTCCGACGGTCAGGGAGTTCATGGAGGCCGCACCTTTAGCTCCGACGACGGCGGCGTAATCCGCATTCATGTGGGCAAATCGACCACAGCAGCACAGCTGGCGCAAGACTGGATGCTGACGCATGAAATGGTGCATCTCGCATTTCCATCCGTGGCGGAGAATCATCACTGGATCGAAGAAGGCATCGCCACCTACGTGGAACCTTTCGCCCGTGTGCGCGCGGCAAAATTCGACGCCCGCCAGATGTGGTTCGAAGTCCTGCGTGACATGCGCCAGGGCCTGCCGCAGTCTGGCGACCAAGGCCTGGACCACACCCATACCTGGGGTCGCACCTACTGGGGCGGCGCGCTTTTCTGCCTGCTGGCCGACATCGAAATCCGCAAGCAAACACAAAACCAGAAAGGATTGGAGGACGCGCTGCGCGGCATCCTTGATGCCGGCGGAAGCATGCTCCACGATTGGCCACTCGAAAAGGCCTTGGCCGCAGGAGACCAGGCTACCCGGACCACGGTTTTGCAAACGCTTTATGGCAAAATGAAAGACGATCCATATCCCGTAGATCTTCAGCAAATCTGGCTGCAATTGGGCATCGTCCCGGACGGCAATACCGTCCGGTTCGTCGACGCCGCCCCCCTAGCAGCCATCCGCGAAGGCATTACCTATGGCGCCGCATCTTCCAAGCCGAAAGCAGCGCTAAATACGCAAACGCACACGTTGATCGTCGGCCGCCGCGCAAAAAACCGCGCCATCTCTTGACTGGCTTTTTTGGCGACTGGGAGCGCCAGGGGCCCACGCCTGAGACCGGGATGAACTGTGGTGAGGCGGGAGGCCTCGCCGCCCGCACCCCAAATTGGGATGTTTCGTTGCAACCAGTCAATTTTCTTGCCGCACCAATCAGGTATAATTTCCTTTCCATGTATTCTGTCCAATGTTCTTCGGCGTTGCGCAGGGCCAGACAGTCATAAGGAGCGAAGAGTTGAAATCACCGATTCGAAGCGTCATCGCGGGGGTTTGGCTATCGGCTGTGGTGCTCCTGTTTTTTAACGTGCGCATCGCCACCGCGCATGCCGTTCTGCTTGAAGCCTCCCCCGCCGCCAGTTCCAGCGTCAAAGGCCCGGATGTCGCCGTTCGCCTGCGCTACAACGTCCGTGTCGAGGCGGGGCGCTCGCGCCTTTCGCTGCTGATGCCCGATAAATCCGTGAAAGCCTTAAGCATCGGCGAGCAACCGTCGCCCGATGTCCTCACCGCCCAGGCCTCTGGCCTGGCCCCCGGCGAATACCGAGTCCGCTGGCAGGTTCTGGCTTCCGATGGGCACATTACGCGCGGCGAGGTTCCCTTCACCGTCGCGCCGTAGATTCTTCCCATGGTCAAACTTCTCAACATTTTCGGCTATCTTTCCGTTCTACTGCGCGCCGCCACGCTCTGCTTTCAGACCCTCACGATTGGCGGTATTGTTTTCATCATCGCTGTCACGCGAGCGCCGCAATTGCGCACCGACGCAGTGGTCGCCAGTTGCCGCAAATGGATTACCTGGTTCGCCTTGGCCCTGGCCGCCACGCAAGTCCTCTACGTAATGGCCAACACCACGATCCTCATGCAGTCCGCCGAGATGTCTTTCGGCGAGGCCGTGGGTGCCAACTTCGTATACGCCGGAGCGCTGGCGGCTGTTTCCGGCCTATCGATTGCGGCGGTCTGTGTCTTCGGCAAATGGCGTGGCCACAGCGCGTTGCTGATCCCCGCGCTGGTAATTCTAGCTTCCGCATTGATGACCAGCCACTCCGTGGCGCGCATGGAGCATCGCTTGGTCCTCACCCTACTCACCGGCTTGCACCAGCTTGCTACTGCGGCATGGATCGGCGGCCTACCCTATCTGCTGCTCTCTCTCAACCACGAAAATGATCCACAGATTCGTCGGCGCATCGCCGCCAATTTTTCGCAGCTTGCACTGGTCAGCGTGGTGTTGCTCTTCGCCGGCGGCTTTGGATTATCGCTGGCCTACGTCGGATCATGGTCTGCACTTTATGGCACCACTTACGGCGCGATGGTCAGCGCCAAAATAATTCTGTTTGGGTTCCTGCTTATGCTCGGCGCGTTGAATTTCTTCATCGTGCGCACCGCCAACGCGGACTCCGGTGCAGCAGGCTCCCCGTCTCGTCCCGCCAGCCTGCTGCGCTTCGGCGAGGTGGAGATCGGCATCGGCCTCACAGTGATCCTCGCCGCCGCGTCCTTGACCTCGCAGCCTCCAGCGATTGATCTCGGTACCGACAAAGTGACCGCTGGGGAAATTTTCCAGCGATATGCTCCGCGCATCCCGCGCCTAAAAAGCCCTCCCCTCAGCGCGCTCTCGGAATCCTCCGAACAAAGGGCCAAACGCGTCGCAGCTCACGGCGGGGTAGTCCCGGCTTCGTTCGTCCCCGGCCAGGCCGCCGCAGAATCCACAGGCCCCGGCGACATCGCCTGGTCCGAATACAATCACAACTGGGCGGGAATCATCGTGCTGGGCGTGGGCTTGCTCTCTTTCCTGAACCGCACCGGATATTTCCCGTGGGCCAAACACTGGCCGCTGATGTTTCTGGGTCTGGCGGTTTTTCTCTTTCTGCGCTCGGACCCAGAAAATTGGCCTCTGGGCCCCAACGGCTTCTGGGAAAGTTTTTCTTCCCCAGACGTTCTGCAGCACCGCGTGATCGTTCTGCTGGTAACGGCCTTCGCCCTGTTCGAGTGGTCGGTCGTGACCGGCCGCGTGAAATCCCCCGCTGCCGGTCTGGTTTTCCCTGGCGTCTGCGCCTTGGGCGGAGCCATCCTGCTCACACATTCACATGCCTTGGGTAATGCAAAAGATGAACTGCTGATCGAGCTCAGCCACATCCCCTTGGCGATCCTTGGCATTGCGGCGGGTTGGTCCCGCTGGCTCGAACTGCGCCTCCCGCCAGAAGACCGCTCCCGTCGCGTGCTTTCGTGGATCTGGCCGGTGTGCTTCATCCTGGTCGGCCTGGTGCTGCTCAACTACCACGAAGCTTAGCTAGAGAAAAGCCACCAAGAGACTCCCCAGACGCTCAACCCCGGTCCTGACTCCAAGTTTCGCCGGGCGACGACATCCGCTTTAAGACCGCTGTCGCTTTCCGATAAGATGATTCGCATGCGCGCAAGGAATCTACCTGGCATGTTTTTGTCGCTCGTCGCTGCAGTTGCGAGCCTTACCTTATCTGCCCCGCTGAGCGCACAAAGTGTAAGCGTGCCCCTCCCCCCTTCGGCGAAAAAACCGCCCGCCAAAGCGCATCGCGAGGGATTTCCGCCCGTCCCGCAATTTAAGGACGTCGCTGCCGAGGTCGGCCTGACCGTCTCGCATATCTCCAGCAGCGACAAACGCTACATCGTGGAGTCCATGAGCGGCGGCACGGGCCTTTTTGATTGCGATGAAGACGACCGCTTGGACATCGTGGTGGTCAACGGTTCGACCATCGAGCACTACCGCAAATCCGGCGGTGATCCGCTGGTCACCCTCTATCATCAAGAGCCGAACGGCACCTTCAAAGACATCACCCAGCAAGCCGGTCTGACGCGACTCGGCTGGGGCATGGGCGTAGCGGTAGCCGATTACGACAACGACGGCCATTTAGATCTCTTCGTCACCGGTTACGGCGGGAATGTCTTGTATCGCGGCTTGGGCAACTGCAAGTTCGAAGACGTCACTGAAAAAGCCGGTCTGCGCGGCGGCGGTTTCAGCACTGGCGCGGCTTGGGGCGACTACGACCGCGACGGCCACGTCGATTTGTTCGTCGCGCGCTACGTGCACATTGACCTCGAGCATCTGCCCGAGTTTGGCAGCAACAAATTTTGCAATTACAAAGGCATTCAGGTGCAATGCGGGCCTTGGGGTCTGCCCGGGGAAAGCGATCTGCTCTATCACAATCGCGGGGATGGCACATTTGAAGAAGTCAGCAGCAAAGCCGGGGTACACGACAGCATCGGTTACTACGGCTTGGGCGCAATGTGGGCCGACTACGACAACGATGGTTGGCCCGATCTGCTCGTCGCCAATGATTCCGTCCCCAGCTACCTCTATCACAACAATCACGACGGCACCTTCACCGAAACAGGCTTGCTCGAAGGCGTGGCCCTCAGCGGGGACGGTCAGGCGCTAGGCTCTATGGGCATAGACTTCGCTGATTACGATCACTCGGGGCGGTTCAGCTATTTCGTTACGCATTTTGCCGAGCAGCCCAACTCGCTCTACCGCAATCTCGGCAAAAAAGGCTTCGACGATGTCAGTTGGACCTCCGGCCTCGGCCAGCCCAGCTATCCCTACGTGGGTTGGGGCACAGCTTTCTTCGACATGGACAACGACGGCTGGCTGGATATTCTCGTCGCCAACGGCCACGTCTATCCCCAGGTCGACTCTGCAAATGTCGGCTCCGGTTATCAGCAGCCGCTGCTTCTGCATCGCAACAATCGCGACGGCACCTTCGACGAAGTCTCCAAGGAATCCGGCCTCTCCGAACTCCCCCTAAAATCAAGACGCGGCGCGGCCTTCGGTGACATTTTTAATAGCGGAAACGTTGACGTGGTCCTATTGAATATGGGCGAACCGCCCAGTCTGCTGCGCAACACCAACCACGATGGCAACCATCGCGCGCTCTTCCATCTGGTCGGCACGAAAAGCAACCGCGCCGCCATCGGCGCCCGCATCACTATCCGCTGCGGCGTTCTCGAACAATTCAGCGAAGTCCGTAGCGGCGCAAGCTACCTGTCGCAGAACGATCTCCGCCAACATTTCGGCCTGGCCACATCAACCAAAATCGACACAGTAGAAATTCGCTGGCCGAACGGCAACGTGGAAAAACTCCAAGACCTATCCGTAGACAAGATTTACACGATCACAGAAGGCCAGGGAGTAACGCTCAGCAAGCCCTTGTAGCGCGGTCATTAGTTCGGCATCTTCTTCGTCCCTCTCTGCGCTTCCTCTGGCTCCTCAGCGTCCCGGCGTTGTCTTTAGTCTTTTCACCGCGCCGCCGACCTCACCAATCTCTCTAGTTCACTTACCACGCGGTCCAATTCTTCCACGAGCGCCGTACTCCCGGCCGCCCGAAACACATCCACCAAGCGCCGGTAATAACCCAGCGTCCCTTCTTTCTTCCCCTGAAACCTCTTAAAAACCTCGTCGCCTTCCACCCGATAATCCGCCAAAATCTCCCGCGCATTCGCCAATTTATCCGCCGCCGAAACCAACCGCACATCCTCGGCTTCCATCGCGACTCGTTCGATATACGCCCGCTTCCGCTCCGCCCAATCGCGCTTCTCTCCGCGCGCCTCGTAGGAATCCGTGCACCCGTCCACAATCCTCGCCACTTCCCCGCCAAATTTTTCGCGAATCTCACCCAGCCGCGGCAACCCGCCTTGATCCTCCACCGCATCATGCAGCAGCGCGGCAATCACCTGGTCCTCACCCCCGCCATGCTGAATTACAATCGCCGCCACGCCCAACAAGTGCCCCACATAGGGCTGCCCTTTGCCCTTCCTCCGCTGAAATTGATGCAGCTCCGCCGCGTAGCGCAGCGCCTCCACAAACCTCTGCGTCAACACCGGTGCCTCATTTGTCGTTTGCTTAGTTTGCAATCTCTACCAAACCTGTAGCGCAGGGCGACTGCTTCTGAGCCCTGCGGATTTTGCCTTTCCAGCGGCCGACTGCTGAAGAGGGCGCCTTCCGCGATTCACAAATCTACCTACGCCGCATCTTGCTCAGCAGCCGTAGCATCTCGAGATACAGCCACACCAGCGTAACCATCATCCCAAACGCGCCATACCACTCCATATACTTCGGTGCGCCAGCGCTAACAGCCGACTCGATCATGTCGAAATCCAGCACCAAATTAAGCGCCGCGATAATCACCACAAAAAGGCTGAAGCCAATCCCAACGACTCCGCTGCCATTAATCGCCGGCACCGCAACGTGAAAGAAACCGCCAAGCACCATCTCCATGATATACAGCACCGCAATCCCGCCAGTAGCCGCAATCACACCCATCTTGAATCCCTGCGTAGCCCGAATCATCCCGGTCTTATATGCCAGGAGCATTACAAACAGCGTGCCGAACGTCAGCCCCACTGCCTGCATCGCCACACCCGGATACATACGTTCGAAATACGCCGAAATTCCGCCCAGCGCCAAGCCCTCGAGCAGCGCATAAATCGGAGCGGTAATCGGCGACCATTGCGCTTTAAATGTCGTAATCAGCGCCACCACGAATCCGCCCAGCACCCCGCCCCACATCCACGGCATCGCCGCCTCCGGCGTCCCCGAATGCGCCATGCCCCAAGTCCACGCCGCCGTCACCACCGCGCACAGCAGCAGCAAGCCCGTCTTATTCACGGTCCCCTGCAGCGTCATTGCCTCGCCAGCAGCCGCCACGTCGCGAAACGCCTTCTCATTCAAAACCGGATTAGAAGTACGAAAGGGATTAGCCATAATCAAAACTCTCCATTACAAACCAGCATCAGTTCCAACTCGAGCCCACGCCGAGCAATACCGCGAGCCACAACCGCCCGCCACTCTGCTCTTTTAGATTCTACTCTGTGCCGCGCACCATTTCCATTCGGCGGCGGACAGAACGGACAGAGTGTCTGAAAAAGGTCGGCCAAACGTATCGCCCAACCTCTTAATCTTCCACAAACGCCTTGAGCCGCCCCAGCGCCTCATCCCATTGCGTCGAAACAAAATTGAGGTAGTCCTTCATCCCTTCAATCGGCTCCGGGTCGAACGCGAAGCGGCTCTCGCGTCCCTTACGGACGCTGCGCACAATTCCCGCCCGTTCCAGCACCCGCAAATGCTTGGTGATCGCCTGCCGCGTCAGCCGCGAACCCTCCGTCAGTTGCGAGATGGAGTGCGGCTGCCCGCCGCAGAGCTTCATCACCAGCACCAGCCGCGTCTCATCGCCCAGCGCGGCAAACACCGGCGCGCCAATCCGCCCTTTCGGGTGATGCGTCCTGCTAGGACCCGTTCTACTACGACTCTTGTGCGACATGCTTCTCAATGTTCACGATCTGCTGCGCCCAGCCTCCCTCATTCCGCAGGAACGCTTCCGCGCGCCGCGCGCTCGGAATCTTGTCGAAGCCGCTCTCCGTAACCATCAGCAACGTGCCGCTCGTGGTCTTCTCCAACCGAAACTCCACCAGCGTTGGCGTCTCTTGGGAATAGTCAATTTTGGGATCGACGGAATACGGGTGCCAGGTGAACGAAAATAGCCTCTCCGGCTCAATTTTCTGCACCACCGCTTCCCATTTCAGATGTTCGTAACCCGGCCAGGTAATGTATCCGCGCGAAGTTTGTCCCGCCAGGAACGGCCCTTCCAGCTTCACGCGAAACCATTCGCCAAACTCCCGGTAGTCAGTCAAGGCCCGCCACACCCGCGTAACTGGCGCTCTTAGTTCAATCCGCTTCTCGATTCGGTTACTCATAATACGCAACCTCTAAGTTGCATATTACTCTGAGCGCACCAAAAACAGCAACCTTTTAGGTTGCGCTTTATCGCCGGGCTCCGGGTGCCTCCTCAAATCGCGTGTTAGGTAATCAGGGTTTGGGATGCGCCGCAAAGAACGACCACATCAGATCCGTAGCCGGCACGCTGTTGCCGCTCAGCACGTGCCCCGGCCACATGTGCCTTCCGCCTTGAATCGCGTAGAGCGCTACCGCGGTACCGTCCTGGCACGCGGAATATTTCTCGCTGTGCGCTTCCGCAATCTCTCCGCGTTCCGGAGCTCCCGAGCAACCGTCCCGCTTGACCCAAAAATCCACCGCCTTCGGCACGGAGTTGTTTATTTGTGTCGTCACACCGCCATCGTAAGGCACCAGGCGGTCCGCCGTGCCATGGAAAATCAGCACCGAAACTGCGTGCGACGGGTGGCAATCGACATTCAGCGCGCCTTCCACCGGCGCAATCGCCGCAACCTGCTCGGACATCTCACACGCCAGCCGATACGACATCATCGCTCCGTTTGAGATCCCCGTGAAGTACACGCGCTTTCGGTCCACGGCGTAGTCGTGCTCCAGTTTTTCGAGCAGCGCACGGAAAAAGCCCACGTCGTCGACGTGGTTCTCAACCGCGTAGCCACAGCAGTTGCCGGCGTTCCAGGTCGGCAAGTGGCCGGTGCCGCTCGGATACACGGCGATAAAGTGCTCTTGGTCTGCCTTGCCGCTCATACCAGACAGTTTCTCGACGTTGTCGTTGCTCTCGGTGGCTCCGTGCAGAACCAAAACCACCGGTAGTGGCGTTTGGGAATTAAGACCACGCGGAACGTGAACCAAATAGGTCCGCGGCCGCCCTCCAAACTCCAGTGAAGCGGAAACTGTATCAGCCTTGATCGCTGCCGCTCTTCGCGGCATGGCCCGTAATCTGGCGCGCCGCAAAATGATGCTGCAGATGAGCAATAGAATTGTGAAGACCAACACGACCCTTCGACTGCCACCGTTCATGGCCGCATTTCTCGCTGTTTACTCTCCACCAAACCCGGGGAGCTGGCATCAGGGTCGCACGACCACGCAGAAGAAGGATGGTACGACCGTACTAAAAGCACTGAAAGGATAAACGTGAGGCCGTAAGCTCATCGCAGGCGTGGCGCAGGGCAAGAAAACATCACGGCCAACCCGCCGCAAAGAATCATCCGAATGCGCGCAGGTCGCCCCGAAAACGCGCCGGACCGCCATCCTGCAACAGGGCTTCCAGTTCGCGGTGCGTCCGCTCCCACACCGGAGCCGCCTTGACAACCAGCTTAGTGCTCTTCGCTCCTCAAGTGCAGCAGGCGCCCGCGACTTGGGACCCGGGCAATCCGTCGCAACGATTTCCAGCCGGGCGCGTCAAATCTAGGTGGGCAAAGCCGCCCGTCAAGTCTTCTCGTCAAAAAAAACAAGGAGCGCCATCATGCCCATCAGTAAACCAACAGAAAACCCAAAAATCGTTTCACGGGAAGAATGGCTGACCGCGCGCAAAGCCTTGCTGGTCAAGGAAAAGGAGCTTACCCACCTCCGCGACAAAATCAACGCGGAGCGCCTCGCCTTGCCCTGGGTCAAGGTCGACAAGGATTATGTCTTCGACACGCCCGCGGGCAAGAACACTCTTGCCGAATTGTTCGACGGTCGCAGCCAGATGGTCGTCTATCACTTCATGCTAGGGCCCGGCTGGGCCGCCGGCTGCCCCGGTTGCTCGTTCATCTCCGACCATCTCGACGGCACATTGCCGCATGTTGAGCATCACGACGTCACCATGATGGTCGTGTCGCGCGCCCCGCTCGGCGAAATCGCCGCCTACAAAACCCGCATGGGCTGGAAATTCCCGTGGGTCTCCTCTTTCGGAAGCGACTTCAATTTCGACTACCACGTTTCCTTTACACCGGAGGACCTGGCCAGTGGCAAGGTTTTCCATAACTTCGCGGAAATGCCCGTTCCTCCCAATTCCACCATGAGCGAGCTGCACGGTCTAAGCGCCTTCTACAAAAATGACTCCGGCCAAGTCTTCCACACCTACTCTAGCTACGCCCGTGGTCACGAGGATTTACTCGGCACCCTGATGATCCTCGATCGCGCACCCCAAGGCCGCAACGAAAGCCAGACCATGGATTTCCTTCGCCGTCACGACGAATACGAGCAACCCCGCAAAAAGATCGGAATCTCCGCGCGATGAAACTTCACGCCTATCTCAACTTTGGCGGCAACTGCGCCGAGGCCTTCCGCTTTTACGAACAGCATCTCGGCGGAAAAATTACCTCGCTGATGACCTGGGCGCAGATGCCAGACGCTGGCGAAGTGCCGCCGGAACGAAAAGACCAGATCCTGCACGCCCGCTTGAGCATCGGCGAAACCCACATCATGGCCAGCGATGTCCCGCGGGAACGCTTCCAACCCATGCGCAGCGTTTATCTGTCGCTCAGCGTCCCAAGCATCGCTGAAGCCGAGCGCGTTCATGCCCTGCTCGCCGATGGCGGGGAGATCTTCATGCCCATGGCGGAAACTTTCTTCGCCTTCCGTTTCAGCATGCTGCGCGACAAATTCGGCACGTCGTGGATGATCATTCATGAACGTCCCATGCCACCAAGCCTTTGAGAAAACCACGCGCGGCGCCCACCCGAGCAAAAACAATTCGGCTCTGCACTCCACATGCCATCTCGTGAGTTCCCGCGAAAGCGCCTATTCGTCCCCTTTGTCTTGCTTGTGCAGCGCCGCCAAGACCCATTTCTGCAGAATACCCCGGCAGTAAAGATTGACGTCCCGAAACTCCAGCCCCATCCCTTTGGTAGGCTTTACGTAGATCACTATTCCTTTGGCCTCGAAATACTCCTCGGCGTGAAAAACTTTCACCAGCACCATGGTCTCTTTCGCAAACGGTGCGGGCGTCTCTACATAGCACCCGTGTAGGCTGATCTCGGTGGCACGCGCGGCGACCGTTGCATTTGGCGAACCTTCCGGAGCAATCTCGGCGGCGGCATTGCACAAAAATCGGAAACCACGGCGCTCCTGGCTCATAGCTCTAATTTAATCCATCGCCATGGCCGTGTCGCTCACTCTATGAAGCGAGCGTCACCATCTCACCATGTACCCACTCATGCCCCGGTTTCCGACGCCCACCGGCCAGCAGCGAGTGAAGTACCTCCGCAGCGATAAAATTTCCGTTCCGAGGGGGAATCCTCCGGCTCTCTAGCTCGCCATTCCCGCGAGGCGAGCCACGCGCCCTATGCGCTCAGACCTTGGTTTCCCCGGCGATCTGCCGCTGCACCTGCTCGCGAAACCGCAGCGGATGCGCAATCTGTGAAAACACCTCGGGTGTTCCGCCGGTTCCCCGGACAATCACCGTTCCGTAACCCAGCACCCGGCCCATCGCCGGCTCTTCCACCACCACGCTCTCGATGCGCGGCAGCAGCAGCTCCAGCGTGCGGCGATTCGCCAAACCGGTCTTCACAATGACCCGCTTGTTGGTCACCGCCATCTCGGTAGCCCCGCGGCGCACCAGCCCGATGATGAAGACGATCGCTCCGATGACCAGAGAAACGAGGGCGCCGATATACATAACGTTGGGAGACGGAGCAACCCCCGCTCCCGCTCCCTGCCAATTGGAACGCGCGCCAATAACGAGTCCAATTGCTAGCGCCACGAGAATGAGCGCGATCACCACATGGCCCAGCATCACGATCCAGTGCAGCTTGGTTTCGTACTGCACCTGCTCGTCGGCAATCAGATGTTTTTCAGCGTAACTCACGGAAGTCTCCTGCAGCGCGATGGAAGTCTGAATCGCGGATCCCGGCAAATTGTAGGCTGGATTAGGAAATTCTTGGTAGCGCTAACGGGAATCGAACCCGTATTTCGGCCTTGAAAGGGCCGAATACATGATACAAATACCAATTAAAATGGACATTTCTACGCTTTCGACTTGAGAATTGCACCCAAATTGCACCATAATAATCGAGTGTAAAAAAAGGCCGAATCCAGAGCAGGAGCCATCATGTTGCAGCACGAGATCAGCGAAGGCTTTCTCCGCAAGGTGGGCCGGAACTACTTCATGATTCTCACAATCGACGGCCAGCGCCAGCAACGAAAGACGGGAACAAACGACCCGGTTGCCGCCGATGAAATGCTACAAGAGTGGAAGGCACTAGCGAAGGTGGGGTTCGTGCAAGACACCCGGCTGCGATATGAAGAGGCGCGGGAACACTATCTTGAAAGCGGCAAGCAAGTACGAGAGGCCATACTGCGCGACCTCGATGGATTCTTTAAAGGCATCCGGGTCGCGGCGATTGACGTGGATAAGATGAAGGAATTCAGAACATGGCGAGAGTCAAAAGATGAAGAAGTGGAGAGAGCGGAAGAAACGTTAAAGAAAGAGATCGCGTGGCGGGTGTTGAAGGAAGGCAGGGTCACGCCGGAACGCCGCGCCAAGATTGAGAAGGAAGCGCGCACGTGGGTCGAGAACGGTGTGAAGGCCACCACGAACAAACGGCTGTCGATTCTCCGCGCGATGTTTAATCGGCTTGCAAAAGACGGCAAAATCAAGAAGTCCGACGTGCCGCCGATTCCGATCAGAGCAGGTGTCGACAACAAACGTAGGGGGTTCTTGGACCGGGAGGACCTGCCTAAGCTGCTGACCGAACTGCCCCGCTACCTGCATCCCATCGTGAATTTCATTTACGAGACTGGAATGCGCTCCGGCGCCACAGCCAAGATCACATGGGGCATGGTCGACCGAAAGCTGACGGAGATTCATATCCCGGGGCATTTGTTGAAAAAGGAAGAGGATTTGGTCCTGCCGTTGGTCGACAAATCAGGGAAGACCTTGCGATGTTTTGCGGCCACGGTGTCCTACCTCAAAAGCGTCGCAAGAGAGCACGATCACGAGTCGCTGTTTGAGTCCACCAATCTTCGCGCAGAGTGGAGAGAGGCCTGCGACCGACTCGGCTTCGGGTCCTTTGTAAAGAAAACGCGCGCTTACCGTGGACTTAAGCTACACGATTTTCGCCGCAGCGCGTGTCGCAATATGGTGAAAGACCGGGTGCCCCAAGTCGTGGCGATGGCGATCTCCGGGCACAAAACCGACTCGATCTTCAAGCGGTACGCGATCACTGACAAGAGCACAATTCAAGATGCCTTGGCGGGCGCTCGATAGCGCGGTACAATCTTCTGTCGGCGGCGCCATGGTGCAACGGTTAGCACATCGCCCTTTCAAGGCGGTAATACGGGTTCGATTCCCGTTGGCGCTACCAACTTTTTAGTAACCTTCGTGAGTTCCTTGAACGCGCTGTCGATGATACGCTTACGCTCGTTCACGGTGGCGAGCAACGTTTCTAGCTCTCCCAACGCGCGAGTCGGCTCCACCTTCGATCTTGATGAGTTTCTCCGGGTTTCGTGCGCCCATGCCCACGGCTTCGGCGCCTTGGTCTCGGGCTTGATCCTCTTGCCAGTTTCAAATAAATTTCCTTCCGCTGCGGGTTCCTTCTTCCGGTGCTGGTGTCTTGACGCTGCTTCTTGAGTCAGGGCGGGTTTCTTGGCAACGAGGTAGCGGCGATGACCGGAGAGGACATAGGTGCGACCGACGCCGTCTGCGAGTCCCGCAGGGTCGGGGGAACGCATCGTAATTGCGGTGATTGGCTCGATGAAGCCGCGAGTGCGAATAGAATCAAGCAGGCCGATTCGGGCGGCTCGTCGCCATATAGCTTGCGATTGAGCGGGTGCGGGACCAGCTTACCAACTTCCATCATCGCTGGGCGTTCATGCCGCCATCTGCACCCGGCTGTCGACGAAAGATTCCAAATCAGCGCGGCGAATAATGTACGGCTTCGAGCTAGCGACGGGTATTAGCTTACTGGTGATTGCCTTGCGCAACGCCCAGATGCTGTAGCCTGTGTATTTCGACGCGCCCTTCAAATCGAAGCTGTAAGACGGCGGCTCCGGCGCAGCATACGCAGTGATGGGCGCAGCTGATACTGGAATCGAATACTTCTTCTTCTGCCGAGGCATTATGATCCCACCTCATCCAGCGCATTTTTCCCCATCGAATCGAGTGCAGCTTGAGCCTTCACGACGGCGTGCCGTACGTAATAATCTGGATCGCCTTTTCCGTCCGGGCGGTAGGCTGCGATTGCGTTGGATGATCTGCCCGGAGGAGGTTTTGCAGGCGGTTGCGCGGAATGAGGACGCGCCGCCCTAAGCGGCGCACTTGCCAGCGCTTTAGGGCTATGAGGCGGTCGACCGTCCTAGCGCTGACCCCCAGCATTCGCGCCTCATCGAGCTTATTCAAAGCCAGCATTTCCTGTACTCGCTCCGAGACCGACGTTTTTCCGGCATTGTTTTCGCCCTTTTTCCGGCAGCTAAGCGCCCGCGATCCGTCTCCCGCTACGAGAGAGACAGTCCGAGTCGGCTGCGGGCAAGCCGTCCCACGGAACGTAGCGGTATATGCCTCACACGTCTAATACCTTGTTGTTCGGATCTTATAACCGTGCGCTATAGGATCTTGGGAAGGCGATTTCCGGACCACGATTTTAGGGGGGGCGCGGGTGGGATTCGGTCTCTGCGGCCTTGTTGAGAACATGGAAGTTATTGATTCTATTGACCAGGAAGCACCGGCTAGAACGGCTAGAAACGCCCGGAATGCTGTCGTTGGTGACGTACAGGTGACACGTGAATTGATCGCTTTAAACGCAGCAATCGTCGACAACCGTTTCAACCTCTCAATCCACGGCACGAATCCCAGCCGCAAGGTCCCCGGCGATTTCCTTCAAGCGCTTCCACGATTCTCGGCCCGGCAACGCCTCCGCGCAGCGATCCTGCCAGCCGGTCCCACCACACATCGAATTACGCGCCTTCGATCTCGCTATTGCTGATGTCCTGGGGGCATTGCCAAGTCTCACGGGCAATGCGGCGGGTCGTGGAGTTCATCTTCCACAAAAAGAAAAGGGCGGTAAGCTTCGCCGCCCCGTTCCCCGATTCGCAATTGATTAAAGATATTTCTTCAAAGCGAGGCCCGCCAAGACGAAGAGACCAGCAATCAGAAGAGCTCCGCTCGCTGGCTCGGGCACAGTTATGCCTGTTGTGGAGACTGCCCACGTTCCGGGGTAGCCGTTCTCACCGTCATACCCGTAGAGCAGCGGCTCCCCAGGAGCAATGGAGTCGCCTCCGGAGTTCGGAAACCCCCGCTTGCGGTGCCCAAACGCTCATGATAATTAGTTCTTCGCCGCGAATAGTAATATTCCAGCTCTCTATATCGCCTGAGCTGTTTGTCCATACCTC
Source organism: Candidatus Acidiferrum sp. (assembly GCA_049516615.1). Classification (GTDB taxonomy): domain Bacteria; phylum Acidobacteriota; class Terriglobia; order Acidiferrales; family UBA7541; genus Acidiferrum. The sequence continues at coordinate 1,789 of JBEKSZ010000030.1, read as the reverse complement.
GAACGATGGATTGGTTGGGGTTTGATAAACATTCGCGTTGTCATCCGTGAAGCCTGCTGACTCATACGAGAAAGACGAGGGATTGATGAATGCAGCGGTCATCTAATGCTTTCATTCGACGTTGCTTTCTCCGGCGGAACCTAATTCTCGGCCGCATTTGGTCAACACCTCGCCAGGGTAGGGTTCCGACTGATCTGACCCCGGCGATCGATTCTCGCCTTTGTTTTCACTGTAAGCGGGGTTCTACCTGAGTGTTGCGTCGACTCAGGACCTGCCAACGCAAACGTGGCCCTTGAGGATGCATGGACGCTGGTGCTATGTTCGCCCTCATGGAAACCGACATGGGGAAATATCTTTTATCGATGCGATGCTTCGTACTTCTTGGGCTGTTCGCGACTGGAACCTGCAACGCTCGGGCACAGAGCGCAAAGGAAAAACGGGAGACTGCCTATCAGGCAAACCTTCAGTCTTACTCCGATGTTCTCAAACCGGGAATGACGCGCAAGAATGTGGAAGACTACCTTCGAGCGAAGGGTGTCCCGTTTAGACAGCCCTTTTACCTTGATGAACGGTCCAAATACGCGTCCGCATACTCGGACCTTGTGAAGATTGGGAAAGACAAACATCCTTGGTACTGTGGAGAACGCAATGTTTACGTCGCGTTCGAATTCACTGCCGTCGAGCCGCACAAGGGTTCGGCGGCTTATGATTCGGACACGCTTGGGAGCATCACCATCTACCATGAGTTAGGGGACTGTCCCTGACGAGAGCAAAATGCCCGTGTGGTCGCGTTACCGGAAACTTGGGTGCCGGGAGCCACGTGGACAGTTTCGGCGTTTACCAGAAATTGTCCGATCGGATTCTTAGTTTCGGTTTTTTTTTCGAGTTGCCAGGGTAATTCTGACTTTCGAAATCCAGCAGTAGTGGCAGGGACGTGGACCTCAGACGAACGACTGTGGCCCCGTCTGTCCAGGCGACGACCATCTCTGGGCTGGCCTTATTGCCATGGCTGAAAATCAATTCCGCCCACTTGCCCTCGATGCGCCCCGTTGCGTCTTTCTCCGAACCTTGCTTGATGACACGTGACGCTTTGTTCGTGAGTCTCTCCAGGCCACTGCGTGCGTCGCTGGCCGATTTGTACCACTCGCGGAGCTGGACGACAGCAGTGCCGTCCTCGGATTCGTAGGTGTGGACCGATGCGTCCGTCGCGCCCTTTGTAGGAATCGCTCTTCCGGTGGCCACGAGCTTAAAATTATGATTGACCGCCTGTTACTCTTGCCCTGGCGAGGCGGTTTGCGCGAGAGACACCGCGCAGACGGATACTACGAGGAGGAGCAATCTAGTCTTCATACAAGCAATTGACACCTGTTCGGGGTGCCATGTTCCAGCATTGCTGGCAAGACTTCGATCTCGTGGATGGTACAGATATTCGGGTGGTTCAGTGCGAGGCCGCCTGCGCTTCGCGCCGAAAACGGCTAAGCGCGTGTTGATCCCGTGAGACGTCATCTGGAAGGAATTTCAAGGCCACAAACCGATTGAGTCGGAGGTCGCGGGCCTTGTACACGATGCCCATGCCGCCGCTACCGAGTTTTTCCTCGATGACGTAGCGCGAAATCGTGAGACCGATCATTTTCAATAGATCCAAAGGTTACAATACAATTGGATATTAGTACTACTGTGTTATAAAATAAGGCACATTTCCTGCAAAAATTAGTGGCGATTGCACCCGTTTTCCTTACACTTTGTCGGCATGAGCGCCACTGCTTCGGCGCCAGGCGCACAACAGCAA